>NZ_AP012978.1:631428-947142 GCF_000801295.1 endosymbiont of unidentified scaly snail isolate Monju | reverse complement strand
CCCTCGGCGTTCTGCACATAGACCACAGGCAGGTTGCCCCGGTAGATGATGGCCGAGGTGGGGATGGCCGGCAGCCGCGCCATGCTGGCGGCCTGCGAGGTGTCGGGGATCATTACCTTGGCGTACATCCCTGGCTTGGAGACTCCCTGCGGGATGTCGAACTTGACCTTCACGGTATGCCGCTGCACGTCCGCCATGGGGTAGATCTGGGCCACGCGGATGTCCACGGGGCCGGGATGATCGTCGAAAGTGGCGGCACGCGAAAGGATCATCATTGGTTGCAGCCCCTGGGCCAGCCGCGCCGGCAGGTCCACCTCGATCTGCAGCCAGCTGATGTCGGCGAAATCGAGCAGAGGCTGGCCCGGCTGCACGGTGTCGCCCTCCTCGACGTACTTGTGCATGATCACGCCGTCGAAGGGCGCCAGGCTCTTGGTGTCGCGCAGCTTGGCGTCGATGGCGCGAATCTCGGACTCGGCCCGCAGCATGGCACTGCGTGCCTGCTCGATGCGCGTGGTCGAGGCATACAAGTCGGCCTGACGCTCGGCATCGCGATCACGCTCGCCGAAGAAGTCCTCGGCCGCACCGGTGAACATCTGGTCGAACAGGTTGGGCAGCCCCATGCCGCCGGGCGCGGACTTGGACTTGGGCGACCACAGCTCGCGCGAGTACTGCACCCCGGCGTTGCGCAGCTCGGCCTCGGCGGCGGTGTACTGGGCATAGGCCGCGGCACGCTTGGCCAGCAGCTCGTCCTCGTCAAGTGCCACCAGCAGGGTGCCTTCCTTGAAGAAGTCGCCCTCCACGCCAGCCACGAACTTGACCCGTCCCGGCAACTGCGCGGCCAGGGTCACCCGACGATAGGGCACCACCGTGCCGCCGATGGCCACGGTCGGCTGCTCGGTGGATGCCTTCACCTCGAAGATCTCGACGGAATCCACTGTATCGGCCAGTACCGGGCCGACCAGACTCATTACGCCTATGACAGCGGCTGTCAGGATACTTCGCATGGTCGTTACAAGGTCCTTGTTGCGCGGCAGCGGGGACCCGGCCCCACCCCCGGATCTGGAGCGCAATTTCCGCGCCGGGAACAGCCCTTATCGGAACCACATGATGCGCGCGATTATCTCCCACGGGAGGGCGCCATTGCAATTGACCATCGTCAGGAAGCGGATGGAGGAAAACCCGGAATCGGCCACCCCTCCCGTATCCGCCCCCTGTTCAGGGACCACATGGCCGGGATACTATCGGCCACATTGGCCGACGCAGCTATGGGTGGAACAACATGAGCAGCAGTAACGTCATCGAACACCGCCTGAAACAGCTCGAGACCCACCTCGAACAGGAAAACCCGGTCCTGCTCAACGCGGTCCAGAGCTTCCGCAAGCTGGACCTGGTAACCCGGCGCATGGGCCTGCTCGGCGACGACGAATCACACGCCCCCCAGATCCCCTGGTGGCCCCTGATCTCGGTGCTGGGCACCTTTTCGGCGGGCAAATCCACCTTCATCAACGACTACCTCGGCGAGAAGCTTCAACGCAGCGGCAACCAGGCGGTAGACGACCGCTTCACCGTCATCTGCTACAGCAACCAGAAGGAATCGCACACCCTGCCCGGCGTGGCACTGGACTCCGACCCGCGCTTTCCCTTCTACAAGATCAGCGCCGAGATCGAAAAGGTCGCCGCCGGCGAGGGCTCGCGCATCGACGCCTATCTGCAGCTCAAGACCTGCGGCAGCGAGCACCTGCGCGGCAAGATCATCATCGACTCGCCCGGATTCGATGCCGATGCCCAGCGCACCTCCACCTTGCGCATCACCGATCACATCATCGACCTGTCCGACCTGGTGCTGGTGTTCTTCGACGGCCGCCACCCCGAACCCGGCGCAATGCGCGACACCCTCGACCACCTCGTGAACAAGACCATCCACCGGCCCGATTCCGGCAAGTTCCTCTATATCCTCAACCAGCTCGACACCACCGCGCGCGAGGACAACCCCGAAGAGGTCGTCGCCGCCTGGCAGCGCGCCCTGGGGGAACGCGGGCTCACCGCCGGACGCTTCTTCACCATCTTCAGCAAGAGCGCAGCCAACCCCATCGAGGACCCGGCTCTTCGCGACCGCTTCGAAAAGAAGCGTGACGCCGACCTGGCCGAAATCTACGCACGCATGCAGCAGGTAGAAGTGGAACGTGCCTACCGCATTGTCGGCAGCCTGGAGAAGACCGCGCGCGACATCGAGGAGAAGACCGTCCCCGCACTGCTCGAGCTGATCCGCGCCTGGCGCCGCCGCACCCTGATCGGCGATGCCGTGGTCCTGGCCCTGGCCTGCGGCCTGTTCCTCTACGGCTACCTGAACAGCGACCTGCCGCAGACCGGCTGGCACTGGCTGAGCCAGAGCCCGTTGCGCCTGTTCCTGGGCACCCTGGGCGCCTGGCTGGCCTGGCTGGGCCTGCACTTCGGGGTCCGCAAGCTGGCCGCACGCTCGCTGCGCGCCATGGCGCGACGCCTGGTCACCGAGCGCGGCATCCGCGGCAACCTGCTGGGTGCCTTCCTCGCCAATACCGTGCCCTGGCGCAGCATCTTCAGCAAGAAGCCACGCGGCTGGGCACGCCGCGACCGGCGGCGCATCGCCGAGGTGCTGGAAGACACCGACCGCTACGTGCAGGATCTCAACGACAGCTTCACCAACCCCTCGGGCCGGACACCCGTGGACCTCGAGGCCGAGGTGGCGGCACCCGAGCCGCGGGTCGCCAGCAGCGGGGAATGAGCGCACGCATTGGTATCGACCTCGGTGGCACCAAGATCGAAGGGGTGCTGCTGCATGCCGACGGCCGGCTCGACCCCCGGCTGCGCATCGCCACGCCCCAGGACGACTACCAGGCCACCCTGGACGCCATCGCCGGACTGGTCGATCATCTCGACCCCGGCGGTCGCCTGCCGGTAGGTATCGGCTCCCCGGGCGCGCGCTCACCCGAGACCGGCCTGTTGCGCAACAGCAACTCCACCTGCCTCAACGGCCAACCCCTGCTGGACGACCTGCAGGCCCGGCTCGGCCGGCCGGTACGCCTGGCCAACGATGCCGACTGCTTCGCCCTGTCCGAAGCATCGGACGGGGCGGCAGCCGGCGCACGCAGCGTGTTCGGGGTGATCATCGGTACCGGCACTGGCGCCGGCATCGTCATCGACGGCCGCCTGCTCGCCGGCCCCAACGCCATCGCCGGCGAATGGGGACACAATCCCCTGCCCTGGCCCGTGCACGATGAACTCCCCGGCCCCCCCTGCTACTGTGGCCGGCACGGCTGCATCGAGACCTTCCTCTCCGGCCCCGGCATGGCGCGCGACCATGGAACCGGCCAGGACAGCCGCGCCATCGTGGCCGCGGCCGAGGCCGGCGATCCGCGCGCCCGCACTACCCTGGACCGCTACCACGACCGGCTGGCACGCGCCCTGGCCTCGGTCATCAACCTGCTCGACCCCGAGGTGATCGTGCTCGGCGGCGGCATGGGCCAGATCCGCTCACTCTACAACGAGCTGCCCCGGCGGCTGCCGCCCTACCTGTTCTCGGACACCCTGCGCACCCGCATCGTGCCCCCCGCCACGGCGACGCCAGCGGGGTGCGTGGCGCCGCCTGGTTGTGGTCCCTGGAAGAAGTACGGGAATTCGCATAATCGGGCGCCGCATCCACTAAGATTTCTTCATACATTCCCTCATGGGAGAAGCGCATGAAACCGCAATACGCCAACACCCCGACCTCGCCGCATATCCAGGTGCCGCCGCACCCGCGGTGGTCGGCACTCTCGCCCGCCGAGCGCGAGGCGCTCCGCGAGCGCATCAAGCAGCTCATGCGCGAGCGCGATGCCGTGCTGGTCGCCCACTACTACGTGGACAGCGAGCTGCAATCGCTGGCCGAGGAGACCGGCGGCTGCGTGGCCGACTCGCTGGAGATGGCCCGCTTCGGTGCGCGTTCGGATGCCCGCACCCTGGTGGTCTGCGGCGTGCGCTTCATGGGCGAGACCGCCAAGATCCTCAATCCTGAGAAGACCGTGCTGATGCCCGACCTGGGCGCGACCTGCTCGCTCGACGAGGGCTGCCCGGCCGAGGCCTTCAGCGCCTTCTGCGACCAGCACCCCGACCGCACCGTGGTGGTGTATGCCAACACCAGCGCCGAGGTGAAGGCGCGCGCCGACTGGACCGTGACCTCGGGCATCGCGCTGGACATCGTGCGTCACCTGCACGAGCGCGGCGAGAAGATCCTCTGGGCCCCGGACAAGCACCTGGGCCGCTACGTGCAGCGCCAGACCGGGGCGGACATCCTGCTGTGGGAAGGCAGTTGCGTGGTGCACGAGGAATTCAAGGGCTTCGCACTCGAGCGCCTGCGCCGCCTGCACCCCGAGGCGGCGGTACTGGTACATCCCGAGTCGCCCGACGAGGTGGTCGGCCAGGCCGACGTGGTCGGCTCGACCACCGCACTGATCAAGGCGGTGAAGGAACTGCCCAACGAGGAGTTCATCGTCGCCACCGACGACGGCATCTTCTGGAAGATGCAGCAGGCCGCTCCCGGCAAGAAACTCATCTCTGCGCCCACCGCCGGCGAAGGCGCCACCTGCGAGTCCTGCGCGCACTGCCCCTGGATGGCCATGAACGCCCTGCAGAACCTCGAGACCGCCCTGCGCGAGGGCCGGAGCGAGATCCACATCGACGAGGCGGTCCGCCAGCGTGCGGTGGTCTCCATTCAGCGCATGCTGGGCTTTGCCGAACGACGCGGCTGACTCAGACCTTGAACCCGGCGCGGGCCAGCAGCGCCAGGTCCACCCCGCTGCTGCCTGCCTCGGCCGCGCGCTCGCCCAGCAGCAGACGTTCCAGGTAACGGGCCAGCAGGTCGACCTCCAGGTTCACCCGCCGGCCCGGCGCGTACTCGTCCATGATGGTCTCCTGCAGGGTATGTGGCACGATGTTCAGTTCGAACACCGCGCCATCCACCGCATTCACCGTCAGGCTGGTGCCATCCACCGTGATCGAGCCCTTGTGCGCGATGTAGCGCGCCAACTCGTCCGGCGCACGCACCCGGAAGCGCACCGAGCGGGCGTCATCGTGACGCTCCAGAATCTCGCCCAGCCCGTCCACGTGTCCCGACACTAGGTGCCCGCCAAGACGGGTCTGCAGGGTCAGCGCCTTCTCCAGGTTCACCCGGCTGCCGGGACGCAGGCTGCCCAGCGAGGTCAGCGACAGGGTCTCGTTGGACACATCGGCGGCGAAGCCGTCGCCCGGCAGCTCGACGGCGGTCAGGCACACGCCATTGACCGCGATGCTGTCGCCCAGGACCACATCGCCCAGGTCCAGCTTGCCAGTGGCGATGTGCAGCCGCAGATCGCCACCACGCGGCTCCAGGCGACGCACTTCTCCGATGGCCTGAATGATGCCGGTGAACATTGCAAACCTCTCCTGCCGTTCGAATGGCCCGCCAGTATAGGCCATGGACTACCTGTCCGGCGCCCCCTCTTGAAATCCCGGCCAGCGTCCCTATCTGCACCGCGAGACGAAACGAGGCTTCGGAAAAAGGAGGACAAGATCATGACGGCATTCGATTTTTCTCCCCTGTTTCGCGCAGCCATCGGCTTCGACCGCCTGACCGACGCGCTGGAGGCAGCGCGCCGTGCGGATACCGAGGGGTGGCCGCCCTATGACATCGAGCTGACCGGCGAGGATCGGTACCGGATCAGCATGGCAGTGCCGGGCTATTCCCCGGACGAACTGGACATCGAGGTGAAGGAGAACCGCCTGCGCGTGGCCGGCCGCCGCAAGGATGCACAGCAGGAACGCAAGTACCTGCACAAGGGCATCGTCCAGCCGGCCTTCGAGCGGGTATTCCAGCTCGCCGACTATGTGCAGGTGACCGGCGCCGAAGTGAAGGACGGCCTGCTGCATATCGACCTGGTGCGTGAAGTACCCGAGTCGATGAAGCCGCGGCGCATCGAGATCCGCACCGCAGGCCAGGAGGGCAAGCTGATCGAGGGCCAGGCCGATCGCGTCGAGGACGAAAACAAGGCGGCCGACGCGGCCTGATCCCGCATCGCGTATCATCACCCCGCTACGGCGGGGTTTTCTTTTGTTGACCCGGGGAGACGCCATGCAACGCCTGCTGCTCACAATCATCCTGCTGCTCGGCCTGATCGCCGCCGCACCCGCCGCGCTGCCGGTGGCGGTGGACGGGGAGCCCCTGCCCAGCCTGGCCCCCATGCTGGAGCGGGTCACCGGCGCGGTAGTCAACATCTCCACCAGCAGCCAGCGCAAGCTGCGCCGTCACCCCCTGCTGGACGACCCCTTCTTTCGCTGGTTCTTCGAGGGCATCCCCCAGGAACGGCAACGGCAGAACCAGAGCCTGGGATCGGGCGTCATCGTCGATGCGCGCAAGGGACTGGTACTGACCAACCACCACGTGATCGAGGAGGCCGACGAGATCCGCGTGACCCTCAAGGACGGGCGCAGCTTCCGCGCGCGCCTGCTGGGCAAGGACCCCGAAATGGACATCGCCGTTTTACAGATCCCGGCCGAGGATCTCACCGCCCTGTCCTGGGGCGACTCGGACAAGCTGCGGGTGGGGGATTTCGTGGTCGCCATCGGCAGCCCCTTCGGCCTCAGCCAGACGGTGACCTCGGGCATCGTGTCGGCACTGGGACGCAGCGGCCTGGGCATCGAGGGCTATGAAAACTTCATCCAGACCGACGCCTCCATCAACCCCGGCAACTCCGGCGGCCCGCTGGTGAACCTGCGCGGCGAACTGGTAGGCATCAACACCGCCATCCTGGCGCCGGGTGGCGGCAACGTCGGCATCGGCTTTGCCATCCCCGGCAACCTGGCGCGCGAGGTGCTGCGCCAGATCGTGGAATACGGCGGACTCAAGCGCGGCGTGTTTGGCGTCAGCATCCAGAACCTGAGCGGCGACCTGGCGCGTGCCCTGGGCCTGGAGCGCCCGCGCGGCGCGCTGATCGCCGAGGTGCGCCCGGGCTCCCCCGCGGAACGGGCCGGCCTGCAGGTGGGCGACGTGGTCACCCACATCGACGATCACGAGATCGCCAACGCCAGCGACTTCCATGCCCGCCTGGGGCTGGCACGCATCGGTCAGCACATCCGCCTGCGAGTACTGCGCGATGGCAAACCGCTGAGACTGTATGCCACCATCGCCGATCCCTACGCGGGCTTCGTTCCGGGCGAGCGCATCGCACCGATGCTGGTCGGCGCCCTGCTCGGCGAGGTGGTGGACGAATCGAGATTCGGCCGCAACCCGGCCATCGCGGTAGGTACGGTCGCTGCCGGCTCCGCAGCCTGGCGCGAAGGCCTGCGCGAGGGCGACGTGATCTACGAGGTCAACGGCCACCGGGTCACCAGCATCGAACAGCTCACCCAGCTGCTGCGAAGCACTCCCCGTATCTGGCAGGTCAGGTTGCGTCGGGGGGAACGTCTGCTGACGCTGATTTCTCGCTGACCCCACGCGGCCGAAGCGGCTGCGGTCGTCCCACGAGAAAGCCCTGCATGCAGGCGAACCCCGCCGCGCGTACCTGTTGCAGCACCTGCTCGTCTTCCACGCCTTCGGCCACGGTTCGCTGGCCGGTATCACTGATGAAATCCACCAGGTGGCTGACCAGGCGGAACTGCGCCTCCTGGCCGAGTGCACGAATCAGACTGATGTCGAACTTGACGATGTCCACCGGCATGGTGGTCAGATAGCGCAACGAGGAATAGCCGCTGCCGAAGTCGTCGAGCGCCACCAGAAATCCCTGGTTACGCAAATGCATCAGGTTGCTGCTGGCCTCTTCCATGCTCGTGATCAGTGCGGTCTCTGTCACCTCGATGACGATGCGGATATCGGACAGGAAGGGACGGAAGGGTTCCAACGCGGAGACGATGCCACTGCCCGAGATAGAGGGGGCCGACAGGTTGATGGAAACACCCGTGCCCGCGGGGATCACCCCCGAGTACAGCGCTCGCAAGAGCTCGTCCATCACCGCCTGGTCCAGCTCGCGTTCCAGGCGGCGCGATTCCACTACCGGCAGGATGTCGGCCGGCATCAGCACTTCATCACCATGCTGAATGCGCAAGAGCGCCTCGTAATAGCTGATGTGTTCATCATCCAGGCTGCGCACCGGCTGGTAGTACAGGCACAGCCCCTCGCCCTTCTCGATTGCCCGATAGACCGCCTCGTTGGCGCTGCTGGAAAACACCGGCCCGGTCTCTGAATCCAACGATTCACGATAGATGGTCACCGCTCCCGTGCTGGGGCGCTTGGAGTGGTACATGGCCACATCCGCCTGCCGCAACAGCACGTTGAGCGGGGTAGTCGGGTCATCGGTCGCCGGCGAGATCCCGATACTCAGGCGCACCGGTTCCTTGATCCCCAACTCCTCGCGGAAGGGGTAGCGTGACACCTCCCGCGCGCAACGTGCAGCCACCGCCATGGCCTGGCGATCGTCGCAATCGAGCAACACGCAGACGAATTCATCCCCCCCCAGGCGGAACAGCTGCTCGCCTCGACGCAGTGCCCGTTGCAGGCAACGCACGATCGCCTGCAACACCGCATCCCCGACATCGTGGCCATAGGTGTCGTTGATGGCCTTGAAATGGTTGACATCGCAGAGCATCAGGCGCATGGAGCGCTGGTCGCGTTCGGCCAGCGACTGCAAGGTATTCCAGAAGTGCTCGAAGGCTCGCCGATTCTGTGCCCCGGTGAGTGCATCCAGATGGGCAAGATTCCACAGTTCGCGGTTCTTCTCGTCCAGCGCATCGTTCACCTGGGACAGTTCGCGGTGATAGTCGAGCAAGGACTGCTCGGCCATCTCCAGCTCACGAATCTTCAACACGCTCCCTTCCAAGACCGACAGGTGCGGGCTCTCACCCTTGCGCAGAGCAGCCACCACCTCGGGTACGTGCTGCACGTTGCGCCCTACCACATGCATGAAGAAATACATCAATATCATGGTCGGCAAGAGCACCAGCACACCCAACAGCAGGATCAGGCGCAACACCAGCTCGTCCATGGCCTGCATGGTGAGCGTCTGGCGCAGATCGAAGCGGGCGGCGGCCACCAGGTCAGCCACCCGTGTCGTCGGTTCCTGCAACACAAAATACAGGGTCTGGGAAACAATTCTGTTGAACAGGTGTCGCCTGCGGATATTGGGCAACAGGCGGGCACTCAATGCCAGGTATCCCTCGACCTTCGTCGCACCCGCGCGTCGCAAGGGACGCATCAGGATGACCCTAACATCCTTGCCGGCCGGCAGGTAACGATCCTGCGCTCCACTGGTCTCCATCGAACGCGGCAAACTGTTGCCCTCGAAGACCGCCAGTGCGTTCCCTTCGGCGTCGTACACCATCAAGTCCTCGAAATAGGCCTGCTTCTCGGGATTACTGCGAATGCGATGGGCGTACCAGTAGGAAAAATAGGTGGGGCTGTAGAGCTGCTGGTAGAGCTCGTCCCACTGGATGAAGCGCTCCGCCTCCTCTTGCAGGATCGCAATCGTGCGATGAATCGCCGCCTCGAGCTCGCTGGCGGCAACCTGTTGCTCGCTATCCTCGATGGTCTGTTTGGCTGTCTCGTACTGGTGGTAGGCAACCAGGCCGAAAAGCACGTAGGTTGCGCCCAGCAACAATACCAGCCAGAGCGCATAATGCCGGAAAGAAAAACTGATGCCGGCCATGGTCGTTGCCCGTCAGCTATCGCCCGACAGGACCTGTTCCACCATATCCTGCAGATCGAATTCGTGAGCACTGTCGAAGAAGTGATTGGCACCTTCGATGACACGCAGGTCCACGCCGCTCTTGCGCACCCTGCGAATCCAGCCTGCCTCGAGCCGCTTGTCATCGGACCCTACGATCACACACACGGGAACCTTCGCCTCTACCATGGCGCGCACCATCTTCTCGGGCGACCAATCGTTGTAGGAATGGAAGGCTGCGGGCGTCGTGGGATAACGGCCGCAATAGCCCAACCGGTATTCACTTAGCTGCCCGGCAACTTCGGGCTCAGAAGACAAGACGCCCCCTACCTGGGGTGCGATGCTGAGCATGATGACACGTGCCACTGGCGCATCAGGATACCGGGCCAGGTAACGGCTCAGCACGCCCCCCCGGCGTTGTGACCAATCACCGCCACGCGCCGGCCCGTTCGCCGGGAGAGCCATTCGACCCAGCGAGCCACTTCCCGCCCATCACCATCCAGGTCGTGGAGGTGCAGCGCCTCGCACTGCAGGCTCTGGCTGCGACGCGGCACACCCAGGCTCAGGGTCGGCAACAGCACCATATACCCCGCCTCGTTCAGTGCTTCGCCCAGGCGTCGCACCGTCGCAAACTCCCGCGTCTGCAGAAAACCGTGCAGAATGAGCACCGGGTCCGCCCCTTCCGCATCGCCTTCCAGCAACTCGGCCGTGGCCGGGAGGCCTCCGGCCATTTCCAGTTCGACGACCTCGGCAAGGCTCGCACCGGCGAGCAGCCAACCCGTGACCGCCAGCAGGCATAAGCGGAAAAATCCTGGAATGGCGGGTTCTCGCATTACCCTCTACTCTCCGGCAACGACCGCCCGGTGGCCGTTACTCCAGAAAGTATAACGGCTGACGATGCGGGAACCTTAACTGGCTTCACGCAGCGAATGCGTTCATTCGAAAGGATGACGCAGCACCATGGTCTGGGCACGATCAGGGCCGGTGGAAATGATGTCGATCGGCGTCTCGCACAGTTCCTCGATCTTCTTCAGGTAGGCGCGCGCAGCCGCCGGCAGCTCGTCCATCGAAGTGGCGCCGACGGTCGATTCCTGCCAGCCCGGCATTTCAATCAACACCGGCTCGCACTCCGCGAAGCGGTCGGCACCCACCGGCGGAGTATCGACTTCCTTGCCGCCGAGCCGATAGGCGACACAGATCTTCACGCGTTCCAGGCCGTCGAGCACGTCCAGCTTGGTGATGCACATACCGGTGACGCTGTTGATCTTGAGCGATCGGCGCAGTGCCACGGCATCGAGCCAGCCGCAACGACGCTTGCGGCCAGTGGTGGCGCCAAACTCGTGCCCCTTCTCGCCCAGATGGTTGCCGTCACCGTCGAACAGCTCGGTGGGGAAGGGACCGGCACCGACGCGGGTGGTGTAGGCCTTGACGATGCCCAGCACATAGTCGAGATCCCGCGGACCCACGCCGCTGCCGCTGGCCGCGCCACCCGCGGTGGTGGTCGAGGAGGTGACATAGGGATAGGTGCCGTGGTCGATGTCGAGCAACGCACCCTGGGCGCCTTCGAACATCACGTTCTTGCCCTCGGCGCGCAGCCGGTGCAGGGTGCCGGGCACGTCCTCGATCAACGGCAGGATCTGCTCGGCCTGCGCCAGCGCTTCGTCGAGCACCTGCTGGTAACCCACGGTGTCGAATTTGAAATAATGCTCGAGCGCAAAGTTGTGATAGTCCATCACCTCGCGCAGGCGCTCTGCGAAATGATCGGCATCGAGCATCTCGCCCAGACGGATACCCCGCCGCGACACCTTGTCCTCGTAGCAGGGGCCGATACCGCGACCCGTGGTGCCGATGGCCTTCTTGCCGCGCGCCGCCTCGCGCGCCTGGTCGAGCGCAATGTGATACGGCAGGATCACCGGGCAGGACTCGCTGATGCCCATGCGTGAACGTGCGTCCACACCGTTCCGCTCGAGCTGCTCGAGTTCCTCGATGAGCGCCGAGGGCGAGAGCACGACGCCATTGCCGATCAGGCAGCGCACGTTCTCGCGCAGGATGCCCGAGGGGATCAGGTGCAACACCGTCTCCTTGCCATCGATCACCAGGGTATGTCCGGCATTGTGCCCCCCCTGGAAACGCACCACGGCGTCCGCGCGATCGGTGAGCAGGTCCACGACCTTGCCCTTGCCTTCATCACCCCACTGGGTGCCAATGACGACTACGTTCTTGCCCACTTGTCTGTCCTGCCAATGTTGGTTTGATCGATCATTCGTACGGACGCAGCACCCAGTCTCCGTCCTCCAGTCGCAGCTGTTCGCCGATGCCGGCCTCGTCCGGACATATCGCCTGCCCAGGGAGCTCACGGATCACCACGCGACCGGCCGCACGCAGTTCACGGATGCGTGCGTCGAGCGCCGGATCGGTGACCGCCGGTGCCAGCACGGCCGGCTCCTCCATCGGCGCACCGGCGTCACCCAGCAGCATCAGCGTCTTGAGATCGGCGCTGAAACCAGTGGCCGGGCGCGCACGCCCGAACTTCTCGCCAATGTGGTCGTAGCGACCACCGCGCGCCACCTCGTTGCCCTGCCCCGGAACGAAGGCAGCGAACACCACTCCGGTCTGGTAGTGATAGGCACGCAACTCGGCCAGGTCGTAATGTACCGGGGTCTCCGGCAAGCTGTGCCCGAGCTGCAGGCCCAGCGCCTCCAGGTAGTCGATCGCCGCCAGCACATCCTGCGGCGCCTCTGCCAGCGCTTCGCGCGCATGCGCCAGCACCCCCGCATCGCCGTTCAGGTCAGCAAGGGCCTCGAACATTGCGGCCTGCGCGGGCGGCAGATCGAAACCGGCCACCAGTTCACCGATCTCGGGCCGCGCCTTGCGTTGCAGGGCCTCGAACAGCGCGGCCTCCTGCTGCTCGTCCAGCCCGGCCTGGCGCGCCAGACCACGAAAGATGCCGACATGTCCCAGGTCGAGATAGATCTCGGGCAGCCCGGCGATGCGCAGCGTCTCCATCATCAGGCAGAGCACCTCGGCATCCGATTCGATGCCGGCGTGCCCATACAGCTCGGCACCAATCTGCAAGGGGCTGCGCGAGGAGGAGAAGCCGTCCGGCCGGGTACGCAGTACGCTGCCCATGTAGCACAGCCGGGTGGGCCCCTGCTGCTGCAACTGGTGGGCGTCGATGCGCGCCACCTGCGGCGTCATGTCGGCACGGATACCGAGCTGGCGCCCACTGAGCTGGTCGGTGAGCTGAAAGGTCTGGAGTTCCAGGTCCTTGCCCGCACCGGTGAGCAGCGAATCGAGGTATTCGATCACCGGCGGGATCACCAGGCGATAACCCCAGCTCCGGTAGGTGTCGAGCAGGCGGCGACGCAGGACCTCGAGCGCCGCAGCCTGCTCGGGCAGCAGCTCATCGATGCCTTCGGGCAACAGCCAGCTACGATCTTGCACGTTCATGATCTCACCAGGTACAGCAGCAGTACGCCAAACGCCATGGCGCCGAGCCCGAAAGCGCGCAGCTGCCGGTCGCCCAGCTCGGCGAGCCGGCGCACTGCGTCACGATAGCCGCCGGGCGAAAGAAACGGCAGCATGCCCTCGATCACGAACACCAGTGCCAGCGCCGCGAGAAAATCCTGCCACATGCCGATTCCCACAAAAAAGCCGGGAAACCCCGGCCGGTCGGTCGATAGGCTCTCGGCGACACACCGAAAACCGGGCGATTTTCGCAAATCGCCCACATAAAGTACAGGCGGAACCAATCAAGTCCGCCGACAAATAGTCGTCTGCCCTATCCATACTGCATTACAGATTGCAGCTCTCGCCAGCAACAAGGCCGCGCCCCCTCTCCGACCGGATGCCTTCACGATCGAGGGTTGGGGGGCATGACGCCCCCGGCATCATCAGGGTTTGAGGGGCTGTTGCGACTTGAAGTAGCGGAAGAATTCCGAGTCGGGATCGAGCACCATCAGACTCTGGCCGTCGCGGAAGACCTCGCGGTAGGCCTTGAGGCTACGCCAGAAGTTGTAGAACTCACGGTCGCGATCGAAGGCCTGGGCATAGATCTGGGCGGCCAGGGCATCGCCTTCACCGCGCAGCAGTTCGGCATCGCGGTAGGCCGTGGCCAGGATCTCGGTACGCTGACGGTCGGCATTGGCCTGGATGCGCTCTGCCGCCTCGGCGCCCTCGGCTCGCAGCTCGGCGGCCACACGATGCCGCTCGGTGCGCATGCGCTCGTAGATGTTCTCGCTGATCGCCTCCTCGAAGTCGATCTGCTTGACGCGCACATCGACGATCTCGACCCCCAGGTCGGCGGCCGCGACATCGGCCTCGCGCGCCAGCTTGCGCATGATCTCGGTACGCTCGCCGGAGACGACCTCACGGATGGTGCGTTTGCCGAATTCGTCACGCAGCGCGGCGTTGATCCGCGCCGAGAGCAGACGCGCGGTCTGCGTGGGACTGCCGCGCGTGGAGCGGAAGTACTGCGCCACGTCCGAAATACGCCACTTCGCGTAGGAATCGACCACCACAAACTTCTTCTCGACAGTGAGGAACCGCTCGGGCTCCAGGTCGAGCGTCTGGATGCGCCTGTCGAAGACCTTCACACTCTGCACCAGCGGTGTCTTGAAGTGCAGGCCGGGGTCGTAGTTGGAATCGACGATCTCGCCCAGTTGCAGGCGCAGGGCCACCTCGTTCTCCTTGACGATGAAGAAGGAGGCATTGAGCAGGCCCACCACCACGACCAGCAGGACGAGCAGGAATATCGGCTTGGCGGAATTCATCAGCGGCTACCTCTTTCGCGCGGGAAGACCGAACGGGCGGGCCGGCGGGGCAAGCGGGTGACGCCCGGCAGTTCCACCTCCTGCGGATTGCTCTGTTGCGGACGCAATACCACGTCGCGGTCGATGCCGACACTACCCGCGCCCGGCTTGAACAGCCGGTCCAGCGGCAGGTAGGTCAGATTGTTGCCACCCTTGACATCCAACAGCACCTTGCCGGTGCCCTGGAGCACGTCCTGGATACTCTCCAGGTACAGGCGGTCACGGGTCACCTCCGGTGCCTTCTCGTACTCGGCGAGCAGCGCCAGGAAACGCTTGGACTCACCCTCGGCCTCGGCCACCACCTTGGCCTTGTAGGCCTTGGCGTCCTCAAGCAGGCGCGCCGCCGCACCGCGTGCGCGCGGCACCACGTCGTTGGCATAGGCCTGCGCCTGGTTCTGCACCCGTTCGCGATCCTCGCGCGCCTTGATGGCGTCGGCGAAGGCGTCCTGCACTGCCTCTGGCGGCTTGGCATCCTGGATGTTGATGTTGAGCACCTTGAGCCCGGCACGGTACAGATCGACCAGGTCCTGGGTGCCCTTCTGCACCGACAGGGCGGTGCCGCTGCGGTTCTCGGTGATGACCTCATCCAGATTGCTCTTGCCGATCACCTCGCGCAGGGCGGACTCCATGGCATTGCGCAGGGTCAGCGGCGGATTGGCGTCCTGGAACAGGAAGTCGGCCGGGTCCTGGACGCGGAACTGCACCTCGACGGTAACATCGACGATGTTCTCGTCCTTGGTCAGCATCTGCGCTCGGTGCACGAACTTGTTGATCTGGTCGACATTCACCGCCTGGTAGCTGTCGACGAACGGCAGCTTGAGATGCGGCCCCGGACCGACCAATTCGTGGTAGGCACCGAAACGCAACACCACGCCGCGCTCGGCGGGCTGGATGATATAGAAGCTGTTGATGGCGGCAGCGATCAGCGCCACCGCGACCAGGCCCATGCCCAGCATGCCGAAACCGCGGCGGCCACCGGCACTACCACCGCCACCGCCGCGCCCGCCAAACAGACTACCGACCTTGTCCTGCAGCTTGCGAACCACTTCGTCCAGATCGGGGGGACCTTCGCCGCCCTTGTTGTTCCAAGGGTCGCGATTGCCATTACCCGGCTCGTTCCACGCCATGCATGACTCCAAGTGAGATGAACCTCTGAACGCAAGTCTATCAACACCGGGCGGTGCTGTCCGCGTTCATTTGCCCGCGCAGCCTACGCGGTAAGGCAGTCTTCGCCCAATGCCGGCCAATGCGAGGCCAACCAGGTCTCGTGCTTGCGCAGGCGCTCGTACTCCTGCGGCGCGAGTTCCACCTCCAGGCAGCAACCGCCATCATCGGTCGCTTCCTCGGCGAGCACCCGGCCGCGCGCGAACAGCAGGGCACGCAGCCGCGCGCGAACAGCAGGGCACGCAGCCGCCCCTGTTCGGGTGGCAGACAGATGCGCCGCCGCACCGCCTGTTCGGCAAAGCGCTCGGCCAGCACCTGCAACAGCAGGTCGCACCCCCGACCGTCGGCCGCCGACAGCCAGACCGCCACGGCGCGGCCCGAAGCATCGCGGTCGATGCGTGGTTCGGCGTCCTCGATGCAGTCGATCTTGTTGTAGATGTTCAGGCGCGGCACCTCCAGCGCGCCGATCTGCGCCAGAACGTCTTCGACCTCGGCGATGTTCTCGGCACGCCGCGGGCTGGCCGCGTCGATCACGTGGAGCAAGAGGTCGGCCTCGGCAGTCTCCTGCAGGGTGCTGCGAAAGGCGGCCACCAGGTCGTGGGGCAGGCGCGAGACGAAACCGACGGTGTCGGCCAGCACCACCGGAGGACAACCGTCCAGCACCAGCCGGCGCAAGGTCGGATCCAGGGTGGCGAAAAGCTGGTCCTGCGCGTAGACATGGGCGTCAGTCAGGCGGTTGAACAGGGTGGACTTGCCGGCGTTGGTATAGCCGACCAGCGAAACGGTCGGCGTCTCCGCGCGCTGGCGGGCACGCCGACCCTGGGCGCGTTGGCTGTCCACTCGCGCCAGGCGGCGGCGGATCTGGTCGATGCGCTGACCAAGCAACCGCCGGTCGGTCTCCAGCTGGGTTTCGCCCGGGCCGCGCAGGCCGATGCCGCCCTTCTGGCGCTCGAGGTGTGTCCAGCCACGGATCAGACGGGTAGACAGGTGGCGCAGCTGCGCCAGCTCCACTTGCAGCTTGCCTTCGTGCGAACGTGCGCGCTGGGCGAAGATGTCGAGGATCAGGCCGGTGCGGTCGAGCACCCGGCATTCGAAGAAGCGTTCGAGATTGCGTTCCTGGCTGGGCGAGAGCTCATGGTCGAAGATCACCAACTGCGCCTCGCGGGCCAATACCTCCGCGCGGATCTCCTCGGCCTTTCCCGACCCCACGAAGAGGCGTCGGTCCGGGGCGTGGCGCTGGGCGGTCACCAGGGCTTGTGGCTCGGCCCCGGCGGAGATCGCCAACTCCGAGAACTCACGCAGGGCCTCGGGATCGGGTGCCCCGTGAAAGGCAACATGAACCAGGATGGCACGCTCGCCGCGCTGCGGGCGCTCAAACATCACCAGCGGCCGGGCGGCAAACGAACAGGCCTCGCGGCACAGCCGCGAGGCCTGTCGAGAAATGACAGCGGATGGACATCACGGGCGGCCGGAATCACCCTCGTCATCGCCGGCCTGGGCCTGCTGGAGCCGTACGTTACGCGCCGGCACCACGGTAGAGATGGCGTGCTTGTAGACCATTTGACTGACGCTGTTCTTCAGCAGCACCACGAACTGGTCGAATGACTCGATGGTGCCCTGAAGCTTGATGCCATTGACGAGAAAGATGGATACCGGAATGCGCTCCTTGCGCAGGGTGTTCAGGAAGGGATCCTGCAGGCTCTGCCCCTTGGACATCGTCATGACTCCTTGTTTCTATTTGAGTTTTTAATGGCTTTGATAAGGTTGTGACAAAAAGACGGGACCGACCGGATCGCGACAACCCCGATGGCGACCGAAAAAGACGACCCGGACCCGTTGGTCAGGCCGAGCCCGGATGCGGTGCGGGCGGGACCATGGCACCAATATAGCACAGCCGGACCAGTCCACCATGAGAAGGCTCAATGCACCGACATCCCTGTCAGTTCAGGGAGTTTTCGATGCAGTTCACCGCCTGATCCAGGAGGGAATCGCCCGTTTCGTCCAGCCAGTGCAGATCCCGTTCGCTGCGCAGCCAGGTCATCTGACGCTTGGCCAGTTGCCGGGTCGCGGCGATGGCACGGCAGATCATCTCCTCACGGTCGTACTCGCCGCGCAGCCAGGCCCACATCTGCCGGTATCCGACTGAACGCATGGACGGAAGTTCCGGATGCAGATCGCCACGCGCCACCAGGGCGCGCACCTCATCCTCGAAACCGGCCTCGAGCATGGCGCGGAAACGCCGCTCGATGCGCTGATGCAGCACCTGGCGCTCAGCCGGCGCACGCGCCAGCTTGATCGCACGCCAGGGCATGGCCTCGCCCGCCCGTTCGGCCTGGAGTGTGCTGAGCGGTCGGCCGGTGATCTCGAACACCTCCAGGGCGCGCAGGGTACGCTGGGTGTCGTTGGGGTGGATGCGCCGGGCGATGATCGGATCAACCGAGCGCAGACGCGCGTGCAGCGCCGCCAGCCCACGCTCGGCGAGCTCCGACTCCAGACGCCCGCGCACCGCCGGGTCGGAGGCCGGCAGCGGCGAGAGCCCGTACTGCAAGGCGCGGAAATACAGCATGGTACCGCCGACCAGCAGCGGGACGCGCCCGGCCTCGGTGATCTCGGCCATGGCCGCCAGGGCATCGGCACGAAAACGCTCGGCCGAATACGGATCGGCCGGATCGCAGATGTCGATCAGACGGTGCGGACAACGCGCCAATTCCTCGGGCGAAGGCTTGGCGGTGCCGATGTCCATGCCGCGATAGACCATCGCCGAATCGACGCTGATCAGGGCCACCGGCAGGCGCTCGGCCAACTGCATGGCCAACTCGGTCTTCCCCGAGGCAGTCGGCCCCATCAGCAGGATGGCCGGTGGCTGTGTCTCGCTCATCGGCCGCGCAGGAACAGCCGGTCCAGCTCGGCCATGGAGAGCTGGGTCCAGGTCGGCCGCCCGTGGTTGCACTGCCCCGAGCGCTCGGTGCGTTCGATATCGCGCAACAGGGCATCCATCTCCTCGCGGGTAAGCCGGCGATTGGCGCGCACCGAGCCATGGCAGGCCATGGTCGCCAGCACCTCGTTGACCGAGGCCAGCACCCTGTCGCTCTCGCCGTACACGGCCAGGTCCGAGAGCACGTCGCGCAACAGGCGCTCGGCATCGGCATCACGCAGCAGAGCCGGCAGGGCACGCACCACCAGTACCTCCTCGCCCATGCGATCGACCCGCATGCCCAGGCTGGCGAACGTCTCCGCGTGCTGCTCGGCCAGCTCGGCCTCGCGCCGACTCACCGACACCGAGACCGGCACCAGCAGCGGCTGCGACTTGATACCCTCGCCCTCGCGCGCGGCCTTGAAACGCTCGTAGGTGATACGCTCGTGCGCCGCGTGCATGTCCACCAGCACCAGCCCGGCAGCGTTCAGCGCCAGGATATAGACCCCATGCAACTGCGCCAGCGCAAAGCCCAGCGGTGGCAGCTCCTCGCCCTCCGCCTGCGGCTCACCGGTCTCCGTCTCCACAGACGGAGCCGGCGGCGCCTGCCAGGCCAGTGCCGCACTGTAACCGCCGCGACGCTCGCCCACCCCCAGCCTCAGACCCGGCTGCGCCGGCGGCGGAGACAATACCGCCTCCTCCCGCGCAGCGGCCGCCGGCGCCCCGGCGGGCTCGGCCTCGGGCAACGGCGATGCCGCTGTTGCACCCGGTCGCTCCTCGGCCAGCACCTGATGCAAGGTGCGAAACAGGAAGTCGTGCACCAGACGCCCCTCGCGGAAGCGCACCTCGTGCTTGGTCGGATGCACGTTCACATCTACCAGCACCGGATCGAGCTCGAGGAACAGCACGTAGGCCGGGTGCCGGCCGTGATAGAGCACGTCCTGGAAGGCCTGGCGCACCGCGTGGGTGACCAGTTTGTCGCGCACCATGCGGCCGTTCACATAGAAATGCTGCATGTCGGCCTGGGCGCGCGAGAATACGGGGCGCGCCACCCAGCCATGCAGGCACAGGCCGGCAGCCTCGTGCTCGAAGTACAGGGCGTTCTCCAGGAAGGCCGCACCCAGCAGGCCGGCGAGGCGCCGCTCCTGGCCCGCGCGATCCTCGGCAGGGTGCGTGGCGAACACCTCACGGCCATTGTGCGTCAACCGGAAGGCGATCGTCGGACACGCCAGCGCCAGCCGGCGCACCACCTGCTCGATGTGGCCGAACTCGGTCTTCTCGGTGCGCAGGAACTTGCGCCGCGCCGGCGTGTTCCAGAACAGGTCGCGGACATCGACCGTGGTGCCCTCGGGGTGCGCAGCGGGCATCGGGGCCTCGGCCTCGGCATCCAGCCGCCAGGCATGCTCGGCACCGCGCTCGCGCGAGACCAGGCTCAGGCGAGAGACCGAGGCGATGCTGGGCAGCGCCTCGCCCCGAAAGCCCATGCTGGCGATGCGCTCGAGATCCTCGAGCGAGGCAACCTTGCTGGTGGCGTGCCGCGCCAATGCCAACGGCATGTCGTCCGGATGCAAACCATGCCCGTCATCGGTCACGCGCATGCGCTTGAGCCCGCCCTGCTGGACATCGACCTCGATACGCTGCGCGCCGGCATCCAGACTGTTCTCCACCAGCTCCTTGATCACCGACGCAGGCCGCTCGACCACCTCGCCGGCGGCGATCTGGTTGACCAGTTGCGAGGGGAGCTGGCGGATACGGGGCGGCATGAGCCTATTTTGCCATGAAAACAAAACCCGGCCCCACACGCAGTGGCGGCCGGGTTGCAATGGCGAAAGGGAGCCGGCTCAGGGTCGGATGTACGACCAGCCCTCTTCCTGCCGCTTGACCAGGTGCATGACACCGGAGGCCACGACCTCGGCCTGCGGCAGCAGGGGGACGTCCTTGCCGGACTTTTTCTTCATCTTCTTCATGGTGTTGGCGCAGGCCTTGAAGCTGACGTTGTCGAAGTTCTGCGCAAAGGAGGCAATGCGCTCTTTCACCGGCGACTTCTTGGCGTGCAGCATCATAAGACCGGGGCCGTAGGTGACGATCTCGATCTGTGCCTCTTCGCCCTTGTCCTGGTAGTACTTGTTCAGGTTGGCGGCATTGTTGAGCGTGATATTCATCTTCTTGGGATCGTTCTCGTCCACATGGAACACGATCCGGCGCATGTCTCCGGCCATGACCAGACCGGATGCCAGCAGCGCCAGCGCTAACAACATTCCTCTCATCAGTCTCTCTCCTCGAATCCTCGTAACGGTGTTCAGGCGGTAACATCACCTGCACAAGGGAGACGACGGCTGCGGACAATTATTCCGCGCCGATGCAAGAAATGCGGAGACGGCGGCCTCAGGTCTCGGGGATACGCAGGACCTGGCCAACCCGGATGCGCCGGTCGTTCTTGATGCGGTTGACGTGGCGCAGCTTGCCCAGGCTCACCTGGTAGCGACTGGCGATCATGGACAGGGTCTCGCCACGCGCGATCACGTGTTCACGCGGCCGGCGCTCGCGCTCCAGCCTGGCAATGAGGGTGCCTGGCGGCGGCGCCGAGTGGAAATAGCGCTCCACACCACGGGCAATGGCCTTTGCCAGCTTGCGCTGGTAGGCCGGACTTCGCAGGTTGCGCTCCTCGGTGGGGTTGGAGATGAAGCCGGTCTCGATCAGCATGGAGGGGATATCGGGCGCCTTGAGCACCACGAATCCGGCACGCTGGATACGGCGCGCATGCACCTTGCCCAGTTTGGCGAGATTGCGATAGACCTTCTGCGCGGCGGCCAGGCTGGCCTCTTGCGCCGCCGATTGCGACAGGTCGAGCAGCACCGAGGCGAGCATGTCGTCCTTGTCATCCAGGCTCACCCCGCCGACCAGGTCGGCCGCGTTCTCGCGCGCGGCCAGCCAGCGCGCCGCCTCGCTGGAGGCCCCACGATTGGAGAGCACATAGATCGAGGAACCGCGCACCCGCTTGTCGCGGAAGGCGTCGGCATGGATGGAGACGAACAGGTCGGCCTTGTGCCGACGCGCCAGTTGCATGCGCTTGCGCAGGCCCACGTAGTAGTCGCCGCTGCGCGTGAGTACCGCGCGCATGCCCGGCAGGGCGTCAATCTCGCGCTTGAGACGCCGGGCAATCTGCAGGGTGACATCCTTCTCCCGGGTACGGTGAGCCGAGCCCAGCGCCCCCGGATCCTCCCCGCCATGCCCGGCGTCGATCGCGACCACCACGTCACGCCATTGTTTGATGTCCCGCGCGCTCTTGGCCACCCGTGGGCGACCACTGTCCTTTCCATACAGGTCGATCACCAGGCGATGGCCATAGCCCGCGTTGGGTTTGAGCAGGAAACTCTTGGGCCGCATGGCCTGGTTGAGATCCAGCACCACCCGCAGGGTACCGTCCTTGCGCTGCGCATGCCGCACACCACGCACATGGCGATCGGACAACTTGCTGGGCGCGAGCCGCTCGCCCGCGCGGGTGTCGCGCAGGTCGATGACCAGGCGGTCGGGATCACTCAGCGAGAAGATCTTGTGCTCGATCGGCTGGTCGATGTCGAACACCAGGCGAGTATGGTCCGGCGCGGTCCACAGGCGCACGCCCTGGACCTGTGCAGCCAGGGCCGAGAGGGGCAACAACAGGAGCAGACAGACGATACGCACGGTGTATCGCATGGATTCCCTTTTCACTCGATCTCTCAGGATGCTTCAAAGCTAGCACAGGATTCTTGGAAATTCCAGAAAAAACATCCAGATAAGGAGTATTTCTCAGAAAACAATCGAGTTATCCCCCAGAAAGCTCTGAAATTACCATACGCCCCCGCTCCGTACCGGCCCCCAGACGCACCCGCCGTGCCATGCCATCTTCGGCATAGGAAAGCACGAGGCGCAGGTCCGGCTCCGGCAGCCAACCCGCGCCCCGATCCGGCCATTCGACCAGCACCAGGGCCGGCTCGGCCAGCATCTCGCGCAAGCCCAGGTATTCCAATTCCTCGGGATCGCCCAGACGGTAGAGATCGAGGTGGTAACAAGGGCCGCCCGGCAGCTCGTAGGGCTCGACCAGGGTATAGGTCGGACTCTTCACCGCGCCGGAATGGCCGCGCGCGCGCAGCAGGCCACGCACCAGGGTGGTCTTGCCAGCACCCATGTCCCCCTCGAGAAAGACCAGCGCACGTGGCCCGAGCGCCCGCCCCAGACGCGCGCCGAAGGCGATCTGCTCTTCCTCGCCATGCAACAGGCGTTCGATCATGCCGGGTTCACCAGGCGCCGCAGGTGTGGCATCAGATCGCTGGCGAGCAGGCCGCACTCCCCCTCGCGGGCCACGGCCCGGTCAGCCGCTGCGGCATGCAGGCAGACGCCGAGCTCGGCCGCCTCTTCCGGCATCCACCCCTGCGCGATCAGGCCGCCGATCACCCCCGCCAGCACATCGCCCATGCCACCGCTGGCCATCCCGGGATTGCCGTCACTGCACACCGCCAACGGGCGCTGCCCCGGCCCAAGCACCAGCGTGCCTGCCCCCTTGAGTACCACGGTGCCGCCATAACGCCGTTGCAGCGCCTCGACGGCCGCGAAGCGGTCCGCCTGCACCTCGGCGGCTTCCACCCCCAGCAGCCTGGCGGCCTCGCCTGGATGCGGCGTGAGCACCCGATCGTCGCGCGGGGCGACCGGTTTCTCGGCCAGGCGGTTGAGCGCGTCGGCGTCGATCACCTGTGGTCCTGGCCAGTCGATACCGACGTGATACAGCTCATCGCCCCAGCCGCGGCGCCCCAGCCCCGGCCCCAGCACCAGCACGGAGGCCCGCGACAACAGGCTTCGCAGGCCCTTGCGACCGTTGACGGCGTGCGCCATCAACTCGGGGCGGGCGGCGAGAACGGCCGCGACATGGCGCTTGCGCGTGGCCAGGCTGACCAGCCCGGCGCCGACTCGTGCTGCCGCCTCGCCCGCCAGGTGCGCCGCGCCGCCGAAGCCATGATCACCACCGACGACCAGCACATGCCCGAAATCACCCTTGTGCGCCGTGCGCCGGCGAGGACGCAGGCGGGTCGCCTCGCGGGTCCAGTCGATGCGCCGCGCGCTGAGAATCTGGCTGGCGTAGATGGCCGCCGGCACCTCGAGGGCGTCGAAGAACACCTCGCCGCAGCAGTCGGGAGCCTCGCCGGTGAACAGGCCGCGCTTGAGACCGATGAAACTGATGGTCGCGGCAGCACGTACCGCCACGCCCAGCACCACCCCACGGTCGGCATCCAGGCCAGTGGGAATGTCCACCGCCAACACCGGTGCCGAATGGGCATTGATCGCCTCCACTGCCGCGCGCCAGGCCCCGCCCAGCTCGCGGTCCAGGCCAGTGCCGAGCAGGGCATCGATCAAGAGGTCACAGTCGCGCGGCAGGGCCCCATCGAACTCCATCCAGGGCCGCTCGAGCGCCGCCCAGTGATCGGCATGCAGCCGGGCGTCACCGGCGATGCGCTCGCGCTCTCCGAGCTGGATCACCCGCACCTCCAGACCGGCCTCGGCGGCCAGCCGCGCGATCACGAAACCGTCGCCTCCGTTGTTACCGGTACCGCACAATACGCACCAGCACCGCGCCTCCGGCCAGCGTTCGCGCGCCAGGGCAAAGGCCGCTTCACCGGCACGTTGCATCAGCTCGGCGCCGGGGATGCCGAAACGCTCGATGGCCTGGCGCTCGAGCGCGCGCACCTGATCAGCGGTGTACAGTGCCGCCGGCAGGGTCTCGGTCTTTGGCATCACGCGATATTGCATTTGGGTAAAGTGTGTTCCATGAGCAAAGGTGGCGATATCGACTACGCGCAACTGTCCCGGCGCATCAAGCAATGGGGCCACGAACTGGGCTTCGGCGCGGTCGGCATCTGCGATACCGACCTCACCGAGGCCGAGCACCATCTGCACAGCTGGCTGGCCAAAGGCTACCACGGCACGATGGACTACATGCACCGTCACGGCAGCAAGCGCACCCGCCCGGCCGAACTGGTGCCCGGCACCCTGCGCATCATCAGCGTGCGCCTGGACTACCGCCCACCCGAACCTGACCCGGGCAGCGTACTGCGCGACCCGGCCGCCGCCTTCATTTCACGCTATGCCCTGGGACGCGACTATCACAAGGTGTTGCGTGCCCGTCTCAAGAAACTGGCACAACGCATCGCCGACGAGATCGGCGATTTCGGCTATCGGGTATTCACCGACAGCGCGCCGGTGATGGAGAAGGCCATCGCGCAGAAGGCCGGCCTGGGCTGGGTCGGCAAGCATTCGAACATCCTCTCGCGCGATGCCGGCAGCTGGTTCTTCCTGGGCGAGCTCTACACCGACCTGCCGCTGCCGGTGGACAGCCCGGTGAGCGACCACTGCGGCGAGTGCACCGCCTGCATCGACGTCTGCCCTACCCGCGCCATCGTTGCGCCCTATCAGGTCGATGCACGGCGCTGCATCTCCTATCTCACCATCGAGCTGCACGGCCCGATTCCCGAGGCGTTGCGCCCGCTGATGGGCAACCGTATCTACGGCTGCGACGACTGCCAGCTCTGCTGCCCGTGGAACCGCTTTGCCAATGACACCACCGAGGCCGACTTCCTGCCGCGCCACGGCCTGGACACCGCCACCCTCGTCGAACTGTTCGCCTGGGACGAGGCAACTTTCCTGAAACGCACCGAGGGTTCGGCCATCCGCCGCATCGGCCACGAACGCTGGCTGCGCAATATCGCGGTGGCACTGGGCAACAGCGGTGAAGCAGCGGCGGAAAGCGCGCTGCGCGCACGCACCGACCACCCTTCCGAGCTGGTACGCGAGCATGTGGCCTGGGCGCTGACCCGGCTGCGAGCGCTGCTCAGACCTTGAGGAAATGCTCGCGATAGTGGCGCAACTCGGCAATGGAATCCTTGATGTCGTCCAGTGCCAGGTGCGACGAATCCTTCTTGAAGCCCTCGTACACCGCCGGGGCCCAGCGCCGAGCCAGCTCCTTGAGGGTCGAGACATCCAGGTTACGGTAGTGAAAATAGTCTTCCAGTTCCGGCATCAGGCGTGCCATGAAGCGCCGGTCCTGGCAGATGGAATTGCCGCACATGGGCGACTTGCCCTTGGGCACCCACTCGCGCAGGAAGGCCAGGGTCTCGCGTTCGGCATCGGCCACCGAGTATCGGCTCTCGCGCACCCGCCGGGTAAGCCCCGACTGACCGTGCTGACGGGTGTTCCACTCGTCCATGGCGTCCATCACCGCGCTCGGCTGGTAGATGGCGATCACCGGCCCCTCGGCGAGGATGTTCAGCTCGGCGTCGGTGACCACGGTGGCAATCTCGATGATGTGGTCGCGGTCGGTATCCAGCCCGGTCATCTCCAGGTCGATCCAGATCAGGTTGTTCTCGTCGGCTGGCATACCGGCTCCTCAGTGGAAAAACAGACGCAGGGATTCTACAACGGCCGCAACGGGCTCAGAGCACGAACACCGGTGTGCGCTGCACGTCGGTACGAGTCTGCAGATAAGCCACCTTGCCCCGCCAGACCGCCACGGTGTCAGGCACACCAAGCAGGAAACCCTGGCCGAGATCCATCTCCAGATCGGTGAGCTTTTCGAGCTGGGCGGCGCTCTCGATCACCTCGACCACGGTTTCCAGCCCCAGTTCGTGGGCCATCTGGCGGGTGATGTGCATGATGCGCTCGACCGCGGTCCGCGTGTTGATATTACGCGTGAGCGAACCATCCAGCTTGAGGTAGCGAATGCTGCCCTCCAGCGCCAGCTCGATCACCAGTTGCAGGGTGGAGTAGCCGGTACCGAAGTCATCCACGGCAAAGTGCAGGCCGTGCTCTCGATGCAGCTCGGTGATCAACTCGCGGCGCTCCAGCAGGGTCTGCTCGGTCAGTTCGATAACGACCTCGAAGCCGCGCAACGGCCCCTTCACCGCCTCGATCAGCGCATCCAGGTAGGTCCTGCTCTCGAGCGAGCAGGCACAGACGTTGATGAACAAGCGCCGGGTGATGTCGTGCAGGGGCCCGGCCTGAGCCACGATGTGCGACAGGATCAGGCGATCGAAATCGATCGCCATACCAGCGGAGATGATATCGTCGATGAACATGCCCACGCTGATATGCCCCCCGCCCCGCCCTCGCGGAAGCGGCCCAGCACCTCGAAGGCGTGCAGGCAGCGCGTGTCGTCCAGGGTCACCAGCGGCTGGATGAAGATGTCGGTGTGCTCCGGCACCAGGCGCGTACGAAGATCGATGGAGCGACGGTAGCGCTTCCCCAGCCAGTCGAGCAGGTGCCGCTTGTCCTCCCTGTCCACTGCGATCTCGCGGCGACCCAAACCCGCTTGCTCCGTGAGATATTCCACGACCAGATGGAGATCCTCGGTGGTGAGTTCGTTCAGTTCGGTCAGTTCGATGCCGTGGTAGGCCACCTCGATGGGAAACGGCAGATCATCGCAGGTACCCTCCAGGCACTGCTCTACCCGTGCGCACAAGGCATCGAGCTCGGCGGCATCAATGTCGTGCCCCACGATGTAGAAGTCACCTGCGATACCGCGCGTGAACAGCAACCAGGAATAGTTGTTCTCGAACTCCTCGCGCAGCACCGTCTCGACGCGGGCCAGCGCTCTTCCCCCCGCTTCGGCACCGTACAGCTTGTTGATGCGCGAGAGATGACTGAGATTGAGCACACACAGGAACTTGCGCCCCGGCAGGTAAAGCGCGGCCTGCAGAAACCCGAAGAACCGCCCGATGCGGTTGGTCTCGCTCTCGAAATAGAGGATGCTGAGCAGGTTCAGCAGTTCGGAGACCTTGGCCAGCAGATCCTGGTAGGCGACATAGGCCTGTTCGTAACGTCCGCCGCTGAGCATGGCATGCAGGATACTGGCCTGCTGCAATATCACCCGGTGCTGCTCGTTGATCTGGTCGCACAGCTTCAGATCCAGGCAGATCATCATGCTCTCGGGATAGCGCAGCGCCTCGGTGAAGCGGCTCTCGGCCAGCGATTCCAGAGGAAATCCCGACAAGTCGCCCACCACGGCTTCGCGCAACTGCTGCAACCAGTCGAGGTAGATGCGGATCAGCAGCTTCTCGCGCACCAGTGATTGTGGCAGGCGCTGTGGCCGTTGCGCCTCGAGGACCAGGTATTGCTGCGCGGTGGCCCGCTTGGCTTGCTCGAACAGGCGATCGGTCTCCAGGTAATGTTCGACCGGCCGTTGCATGTTGGAGGTCACCAGCTGGATCAGCTCGCTCTTGATCCGGTTGAACGCCCCCATCAACAGGACGAAGGGGATGTCCTCGTCGAAATAGTCGTGCGCCAGACGCTCGACGATCTCCTGCTCTTCCGCCGGCCGTTCGAGAAAGGTCTCGAGAAAGCGGCGAAACCCATCGAGCAGCAACTGCTCGCGCCGCGTATCGAGCAGGGTATCCAGTGCGCCGTATTCGACATGGAAGAGGTGCAGTTGCTGGAGAAGTGTTTCGACTTGATCTGGGGTGAGGTGCAAATATTCTTCCGGCATGGACGATCAGGGCGATCGGGCGTTCGGGCCATGGGCCGGAGTATATCCGAGCTCCATGCGCGTTCAAGCCAGGGGAAAACCCCATGTCCCGCCAAACAGGTAAGGATTT
The DNA here is from genome assembly GCF_000801295.1 of endosymbiont of unidentified scaly snail isolate Monju. Classification (NCBI taxonomy): domain Bacteria; kingdom Pseudomonadati; phylum Pseudomonadota; class Gammaproteobacteria; species endosymbiont of unidentified scaly snail isolate Monju. The sequence continues at coordinate 918,932 of NZ_AP012978.1, read as the reverse complement.
GCCGCTTGCCGACACCCTGCTGCGAGTACAATGTGAAAAGGAAATCGTCACTTACGGAAAGCGATCCCCAGATCATGAATCGATTTCCCACGCAAAGGAGCCAAACGAAATGAACCCCTTGTCCCTGTCACTTCTCGCCGCCGCCCTGCTCGCTGGCGGCCCGGCGCTGGCCGATTTCGACGCGGCCCGCTTCATCAAGGAAAAATGCTCCGGTTGTCATGACGAGCGCGTCTACGCCCGTCCCGACCACCGCATGCAGAACCTGCAGCAGCTCAAAGCCCAGGTAAGGCGCTGCGACGCCAACATCGACACCCGCCTGTTCGACGAGGACATCGCCGCGGTGGTCAAGTACCTGAACGACACCCACTATCACTTTGACAAATGACATCGCATAACGCCTGACGATGTCGCGTCGCAGGCTCAGCAAACAGCAGCGGGCGCGCATCGCGCGCATTCAGGAACAGCGGCGACGCCTGGCAGATGCCCGCGCCGAGTCCCTGCTCGGCAACGGTGACGCCAGCCCACCGGTCGAAGGGCGAGTCATCGTGCGCCATGGCCGCAGCCTGCTGGTACGCGGATCGGAAGACGAAGCCGTGCACTGCCTGTTCCGCCAGAACCTGGGCGAGATCGTGTGCGGCGACCGCGTACTCTGGCAGCCCGTGGACGGGGGTGCCGGCGTGGTGGTGGCCCTGCTCGAACGCGACACCGTGCTCTCGCGGCCGGATCATGCCGGGCACGACAAACCCATCGCCGCCAACATCAGCCAACTGGTGGTGGTGCTGGCCCCCAGGCCGGAACCCACCGGCTTTCTGCTCGACCAGTACCTGATTGCCGCCGAGCGCATCGGCGTGCGCGGCGCCCTCTGCCTGAACAAGGCCGACCTGCTCGATGACACCGAACGCGCCGCCTTCCGCCAGCGCTTCGCCCATTACGAGGACCTGGGCTACCCCCTTATCCAGGTCAGTGCCAAGACGACACATGGCCTGGAGCCGCTGTTCGAACGACTGCGCGGGCACACCAGCATCCTGGTCGGCCAGTCGGGAGTGGGCAAGTCCTCGCTGATCAATGCCCTGCTGCCAAACCCCGAGCTGCTCGAAGGCGCCCTCTCCGAGGCGACCGGGCTCGGCCGTCACACCACCTCGGCAGCCACCCTCTACGCGCTGGAGTGCGGCGGCGAGATCATCGACTCGCCCGGCGTACGCAGCTTCCGACTCGGTCGGCTGACGCGCCAGGAACTGGAAGACGGCTTTCCCGAGCTGCGTACACTCAAGGGTCAATGCCGTTTCAACGACTGCACCCACCGACACGAGCCCGGCTGCGCGGTACGCAAGGCGCTGGAGGCAGGCCGCATCCACCCTGACCGTCTGGCCAGTTTCCATCACCTGGCCGCGCAGGCAGCAGACCACTGACAGCCCCCTCGCCACGCTGCGAAGAAGGCCAGAAAGAAACCGGAAAGACTCAGTGCCGGGTCGGCGGGCGCGGATGGAACTGCACCACCTGGGGTTCAGGTTTGGAACGCCGGTAGGGGGACTGGTAATCGAGATCGACGGTGAACCCCAGCTCGCCGCTGGTGATCTTCACCTGCTTGAGATCAGGGCGACGCACGCCCAGCCAGGTGGTCAGCGCCATAGCCAGATTGTCCTTTCCCTGGGCCAGGGCATTGGCCAGGTTGGCTGCGACAAAGCGGGTGCGCGCATCCAGGTCCGGCTCGGCAAAGGCCTGACCTTCGAGCACGATGCCGCCGTCCATCTTGCGATCCATCAGGGCAAGATGCTCGAGGTGCTCCTGGGGCACCGGCCGGTCACGATCGAACTCCAGTTGTGGTTGATTATCGACCAGTACGCCCAGCACATCGCCCATCGCCCTTCTCCCCGAATGAAACCTTCTCGCAGCATAGCGTCCCCGGGTCACAAGGCAACGGCGCAGATTCAACGGGATTCATCCCGCCGATGCTCGCGGGCGGCCGGGTGGTCATCCAGGGACCAAGTCGGCCAGCGTCTTCCCGGCCGGCCGAATACTCAGGAGCCGCTCATGCGGAACTGCGCCCCAGGCAGCAGCGACTCGTCAAACGCCTGCGGCAGGCGCTCAAGCAGTGCCAGCGCCTCGGCCAGCGGCAGGCTCAGGTGCAGCATGCCGCCGTCCTCGGGGTAGAGCAGCTCGAGCTGTACGGGCCCATCCGCCTCGGCGCACCAGACCTGGAGAATGAGCTCGTTGGTATCGATCACGCCGATGTAATTGTCCGGCGCGACCAGCAGGCGCTCGGCCAGTGGCGCAATGTGCTCGCCGGCAAGCGACTCGGGCTCGCTGGATGAGACCCCCTCCCCGGTGACGTAGTCCCGCCAGAAGACGCGGAAGACCCGCTTGCGTGGCGCATTCATCTCAGGCCCTCCGCCAGGTGGTGCCGCCGGGGCCGTCCTCGAGCACGATGCCGGCCTGCTGCAACTGGTCGCGGATGCGGTCGGCCTCGGCCCAGTCCTTCTCCGCCTTGGCCTGGGCGCGCTGCGCGATCAACGCCTCGATCTCGGCATCGTCCAGGCCGTTGTCCGCGCTGTCACCACGCAACCAGGTCTCGGGATCTTCCTGCAGGATGCCCAGCACATCGCCCATGCGGCGCAGGGCCCCAGCCAGGCCGGCGGCCGCCTGTGGATCGTCCTGGCGCAACCGGTTGATCTCGCGCACCAGGTCGAACATCACCGCCAGGGCCTCGGGGGTGTTGAAGTCGTCCTGCATGGCGGCGTGAAAACGCGCCTCGAAGGCCTCGGCGCCGGCGGGCTCGCTCTCCGGCAGACCGCGCAAGGAGGTGTAGAAACGGGTGAGCGCCGCGCCCGCCTGGTCGAGCTGGGTATCGTCGTAATTGAGCGGGCTGCGGTACTGGCTGGTGAGGACGAAATAGCGCACTGCCTCGGGACGATAGCGCTCCAGGATCTCGCGCACGGTGAAGAAGTTGCCCAGCGATTTGGACATCTTCTCGTCGTTGATGCGCACGAAGCCGTTGTGCATCCAGTAACGCACGAAAGGGTGACCGGTGGCACCTTCCGACTGGGCGATCTCGTTTTCATGGTGCGGAAAGGTCAGGTCGGCACCGCCACCGTGAATGTCGAAGGTATCGCCCAGCGCCTCGGTGGACATGGCCGAGCACTCGATGTGCCAGCCCGGCCGTCCGCTTCCCCAGGGCGAATCCCAGGCCGGCTCGCCCGGCTTGGCCGCCTTCCACAGGGCAAAGTCCAGGGAGTCGCGCTTGCCCTCGCCCGGTTCGACCCGCGCACCCGCTTCCAGATCGTCGATCGACTTGCCCGAGAGCTTGCCGTACTCGGGAAAGCTGCGCACGTCGTAATACACGTCACCATTATCCGCCACGTAGGCATGGCCGCGCTCGATCAGCCGCTCGATCATGGCGATGATACCCGGCAGATGCTCGGTGGCACGCGGCTCCAGGTCGGGCGGGAGCACGCCCAGCGCCGCGGCGTCCTCGTGCATGGCCGCGATGAAACGCTCGGTCAGCTCGGTGAAGGGCTCGCCACGCTCGTTGGCGCGCGTGATGATCTTGTCATCGATATCGGTGATGTTGCGCACATAGGTCACATCGAAGCCCAGCGCCTTCAGGTAGCGATAGACCACGTCGAACACCACCATCACCCGCGCATGCCCCAGGTGGCACAAGTCGTAGACCGTCATGCCGCAGACATACATCCGCACCTTGCCCGGCTCGAGCGGTTCGAAGACTTCCTTGCTGCGCGTCAGGTCGTTGTGGATCTTGAGCATGGGTTCTACCGTACGGCGAAAAGAAGGGATTCTAGCGAATATTCGGCCCAAGGAAGGACCCGCCCGTGGGAGCAGCCTCCTCGCCGCGAACATTCGGCCCGGGGACGGGCCTCCTGCACCACCTGTGGGAGCGGCGTCCCCACCGCGAACTGCGCCCCGCCTTCCTCCCTCCCCACGCAACCGTTACACTCGATGCCAAGTCACCCGGAAACCTCGAGATCACCATGAAGAAACCGTTGCTCGCACTCCTGTCGTTCTTTCTCGTCGCCACCCTGCAAGCCGCCGACTCGGTGGACGTGGTCATGGAGACCAGCAAGGGCGACATCACCCTGCGCCTGGATACCGAAAAGGCGCCGAAAACCGTGGCCAACTTCCTGCGCTACGTGGACGAGGGCTTCTACGACGGCACCATTTTCCACCGGGTGATCCCGGGCTTCATGATCCAGGGTGGCGGCCTGACGCCCGACCTGGTCAAGAAACCCACCCATTCACCGGTTGAGAACGAGGCGAAGAATGGCCTCAAGAACGTGCGTGGCAGCATCGCCATGGCACGCACCCGCGACCCGCACTCGGCCACTTCACAGTTCTTCATCAACCACCGCGACAATCCGAACCTCGACTACCCGAGCTTCGACGGCTGGGGCTACGCGGTGTTCGGCAAGGTAATCGACGGCATGGAGGTGGTGGACGCCATCGCCCGGGTGCCGACCACTCGCCGCAACGGCCGTGCCGATGTGCCGGTGGAGCCGGTGGTCATCAAGAAGGTCCGGCGCAAGTGAGTCGCAGGCGATGACCCCGCTTTTCGCAACCTCTCCGGTGCCTGCCGGGTAAGCTGGCTGGCGTGAAAGGTGTCCTGGACCAGCGGCTGGCGCTCACCCTGGTCGTCTCGATGCTGCTGCACGGCGCCCTGCTCTACCTGCTCTGGTACGACAGGGTTCCGCTCCGGACCTCCAGCGCGAGCGCCGTGGTGGATGTTCGCCTGGTGCCGGCCGCGGTGAGCACCCGGCCCGACGCCCGACCGGCGCGCAGCGCCCCACCGCCATCACCCCCCTCGCCGCTCAGCGAACGAGTCCCGCGCCCGGCCCCCGTTCCCCGGCCCGCCAGGCCGCCACGACCGGCCACCCCCCCGCCAAAGCCGCCTCGCAGGCCCGCAAGGCCGGCCCGTACACCACCGCCGCCGTCTCGGCCTGTCCGCGCCTCCGCGCCCCCGGCGAGACCGGCCCCGCCTCCCCCTGCCCACGCGGGGAAACCGGACCGGCCGGCAGCACCCGTCCCGCTCACCACACATGCCATTCCAAGGGAGAGCGCCTCGAAGGAGGCGGCTGAAGCCGACGCCCTGCGCACGCACTATCTCGCCGAGCTGGCAGCCGCGATCACGCAAAACCGGCACTATCCGCGCCTGTCGCGGCGGCGCCGGGAGGAAGGGCGTGTACTGGTGGGCTTTCACATCGCCAGCGACGGTCGCTTCGAACAGGTACGCGTGCTCGAATCCTCGGGCCGGCCACGTCTCGACCGGGTAGCGCTGGAGACGGTCCGCCGCACCTCCCCGTTCCGCCCGCCGCCCCCCGCACTGAACGAGGCCAACCGAGAGATCCGCCTGCCGGTGGTATTCCGCCTGCAGTGATGCAGGACCGCAGCCCCCGGGCACGGTCTGGAAACATACCGGCGCGCCTTGCGTGCCCTGGCAATTTCCGCCTGCCTGGCAATGGATTTTCGCCAGCATATCCCCGAGAATGCGCGCACCGGGCCGAGAGGCTCCCTGACATTCCAGCGAGGAAGATTCCGTGATTACTTTGAAGACCAGCCTGGGCGACATCGTCATCGAACTGAACCACGAGGCCGCCCCCAAGACCTGCGAGAACTTCGAGCAATACGTGCGCGACGGCTTCTACGACGGCACCATCTTTCACCGCGTGATCGACAACTTCATGATCCAGGGTGGTGGTTTCATGCCCGACATGATGCAGAAGGCCACGCGCGACCCCATCGAGAACGAGGCCAACAATGGCCTGAGCAACGAGACCGGCACCATCGCCATGGCGCGCACCATGCAGCCGCACTCGGCCAGCTCGCAATTCTTCATCAACGTGGCCGACAACAAGTTCCTCGACTATCCCGGCCAGGACGGCTGGGGCTATTGCGTGTTCGGGCGCGTGGTCGAGGGCATGGATGTGGTCAACAAGATCAAGGGCGTGCCCACGACTACCCGCGCCGGTCACTCCGATGTGCCGGTGGAGCCGGTGGTCATCGAGTCTGCCTCCCTGAGCGAGGACTGAATCCTCCGCCCGCTCCACCCTGACAGGGTCAACGGCCCTGTCAGGGTGGAATGCATTCCGACACCGCCCCCCGGAGAGGGTCAGTCCTTTCCATTGCGGTTGCACAGGCTGTGCTCGACAGCGAGTACAGCCGCCTCGACCCTCGAGTGCACCTCGAGCTTGCGCAGTATGGCCTTTACGTGCAGCTTGACGGTGCCGTCCGATATCCCCAGATTGCGCGCGATGACCTTGTTGCTCTGGCCCTCGGCCAGCAGGCAGAGGATCTCGTGCTCGCGCGGAGTGAGCTCAGCGAATTGGCGCTCGATGTCGCTCTCGGGGCGTGCTGCCTCGCCCTGCACCGCGCGCGCCAGTACCGCGGCCAGCTCGGGCGCGACCACGGTCTGGCCCGCGACGATGTCTTCCAGCGCCCGGATCAGCGAATCGGGTTCCATATCCTTGAGCAGGTAGCCGTTGGCCCCGGCCTGCAGAGACTGCACCACGTCCTGCTCGTCGCGGCTGGTGGTGAGCATCACGATCGGCATGCGCTGGCCGCCCTCGCGCAGCGCACGCAGCATCTCGATGCCGTTCATCTCGGGCATGCGCATGTCCAGCAGCACCACGTCCGGCTCCAGCTCGCCGACCAGGACGATACCCTGTTCGCAGCAGCCCTCGGCCGCCACCACCTGGATGCCGCGCCGCTCCAGCAGCTCACGCAGCCCCATGCGAAACAGGGCGTGATCGTCGATCAACAGTACCTTCATCGTGTCTCCTGGCATCAGACCAGCCAGCGTCTGGGCTTCTCGTCCTTGCGCGTCGCCGGCTTGTAACACAGTTCGAGACGGGTCCCCTCGCCCGGCTCACTCTCGATACGCAGGGTGCCGCCCAGGCGCTGCGCGCGTTCCTCCATGATCGCCAGCCCAATGTGCTCACCCGGGCGTCCGTGCCGCCGGGCGTTGTCGAAACCCACACCGTCGTCCTCGATCAACAGCACCAGGCCACCGTCGGACTGACAATTGAGCAGCACCCGCACAGTATGCGCCTTTGCGTGCTTGCGGATGTTCGCCAACGCCTCCTGGGCGATGCGCAGGATCTGCATCTCCTCGGCCGAGCTCAGCTCGGGCTCGCGGCAGGCCACCTGGAAGAAGCCCTGGATACCGCTCTCCTGCTGGAAACGTTCGACCAGCGCGCGCAGCGACTGGGTGAGACCGCGCTGACCGACCGGCGCGCGGAAACTGTGCAGCAGCTCGCGCAGTTCGGTGTGCGCCTCGTCCAGACCGTTGCTGATGCGTGCCAGATCGTTGCAGGCCGCCTCGATATCGCCACTGCGCAACACATCCTGCAGCATGCGTACCTGGAAGCGCAGGCTGGCCAGGGTCTGCGCCAGCGAGTCGTGCAACTCGTGCGCCAGTGCAGTGCGCTCCTCGACGATGGACAGACGCCGCGCCTCGCGGTCCGAACGCTGCTTGGCAACCGCCATGCCCAGGTGGCTGCCCACGGTCTTGAGCAGCTCCAGGATGTCCTCACGCCCGGAAATGCCCGGCTTGCGCACATAGACGTGGTAGAAACCCAGCACGTCGCCGTGATAGTCGAGCGGCACCGTCACCCGCTCGACCTCGTCGGGACCGAACATGTTGTGCCCCAACCGGCGTGCGCAATGACGCTCGGGATGCTCGCACAGGATGTCGCCGGGCGAGAGCGCGGTGCCACACAGGCACAGGTCGAGCGGCAGCATCTCCTGCTCGGTGAGCACGGCATCGTTCAGGCCGATGGCGCCGACCAGGCGCATGTTGCCGTCTTCCTGCACCAGTCGCACCGTGGCCACCATGCCATTGACCATCTCCTTGAGCACGCGCAGGAAGCGCAGCAGCAGCTCGTCGAGGTTGTTGGCCTGGTTGATGCTGGCCGCCACGTCGTAGAGGATCTTGAGCGAGGCGGTCTTCTGGGCCAACCGGGTGGTCTGGCGCGCAACCCGGCTGTCCATGTCCTCGTAGAGGTCGGTCAGCTCCTCGTTGATGCTGTCGATGTCCTCGACCATGTCGCGCAGCACCCCGGTATCCTCGCGCGACAGGGTGGCGCCCGGCTCGCCCTGGCAGACCTTGGCCACCGACTCCTCCAGCCGCGCCAGCGGCTCGAGCAACTGGGTGCGCAGCCGCCGCGCCGTCAGCACCAGTCCGACCAGGGTAGCAATGGCGCTGGCCAGCAGGACCTGGGTGGCCAGGCTCTGATCGAGCAGCCCCATGGGAAACTGCACCGCGATCAGCAGGGTTGCGCCCATGCCCGCGAGCAGCAGGCTCAACGGCATCACCAGCCGCGCACTCCAGAGAATGCGCAGGATGCGATGGCGCACCGAGTCGGCGGTCGGTGGGTCGGCCGCCACCCTGGATCGCGCCTGTGCGGGTAGCACCTGGTTTTTGTTCAGTCCCATGGTGTGCTGTGTGCTCCACTCCGACCAGCAGTTTGCGTGCTCGCCGGGCGCAAGACAAGGCCGGTTACCATGTGCTTTCAATGGCCTCGCGGCGCGTGCGCGCCAGGGCCTCGCCCAGGGCAGGGCCCGCCAGCCCGCGAGCCTGCAAGGCCCGGGAATCGACGGCCAGCGCCTGTTCGCGCGCCCGCGCCAGATCGTCCAGTCTCGCCGGTGCATCGGGCTGCGCACGGAATACCCGCAGCAGGGCCTCGAAACGGCCGTCCCGTCGCCAGCCCCCCATGCGATCGAGCAGATCGGCCACCGCTCGGCCCGGCAGCCGGTCGAGTTCGCGCACCTGCGGCCAGAGTTCCCGCGCCTGTTGCAGGCGCTGCCGCAGGCGCGGCGGCATGCCCAGGCGCTGCGCTGCGACATCCGGGGTCTCCCCCGAGGCCAGCAACAGGGCGAGCAGGCGTTCGTCCGGGGCCTCGCTCAGCGCAACGCTCCGCTTCAGCGCCTCGATCGCCGGTGCCGCGGCCGTACCGCCATGGCCAGGGCGCATCTGCGCGGCAAGCCCCGGCAGCAACTCGGCCAGGCCGCCACAGGCGGCGAGCACCTCGAAGAAGCGCCAGGGCTGTGCGTAGCCCAGCGCCTTGTACAGCTCCTGCCAGACTCGCTGCGGGCGCAGCTCGCGCATCATGCCGTCGGCCACCATGCGCTTCATCAGCCGGTGAGTATCATGTGCCACCCGCAAGCCGAAAGGACCGAAGCGCGCTGCGAAACGGGCAATGCGCAGCAGGCGCACCGGGTCCTCGACGAAGGCCGGAGTGACATGCCGCAACAGCCCCTGGGCCAGATCCTTTTCACCACCGAAGGGGTCGATCAGGCGACCCTCGGCATCGCGCGCCATGGCATTGATGGTGAGATCACGCCGCGCCAGGTCCTCTTCGAGGCTGACATCGGGGCCGGCATCCACCACGAAGCCCCGGTAACCCTCGCCGACCTTGGTCTCGCGCCGCGCCAGAGCATATTCCTCCCCGGTCTCGGGATGCAGAAACACCGGAAACTCGGGATCGGCCTGGCGAAACCCCGCCGCGCGCATGGCCTCTGGGCTGCTGCCGACCACCACCCAGTCGCGCTCTCCCACCGGCAGCCCCAGGAGTTCGTCGCGCACCGCGCCACCGACCAGGAAGATGTTTCGTTCATTCAGCATCGCGTTTCCCAGGCTGCAGAGGCTCACCAAGGTATCGGATTTCTGGCGGGACAAGGCATGGCCATACCCCACCTCGGCGTATGAGTCATCGCTGACTCGCGCAGGACCGACACAAAAAGCGTTTGCGTTTCGGAATCTTACACCACACCGGAACTTTTTCGGTGTTTTTCGGAGTCACTTGGCAAACGCCTCCATGCAACAGCCCTGGAGAAACGTCGGGGTAAAACGACAATGCCCCGCTAAGTCAGGGGCTTAAATTTCTTGAAACTTTATTAGCATTTGCTAATCTAAGAATATAAGAGGGTTATAACCGTTTTTTATCAGCACGAGGACAAGACCATGTTACCTATTATTCTTGGCGTAGTAGCGGCCTCGGTATTCGGAATCATCTCGACAATGGTGCTGGGCACGGAAGGCCTCATGACCCATGCCTGGGTCGACGTGGTGTTCTGGAGCCTGATTGGCGCTGGCACGGCCGTCTCGGCCATCAACATGACCTGGGAGTGCCTGCCCTGTCGGCTATCCCAGGTAACCCACAATGAGCGCCTGATCGAGCGTCTGTGCCGCAACTCCCCTTGCGCGCACTGACCCACACCGCCGACCGCGCAGAAGGCCCGCCTGCCAACCGGCAGCGCGGGCCTTTTCTTTCCAGCATTCGCGGCGGGGACGTCACTCCTGCCATGTGAGGTGGGCGATTGTCCCCGGGCCGAAGATTCGCGACGAGGACGTCGCTCCTACCTGCAGGAGGCCTGTCCCCGGGCCGAACGCGGCGCGTCTTCAGGTTTCCGCCGCGTTTTCGGCCACCTGCTCGGCGCTCTCCTGCTGTTGCAGTTCCCACATGGCCTTGTAGGCGCCGCCGGCGCACAGCAGCTCGGCATGGGTGCCGCGCTCGACGATACGCCCCTGGTCCATGACCAGGATCTGGTCGGCATCGACCACGGTGGACAGACGGTGGGCGATGACCAGGGTGGTGTGATCAGCGGCCACCGCCTCGAGCGTCTGCTGAATGGCCTTCTCGGTATGGCTGTCCAGCGAGGAGGTCGCCTCGTCGAAGATCAGGATGCGCGGCCGCTTGAGGATGGCACGCGCGATGGCCACACGCTGCTTCTCGCCGCCGGACAGCTTGAGACCGCGCTCCCCCACCACCGTATCCCAGCCATCGGGCAGGCGTTCGATGAAGTCCAGGATGCAGGCCATGCGCGCCGCCTCGATCACCTCCTCGCGGCTGGCCTCGGGACGACCATAGACGATGTTGAAGTAGATGCTGTCGTTGAACAGCACCGTGTCCTGCGGGACGAGGCCGATGGCCGCGCGCAGGCTCTCCTGGCTGACCTCGCGCACGTCCTGCCCGTCGATGCACACGCAACCGGACTGCACGTCGTAGAAACGGAAGATCAAGCGCGACAGGGTGGACTTGCCGGCACCGCTGTGTCCGACCACCGCCACCTTGTGTCCGGGCGGCACCTCGAAGCTCACGTCGTGCAGGATCTGGCGCTCGGGCTGGTAGCTGAAGTCCACGTGCTCGAAGGTGATACGCCCCTCGCTCACCTCGAGGGGACGGGCATCGGGGGCATCGTGGATCTCGGGTTCGGTTTCGAGCAGCTTGAACACCAGGTCCATGTCCGCCAGGGCGTACTTGATCTGGCGATAGACGATGCCGAGGAAACCCAGCGGAATGAACAGCTGCAACAGGAAGGCATTGACCATCACCAGGTCGCCGATGCGCATCTCCCCGGCCGAGACCGAACGCGCCGCCAGCACCATCATCAGGGTCACGCTCAGGGCGATGATGGCACCCTGCCCGAAGTTGAGCAGCGACATCGAATTCTGGCTCTTTACCGCCCAGTACTCCCACTGCTCGAGGGTGTCGTCGTAGCGCTGGAGCTGCAGCCGCTCGTTGCCGAAGTACTTGACCGTCTCGTAGTTGATCAGGCTGTCGAAGGCGATGGAATTGCCACGCGAGTCCAGTTCGTTCATGTGGCGGCGGAAATCCATGCGCCACTCGGTCACCAGGAAGGTGAACACCATGTAGAGCACCACCGAGCCGAACATGGTGCCGGCGAACACCGGGTCGTAGTTGTGCAGCATGATGGCGGCGACCAGGCTGAACTCCACCACGATGGGCAGGATGGAGAAGGCCATGTAGTTGAGGATCTGGCTCACCGAACGGGTGCCGCGTTCGAGGTCGCGACTGATCGCCCCGGTCTTGCGCTCGAGGTGATAGCGCAGCGACAGCTTCAGCAGGTGATCGAGCACCCGGGTGGAAAGCCGGCGCATGGCACGGTAGCGCACCTTGGCAAAGACCACGTCGCGCAGCTCGTTGAACAGGCTGGCGCTCAGCCTGAGCAGGCCGTATGCCAGCAGCAGCAACAGCGGCATGGCGACGGTCAGCTCGTCCCTGGAAGCCTGCTCGTAGTAGTCGATGATGGCCTTGAGCGCCACCGGCACCCCGACATTCGCCGCCTTGGAGAGCACCAGGCAGGCCAGCGCGAACAGCGCCCGCCCGCGAAACTCCCACAGGAAGGGGAGCATGGAACGCAGGTTGTACCAATCCCGACGATTCTTGTGGACTTGGGGCGGCGGCCCACCAGTGTGCACCATGTTAGGATGTTTCCTTCTGTCAGAGCGCCCGTCCCGGACGTGAGAAGGCCCGGGAGCATAGCAAATCCGCACGAGAACAGCCCGATGAGCACTGGTGATTTCCACGACGGCAGCGCCTGTTCCGAACTCGAGCCCTTCGCCCTGCAGGTGCTGGGCGACAGCATGGAGCCGGAATTCCCCGATGGCTGCATCGTCATCATCGAACCGGCCAGGTCCTGCCGCCATGGCATGTACATCATGTGCCTGGTCGAGGACACCCGCTGGTTCCGCCAGTACCTGAACGACGAGCACGGCGAACGCCTGGTAGCGCTCAACGACCTCTACCCCGAGATCCCGCTCGAGGGCCTGGACTGGAAGGTCGAGGGCATCATCACCCAGCGCACCCTGCTACGCCACCAGAGCCCTACCGGGCGCCGCCACAGCAAGCACTACGAGTATCCGGAACAGCCCTGAACATCCGGCCGCACGGCCTGGCGCCTGCCCCCCCGACACCGGCATGACCTGGATCAGAACCATCGCCAGCGCCCGCTGGCAGGATGGGAAGGATCCGGCGCGCCGGGAAGCCCCTTCCCCAGCCGAGGAATCCGCTCCCCTCATCCCTTGCATCCACAAATGACAATGATTATCATTCTCCAGATAAGCACGTGACGATCTGCTGATGGACATGCGAGCACACGATACCTCGGTGGCGACCCTGGCCGACCTGCTGCCAAGTCAACACGCCATCATCACCGGCCTGGCCGGCGAGCCCGAACTGCGCACCCGCCTCCAGTCACTGGGATTGCGCCCCGGACGCCGAGTGACCGTGGTGCGCCGCTCGCGCTTCGGCGGCCCCATCCAGATCCGTCTCGGGACCAGCGACCTGCTGATCCGTCCGCAACAGGCCCGCACCATTTTCATCAAATGAAGCGCGTCGCCCTCCTTGGCATGCCCAACACGGGCAAATCCACCTTCTTCAACCGGCTCACCGGAGCCTCTGCCAAGGTGGGCAACTGGCCAGGCATCACGGTCGACCTGCTCTCGGCAAGGATCCTGCTGGGCACGGAGATGGTCGAGGTGGTGGACCTGCCCGGCATCTATACCCTGCATGGTTTCGCCGAGGACGAGCGCGTGGCCCGCACCTTCCTCGAGGAACAGCCGGTAGACCTGCTGGTGGTGATCGCCAACGCCACCCAACTCGACCGCCAGCTCGCCCTGGTGCTGCAATTACAGGCACTGGGCCAGCCCATGATGTTGCTGCTGAACATGATCGACGAGGCGCGCAAGCTGGGCATCCACATCGACCAGGAACGCCTGGCGCAGGAGCTTGGCATGCCGGTGGTGGCGATCAGCGCCAAGCATGGCATGGGCATGGAGCAGGCGCGCCAGGCGCTCACCCAGGCCCTGCACGAAGCGCGTCCACCCCGCGCGGCCGACATCGAAAAGGCTTTCGGCGAGGACGACGCCCTGCAAGCTCGCCTGGACGCGGTCTTTTCCGCCACGGTCGATGTGCCGGTGAGCGCCACCGACCGGCTCACCGATCGCCTGGACCGCCTGCTGTTGCACCCCTGGCTGGGCTTGCCACTGTTCTTTCTGGCCATGCTGGGCATGTTCGAGGCAGTCTACACCCTGGGCGCACCGTTACAGGATGGCGTGGCCTGGATGCTGGAGCGCATCAAGATCGAGGCCGTCACCCCGGTAGTCACCGCCTGGCCGCCGCAGGTACAGAGCTTCGTGCTCGATGGCCTGTTCGACGGCATCGGCACCATCCTGTCCTTCCTGCCCATCATCGTGCTGTTTTTCCTGTTCATCGCGATCATCGAGGATAGCGGCTACATGTCGCGTGCGGCCTTCCTGATGGACGCCTTCATGTCGCGCCTGGGGTTGGACGGGCGCGCCTTCGTAATGCAATTGATGGGCTTCGGCTGCAATGTGCCGGCGCTGATGGGCACCCGGGTGATGCGCTCGCGGGGGCTGCGCCTGCTGACCATGCTGATCATCCCCTTCTCGCTGTGCTCGGCACGCCTGCAGGTGTTCGTATTCTTCACCACCGCCATCTTCGACCCCTGGGCCGCACCACTGGTGCTGTTCAGCCTGTACCTGTTCAGCTTCGGCGCCGCCTTCCTCACCGCCGTGATCTATCGCAGGCGCCTGACGCACACCGAGCCGGTGCTGCTGGAACTGCCGCCCTACCGCTTCCCCACCCTGCGCCAGATGTGGCTGCGCGGCTGGCGCGAGGTGACCCACTTCTTGCGCGAGGCCAGCGGCTTCATCCTGCTCGGGGTCGTGCTGGTATGGATCCTCACCCACTTCCCCAAGGACGTGCCGATCGCCAGCCCCGAGACCCTGGCCGGCCAGCTCGCCGCCCTGTTCGAGCCCCTCATGCAACCCCTGGGGATCGATCACCTGATGACCATCGCCCTGCTGTTCGGCTTCGTCGCCAAGGAAGTGGTGCTGGGCGCTCTGGCAGTGATCTACGGCGTCGGTGAGAGCGAGCTGTCGGGTATCGTCTCCAGCCGCATCGACTGGGTGCAGGCCTACAGCTTCATGCTGTTCGTACTGATCTACACGCCCTGCCTGTCCACCGTGGCGGTGTTGAAACAGGAATCGAAGAGCTGGCGCTTCACCGCGCTGGCCATCGGCTGGCCGCTGCTGCTGGCCTGGGTGGTGAGCTTCGTCTTCTACCAGGGCGCGCGCTGGCTGGGCTTCTAGCGCACGATTCGGCCCGGGGACGGGCCTCCTACACCACCTGTGGGAGCGGCGTCCCCGCCGCGAACGGTTCCCGGTTTACCCTTTGGCCTCGCCATCCCCCGCCAGGGCACCCGCCAGCAGCAGATCGGCAATGCCGGGCTGCGCCCCGACATAATCGGCCAGACGGATGCGGACCCGTGGGTGCTCCTGCTGCTTGCGCGCCACCTCGGCGGGGATGTCCTCGCTCACGTGCCGTCCGGCCGACAGGAAATAGGGCATGACCACCACCTCGTCGGCACCGGCATCGATGCAGGCCTGGATGCCGTCGGGAATGGATGGCTCGGCCAGTTCGAGAAAGGCGGCCTGCACCCGATCGAAGCGTCCGCCGGCCAACTCACCGACGCGGGCCGCCAAATCGCGCACCTCGTCATTCGACGAGACCCGCCGGCTGCCATGGGCCACGATCAACAGGGCCTTCATTCAGCGTCCTCTTCCAGGCTGCGGCTGGCGATCTCGTAGACATCCCTGGACACCCCGGCCGAGATCATGCGCCGCAGCGCCTCCTGCGCATGCTGCTGGCGCTGCTCGTCGTAACGCCGCCAGCGCGCCAGGGCACGCGCCAGCCGCGCCGCGATCTGCGGGTTGAGCGGGTCAAGCGCCAGCACCTGCTCGGCAAGAAAGGCATAACCATTGCCGTCGGCAGCATGAAAGCCCACCGGATTACCATTGACGAAGGCGCCGATCAGCGCGCGCACCCGGTTGGGATTGGTCAGGGAGAAGGCCGGGTGATCCATCAGTGCGCGTACCTGCGCCAGGGTATCGGGGCGCACTGCCATGGCCTGCACCGAGAACCACTTGTCCATCACCAGTGGCTCGGTCGCCCACCGCCTGGCGAAGTCGGCCAATATGTCCTCGCGCTCGGGGCGGCCGCTGTCGGCGATCAGCGAGAGCGCCGCCATCACGTCGGTCATGTTGTGCTGCGCACCGTACTGGTCGAGCAGCAACTGGAACACGGCATCGTCGTTCTCCAGGCTGGCCAGCCAGCTCAGCAGGGTGTTCTTGAGCCGCCGGCGACCGATGGCCGCCGCTTCGATGCGGTACTCACCGGTTTCGCGCAATTGCTCGTAGCGCATCAGCAGATCTTCGCGCAGGGCCGCGGCCACAGTGCGTTTGAGGTGCTCTCGTGCGGCATGCAGGCCATCGACATCCACCACCGCCATGAAGTCACCCAGATAACCGATAGCCGGCAGGGTCAGCACCTCGGCGATCAATGCCTGTTCGGCCTGTTCATCGAACAGGGCCGTGCGCAGGGCGCCGATCAGCGCCTCGGGCACGCTCATGGATGCGCCCTCCTGGCGCTGGGCGACCATGCGCAGGATGACCTGGCGCAGCAGGGTCTGGCCGGCATCCCAGCGGTTGAAACCATCGCTGTCATACGCCATCAGGTGCAGCAACTGCTCCTCGTTCCAGTCATAGTCGATCTTGACCGGAGCACTGAACCCGCGCAGCAGGGAGGGGACGGGCCGTTCCTCGATGTCGTCGAAGACAAAGACCTCCTCGCGCTCACGCAGTTCGAGCAGCAGGCTGCCCCCGTCGCTGTCGATCTCCCCGTAGCGCAAGGGGATGTCGCGCCCTTCGCCGTCCAGCAGGCCGATGGCAAACGGGATATGGAAAGGCGGCTTGTCGTGCTGTCCCGGGGTGTCGGGCACTTCCTGGCGGATCTTCAGGGTGTAGCGTCGCTTGCGCGCATCGTAACTGTCCTGGATGTGCAGCACCGGGGTGCCCGCATAGTCGTACCAGTGCCTGAACTGTCCAAGATCACGCCCGGAGGCCGCCTCCATGCAGGCGACGAAGTCGTCGGTGGTCACCGCCTGGCCGTCGAAGCGCTCGAAATACCGATCCATGGCCTCGCGGAACCGCTTCGGACCCAGCAGGCGCGCCTGCATGCGCACCACCTCGGCGCCCTTCTCGTACACGGTCAGGGTGTAGAAGTTGTTGATCTCGATATAGGACTGCGGCCGCACCGGATGCGCCATCGGTCCGGCGTCCTCGGCAAACTGGTGGGTGCGCAGCAGGCGCACGTCCTCGATGCGCTTGACCGGGCGCGAGCCCATGTCGGCGGAGAATTCCTGATCGCGATAGACGGTCAGGCCTTCCTTGAGCGAGAGCTGGAACCAGTCACGGCAAGTGATGCGGTTGCCTGTCCAGTTGTGGAAGTACTCATGCGCCACCACACCCTCGATGCCCTGGAAGTCGGCATCGGTAGCGGTATCGGGGCGCGCCAGCACGTACTTGCTGTTGAAGACATTGAGACCCTTGTTCTCCATCGCGCCCATGTTGAAATCATCCACGGCGACGATGTTGAACACGTCGAGGTCGTATTCGCGCCCGTAGTGCTCCTCGTCCCAGCGCATGGCCGCAACCAGCGAACGCATGGCATGTTCGCACTTGTCGATGTTGTGCGGCTCGACATGGATGCGCAGCCGTACTTCGCGCCCCGAGGCGGTGGTAAAGCGTTCCTCTATGTGCTTCAGGTCGCCCGCAACCAGGGCGAACAGGTAACAGGGCTTGGGATGCGGGTCGTGCCACTCGGCAAAGTGCCGACCGTCAGGCAGCTCACCGGTGGCCCCCGGGTTGCCGTTGGAAAGCAGCACCGGGTAGCGCTCGCGATCGGCCTCGATGCGCACATCGAAGACCGTCATCACGTCGGGCCGGTCGAGAAACCAGGTGATGCGCCGGAAACCCTCGGCCTCGCACTGGGTGCAGAACATGCCCCCGGAACGGTACAGGCCCTCCAGCGCGGTGTTGGCCTCCGGCGCGATGATCACCTCGCTGGACAGCTCGAACTGCTCTGGCGGGGCCGGCAGGTGCAGACCTTCGCTATCGACCCGGTATTCATTCTCGCCGAGGCGCATGCTGTCGATGGCGAGCCATTGCAGGTCCAGTCCCTCGCCATGCAGCAACAGCGACTCGGTGACTTCAGACGCCGGGTTGCGCCGCAGGCGCATGAAAGAGAACACCCGGGTCCCGGTCTCGCGCAGGTCGAACCGCAGCGAGACATGGTCGATCAGGTACGGCGGTGGTCGGTAGTCGGCCAGGCGGATGGACCTGGGCGTGGAGTCCTTCATGTGCAACATCTCGGTACGAGGCAGGCAAGGCTGTGTCCCGCATCATAGGGACTCCGCCCGAACCTTCCAAGCGCCAGATCCCGCGAAAGCGGTGCATTTCCCCCGCGTCAATACGGGTTTTGCCGAATGCCCGGGCACACCCGAGTTGCTAGGATTGCCTCACCTCAGGAGGAAAGAATTACCATGCCAAAAATCGAAATCTACACCACCGCCATGTGCCCCTATTGTGTCCGCGCCAAGTCACTGCTGCAGAACAAGGGCGTCACCTGGGAAGAGATCCGTGTCGATATCGACCGCGACCGCATGATGGAAATGATGCAGCGCAGCCAGCGGCGCACCGTGCCGCAGATCTTCATCGACGATTTTCACGTCGGCGGCTTCGATGACATGGCAGCCATGGATGCGCGCGGAGAGCTCGACCCGTTGTTGGGCGTCGGCGAACACGTCACACCAGTGCACGACATCGATCACTCGGAGGATTCCCCCACCTGATGAGCGCCGAGGCCCCGCAACGCATGCGCCTGGACAAGTGGCTCTGGTGCGCCCGCTTCTTCAAGACCCGACAACTGGCCGCCGAGGCGGTTCAGGGCGGCAAGGTACACCTCAACGGCCAGCGGACCAAGCCGGGCAAGGAGGTGCGCATCGGCTCGCGCCTGCGCATCCACAAGGGGCCCTACGAATGGGACATCGAGATCGCGCAACTGCCACGCCAGCGGCGGCCGGCCAGCGAGGCGAAAGACTTCTACATCGAGACGCCCGAGAGCCACGAGCGGCGCCAGATGCTCAACGAGCAGATCCGTGCCGAACGCGCGGCCATGCCGGTCAGCGAACGACGCCCCAACAAGCGTGAGCGTCGCCTGATCCACCGTTTCAAGCAGGCAGACTGATGGATCAGGACGCCTTCCGCGAGACCTACCGCGAGGTCAACGAACGTGCCTGCGTCTTCGAGAAGGCCGTACTGACCAATCGCTGTGCCTGCTCGCGCGCAGAACGCTTCTGCATCGCCGAGCGCGAAGGCGTGCGCTGCCTGTCGCAGGAAGGCCAGGAACGGTGCCGGCGTGCGCTCGCCATCCTGCGGGAACAGGCGCAGTTTGCCCTGCGCACGCATGAAGACCAGGCCATGCTGCCGCACGGCAAGGCGATCCGTATCCAGGTGGGGGGCATGCGCGGCATCCGCGCGCTGCTGGAACCCGAGACGGAAGATCCCGAGACCGTGCCCGACGTGTTCGACCTGCTGGCCCGGGCCGAATGCGAATTTCAGGGGCTCGAGAACCTCCCCTTCTCGCGCATCATGCCCTGGATCGCGGGCTACGACCCCCGGCCGCGGCGCAGGCGCCGGCGCGACCGCTGACCAGCGGCCCGCACCCACACCCCGCAATCCTGCCGCAAAGACAACGAACGCACCCGGGCCCTGCGGCCCGGGCACCCCGTCGGATCAGGGATCGACCACCAGGTTGCCGTCATCGAGCAGGGTCTGCAGGATGGTGGACTGGTCGGCCGAATTCGTACCACCCGTCAGATCCACACCCTGCACCTGGACGGTGAGTGTGCCACCCGCCGTCCCGGCACCATTGGTATCGACCGTAATGGTCGAGGTATTGGTATTGTTGTTATAAGTGACGGTCAGGTAGTTCACCAAGGTATTTACATCGGCGGCACTCTCGCCGGTCAGCACGTCCGAGAAGTCGAGCACGTCGCCGCCCGATCCCTTGGTGAAATCGGTCACCGTATCGATGGCGCCATCGGCATCACCGACCTGCCAGTAGAAGGTATCCGTGCCGGTGCCACCGGTCAGGGTATCGCTGCCCTGGCCACCAATGAGAAGGTCGTCGCCTGCATCACCGAGCAACCAATCGTCTTGATTGCCACCTACGAGCTTGTCGTTACCCCCTCCTCCATGGAGGGTATCGCCTCCGTCCCCTCCCGATAGCCAGTCATCACCACCATTGCCATTGATCGTATCACTTCCGGCAAATCCGGTGAGAATCTCACCATTGTTTGTCCCGACAAGCGTGTCGGCGCCTGTCGTTCCATCAATACTTGGCAGACCGTGTTGATTAAACGTCACGTTCAATCCGACTGAGCCGGTTGCCGTATCACCGTCATTGTATATCAGGGTAAAGCTGAATGACTCATTGATTGTTCCATTGCCATTCAAAGGCGGATGATAGCTATATGCCCCCTGATCCAAATCAATCTGCAGAAGACCACCCGACGTTGCAGTAACACTCAGCGTGTGAGTGGCGGGGTCATAAATATAGCTTGCACTACCCGTTCCACTGGTAGAGATCGTGTTGGCCGCCGGATCCCATGTAAACGTAACGCCGTCCATAGTAATAGACTGCACGTAGCCATTATCTGCCCCAATCATGCCGGGCGTAGCGCCAGTCAGGACGTTACCGCTGGCCACCGGCACGGCACTGGCCTGTAGTACCGCTGAAAGATCACTGACATTGGGCACCAATACAGCATCTGTGTTGATGCCATTTCTACCATCATAGGCAACCGGATCAAGATACTGCTTATCGGAAGCCGTCAGACCCGCACCAATTCCAAGCGCGTGGGCCTGAATCTGATTGGCCTGCAAGAATGCAGTCTATGTTGACTCCTCAGCAGCCTGAATCCCCGCGTCTGCTCCCGAAGTGCCGCCAGCATTGCTATTAGCCAATACCGTCGTATCACCATCATTCATATTAGGCTGACCGTCAGATATAAAGTAAGCCACATTCTGAATGACGCCGCCGGATGGTGGGGTTGTAATCCTACTTCCGTCGTCCCAGGATTGGATTGCCTGGGCCAATGCGGTATCATAGTTTGTCCAGCCTGAAGCACTCAGAGTAGCCAGAATAGCCTTGGCCTCACTCGCCGTCATCCAATAGCTTGTCTTTTCCTGTGCCAACGTCGAGAAGGTCACAAGCTTGACCGCCACATCACCATAGCCATTATAGGTATCAATCAAGTTGCTGATGGCTGTTCGGGCAGCAGCCAGCCGACTTCCTTGCATACTACCGGACAGATCCAGGATAACCATGAGATTTGTATCCTGCTGAGGCACATTGATCTGCTGGTTCTGAGTCGTTGCTATAGGCGCATCGTCATGGATACTCACATTCAGCTTTGAATTATAGGCAGTACCGCCAAGATCAGTGACTGTGTAGGTGAAACTATCCACAAGAACATCGGTAGGCGTAGGCACTAACTGCGGCCCCGTAATCTTGAAATTATCTACAAAAGCATCCTCCTTATTACTATTGGTACTCGCCGTTAATTCAAAATACGCCTTACCCGATGCATCAAGAGTAACATCGAACGAATAGGTATCCGTAGCATTTTTTCCGTACGGGACATTCGATATCTCGACCCCGTTTACCGCCATCCGGAAAGAATCACTGGTATTGGCGTCCCATTTATCATTCGCCTTGAAATCAAAAGTCACATGGACAGTCTGATTAGCATAACTCTGCCCAAAGTCAAACGTCTTGGTCGCAACATCCCCTCTACCATCAATACGCAACCAATCGTTTTTATTGCTCACATTAGTGCCCGTCCATCCATCGAGCACTCCACCGGTAAACGTATCATTTGCAAGCGTAACCTGATTCCCCGTAGCGCTAAACAACAAATGCTTGACGGGATTATTCAGAGTGTAGGTGTAATCACCAGTTATTTTATCCACAACCAGCGTATTACCCTCAGCGGTCGTCACTGTAATGGTATTGCCATTAATTACAGTCGCGCCACCAGCAATAGAAACATTGCTTAACGAAAGCCCGGCCGGGATCGTATCGTCCGAAAGAATATTACCCGTTGCAACTTCTGCTGTGCTGTCGGGGTTGGTTCCCGTCGACATGGCTGCCTCGTAGACATCAGCTGTATTATCAAGCAATGTCGGCACCGGCTTGACATCTCTGGCGACGTTGAGCGTCAGAGTGCCAGAGGTTGCATCACCGTCCGCATCCTGCAATGCATAGGCGACGATTTCATTGTAGGAAATAGTGAAGGTGGGATCTGCGAGATAGGTATATTCGCCTGTTAGCATATTCACAGACAATATCCCACCCTGAGATGTAGTCACCGTCAACTGATGGCCATTGAGCGTACTACTACCTCCAGTAATGGTGTCGTTGTTCGAATCGTAGGCATACGTAACACCACCCACGGTCAATGATGTCACAATACCCGCACCATCAGCTCCAAACCCACCCGTCGCCAGTGAGCCAAACAGATTGCCTGGCACCGTTTGCGCCACGGTATCCAAAAGCACCTGCGTCAGGTTCGCACCTGCAGTGGTAGCGTCAAGCGCCGGACACTCAGTGCCATCAATTCCGTTGTAGGCTATCGGTTCCAGTTCTGTAGTGGAGGCGCCGCCGAAGCCCACCGCATGACTATCAATCGCATTATTTGTGAGAAAATTCTCCCAAGCAGCTTGCTCGGCGGGATCGATACCGATTGAACCGTTGCCCGAAGTCGGGCTCCCGTCAGACAGGAAATAGGCAATATTCTTAGCGCCAGGAATCTTGCCCGCCGCTTCAGCAAACGCACTCTGCGCAGCCGCCAAGGCGGCATCATAGTTGGTGGAGCCTCCCATATCGGCATCGGTAAGCCCATTGATGTAGGCCTTGGCATCAGCCACGCTGATCCAACCCCCGTCTGCCGGAATATTGGCATTCCCGCTAAACGTAACAAGCTGAACAACAGCATAGCCGGCATTGTTATAGGCATCCAACATGGAAATGACAGCCGCCTGCATATCAGCCAGATTCTGCCCACGCACGCTTCCTGAGAAATCCAGGATCAACATGACATTGGCCTCTGCCAAGGGTACAGTGAGTGAATTACTGATAGCGCCACTAACTGGACGATCGTCCTCTACGCTTATGGTGAGTGCACCAGTGTCTGAACTGGCGCCGTCACTCACATTCAGGCCAAACTGTAGATCAAGAACATCCTCAGTATTATTAGACGGATGATCCAGTGGCGCCAACAGATTCACAGTGTAATCCACACTGTAGCCACCACTAGTATTGGCCACATTACCAAGCTTGACCGTCATCACGTCCGTGCCACCTGCCGTACTACCAGTCAGCGTTTGGGTGTTTGAGTCCCATACCCAGCTGGAGACCGACTGACCACCAGAAGTCAGGTTCGTGGTCGGGCCAGAGAGGCTCAAGGTAAAAGCGTTACTATCCGGATCCGCAAACGTAATCGTTCCCGTCGCCGTGGCACTATCGGTCGTATCTGTTGGCGTACCTGTGGCATCCGGCAGCCCATTGGCCAGGCCCTCTTCGGATACGGCTGAATTGGTTATGCTGGTGATAATTGGTGCACACACTGTGGGTGTGCGTCGTCGTCGCCGTGGCGGGATTGCCCGCCGCATCGATGGCGGTCACGGAGGCATAGACGGTGGTATCGGCGGCCAGGTCGGCACCGGGGACGTTGATGCTGTACACCAAGTTGCCATTGGCATCGGCTGTCACCTGGCCGGTGTAGGTGTTGCCGTTGACGTTCAGCGTGGCCGTATCGCCCGCCTTGGCATCCCCGCCCACCGTACCGGTGACGGCAATGGTCTGTCCGCTCTCGGCGGCGTTGATGATGTTATCGGCCGTCACTGCATCTACAGTAATCGTCGCTGACGCGGTCGTATCTTTTTCAATCGTATCGGTCGCCGCAGTCGCCGCGTTGCCGACCGCATCGGTCGCATTGAGCGTGACCGTACCGTCGTTGAGACTGCTGGTATCGACCGTCGTACTCCAGCTTCCATCGGCTGCTACGGTGATGCTTGCCGGATCGATGTTGATACTGTTGGTACCGTCAGAGACCACCAGTGAGGTGATGCTGCCGCCCGCTTCGATCTGTCCGCTAAGCGCGGTCTGTGTCAGATCGTCGCCGCTGTCAAGGTAGTCGTCATTGCCGCTGTCATCTTTGATATCCACGCGGATCGCCAAAGCGCTCAGATCCATGGTTGCGCTGTCGGTGCTGGACGCAGAGACGTTGCCAACCTGATCGGTCAGTGTCGCGCTCACCGTGATGCTCTGCCCGCTCGCTGGCGCAACATAGCTGGTGAGGTACTTGCCCGCCGTAATGTCCGTCGCCGTCAGGACCACCGCCGTGGTCGTACCGTCCGGATTGGTGATGGTGAGCGTATCGCCCGCAACCGCTCCCGACGGAAGCGCGATCTCGACATTGACATTCCCCACAAGCTCGCTGCTGGAGATGATGCCGTCGTTGTTGGCATCCTCAACGATCGTCACCACCGGCGCGCCGTCGGTCACCCCGTTGATGGTGATCGTCAGCATCGCGGTCGCGGTGCTGCCGTCCGCGTCGGTGATGGTGTAGGTGTAGCTGTCGCTCAGGCTCTGGCCCGTGCTCAGACCGTTCACCGCCGGGTTGGCGTTGTCCAGCGTGTAGGTGTAGCTGCCGTCGGCGTTCAGCACCAGGCTGCCGTAGGCCAGCGTGAAGGTCCCGGTCGTGGTCACCGGGCCCGGGCTCGCCGCGCCGTCCGCGCCGTCCGCGCCGTCCGCGCCGTCCGCGCCGATGGTGTCATTGGTGGTGACGTTCCCGCTCACCGTGTTCGGCGCGGCATCCTCGGTGATGCTGGCGCTGTCCGCGTTCGCGGTCGGCACGCTGTCGGTGATCGCGATGTCCAGGGTGTCGCTCGTGCTCTGGCCGTCCGCCGCGGTCACCGTGATCGTGATGCTGTCGGTGATCGCTTGACCATTGGTGTGGCTCAGGACGTTCGGATCATAGGTGTAGCTCACCTGGCCCGTGGCCGGGTTGTACCCGGTCAGCACCAGGCTGCCGTCCGTGGTGGTGATGGTCACCGGGCTGGTGCCCAGGTTGTTCAGGTCGGCCGGGGTCAGCGTCGTGCCGCCCACGTCCAGGCTGCTCAGACCCGCCGGGGCGCTGAAGTCGCCCGCCGTCGGGCCCGCGCTCTCCGGCAGCGTGCTGTCGGTCGCATTCGCCGTCCCGTCGGTGTCCGGGATGGTCACCACCGGACCTGATTCACCAGGCAGCACCTCCTCAACCCCCAGATCATCCGGAAACTCGATCCGCTCGTCGCCGAAGGTTCCGGTTTCGAATCCACTGTCGGGACGGACTTCTTCACCAATACGTTGGACGATGACCGCGGGCTGCGTGTCGTCCTCGGTATCGGCCCCACCGATGCCGGTGTCGGGGCCAGCGGCGGTCGTCTGGGTGACCTCGGTCGGGTCGGCGCCGGCGGCAATGGCGCGCTGCACATCCTCGATACTGCTGATCTGCTCGGAACGCTCCGCCTCGGTGTCGAAACCATAGACTTCGGGATCCAGAACCAACCGGGAATCCAGGCCCAGGGTCAGTTCGGTACCGTCACGCAGTTCGATCAACACCGCACCCGGGTCGCTGGTCTCGATGACCTCGCCGGGATAGACGATGTCACCCACGCTCAGGACACGCTCGGTGCCGTCCTCGGCCCTTGCAATGACCAGCCCCTGGACCATGCGGACATAGCCGATGCCTTCAGCGGTGATGACGGTGGTATTTGCCATAATGGATTCCCTTGCTTTGCAGGCTTTTCCATTGACCCCGGAACAAGATCAATCGGCGAGGCCAGTAATTTCTTGATTCTTAGAGATATTTCTTCTCGGCTAACGGGTCAATGTAGCGGAACTCGCAACCCGAGAGTATTGGACCAAGGTACTAGAACTGTGAACTGGTTCCTTGAAGCCCCAGAATCAAGGGCGACAACCAGCGACACCCGACCCGGCAAGCTCCCTCATAGCAAGGACTGGAGCATCAAGGCCAGCTGCAATCGATCATTGGTCCCCGTCTTGCGGTAGATGGCCCCGAGGTGGGCCTTGATGGTGCGTTCGGTGATGCCAAGCTCCCTGGCGATGACCTTGTTGCTCTTGCCCTGGACGATGCGGCAGGCGATCTCGCGTTCGCGCGGCGTGAGCTTGCCGAGAACCGCATCGTGGCGTTCTTCACGAGAAAAGGACTCCGCACTTTCCCTTGCAGGCGAATTACGGCGGATCAGGTGCAGCACCAGGTCGGCACCCAGCCACACCTCACCCTGCTCGACCAGGGGAACGGCCTGTGCCAGGACATCCGGATGCATGTAGCGGTTCGCATAGCCGCGGGCGCCGGCGGCAATCACAGCCTCGCCTTCTTCTGGCGTATGGCGGGACGAGAATGCAAAGATACGAATCAGCGGGTGGGTGGCAATGAAAGTGAGAATGCGTTCGATCGATGCCCCGGCAATCTCCATGTCGAGCAACACCAGATCGTCCGGGCCGATACTCGCATCTGAAGCCAGAGCCTCCAGGGAATCACAGGTCCGATAACGCCCGCGATAGGCACTCAGACCGGACCGCCAGCGCTCGATCTGCCCGGTGTCGTGGCTACACAGCACCAGCATGATTCAACGTTCCCGCAAGGCTTTCTGCTTGGCGCGCAGTACCGGCTTGAGCAGGTACTGCAACACCGTCTTCTTGCCGGTGAGGATATCGACCTTGGCCTGCATGCCGGGAATGATGGGCAAAGGGTGCTCGTCCGTGCCGAGATGGTTCTTCTCGGTACGGACACGTACAAGGTAGAAATTTTTGCCATCCTGGTCCTGGATGGCATCGGCGCTGAT
Source organism: endosymbiont of unidentified scaly snail isolate Monju (assembly GCF_000801295.1). Classification (NCBI taxonomy): domain Bacteria; kingdom Pseudomonadati; phylum Pseudomonadota; class Gammaproteobacteria; species endosymbiont of unidentified scaly snail isolate Monju. The sequence continues at coordinate 892,288 of NZ_AP012978.1, read as the reverse complement.
CTGTTCGACCCGGCCCTTGAGCCCTCCATAGATGGCGAAATCGTAGGCAGTGATCTTGACCACGGCCTCCTGCCCCGGACCGATGAAGCCGATGTCGCGCGGTGAAATCTTGGCCTCGACCAGCAGGGTATCGTCGAGCGGCACGATCTCCACCAGGTCCATACCGGGCTGCACCACGCCGCCGACGGTGGTCACCAGGACCTGCTTGATGGTGCCACGGACCGGCGAACGCACCTCGGTACGTTTCACGCGATCCTGCAGCGCCACGGCGGATTCCTGCAGCTGGGACAGCTCGGACAGCACATCCGCCAGTTGTTCGCGCGCCTTGGCGCGGAAGCTCAGTTCGACCTCCTCGAGCTTCTTCTCGGCCTCGTCGAGCAGCGACTCCAGACGCGGAATGGACAGCTTGACGGCATCCAGCTCCCCCTGCAGATCACTGACCTGGCGACGCAGGCGCAACACGTCCACCTCGGAGATGGCACCAGCCTCGACCAGCGGCTCGGTCATCTTCAGCTCGCGCGAGAGCAGATCCAGACTGCGTTGCAGATGGGTCCGCCGGGCCCGTGCCTCGTCGAGTTCCTGGCGACGCTGCTTGCGCTGGGCCTGCAGGATCTTGCGGTTGTTCTCCAGTTGTTCGAGATGCGCCTTGAACAGGGCGCGCTCGTCGTCCACCAGCTCCGGCGCCTTCTGCGTGATCTCCGGCGGAATCTGCATATCCCGCCCTTCGGCCTCGGCCTCGAGCCGCGCCTTGTGCAACAGCAAGCTGTAGTAACGCTGCCGCGCCTCGCGCAGGGACGAGGAAAACGGGTGTCGTCGATGCGGATGAGCACCTGCCCCTTCTCCACCACATCGCCGTTCTTCACCAGGATCTCGGCGATGATGCCCCCCTCCAGGTTCTGCACCACCTGGATCTGGTTCGACGGAATGACCTGTCCGACACCCGAGGTCACCTCGTCGAGTTCGGCCCAGGAGGCCCACAACAGGGCCGCCACGATGAACAGAAAGGCCCCCACAGGATATGAGCCGGCCGCCGCGTGGCGCCCGCAGCAGGACCGCTGCCGAGGCATCGGACATGAACTCCAGGTCTTCCGGCCGCACCTTGTCCGGCATCACCCGACTCCCGTCTGGCTGTGACTGCTTGGCATCCATCATGTCACCCGGTACGCAGTCGGCCTTCCTTGAGCATCTGCACCACCGTATCCTTGTCGCCGTCGGCGATGATCCGCCCCCGGTCCAGGACGATCAGACGATCGACCAGATCGAGCATGGAAGACCGGTGGGTAACGATGATGGCGGTCTTACCCTCGATCACCTTGCGCAGCTGTTTCTTCAATTGCGCCTCGGCGGTGTTGTCCATGGCATTGGTCGGCTCGTCCATGACGAACAGGCTCGGCGAATGGATCAGCGCCCGGGCCACCGCGATCGACTGGCGCTGTCCCCCGGAGAGGTTCTCGCCACGCTCGCCTACCGGCATGTCGAAACCCATGGGGTGATGCCGGACGAAGCCGGTCACGCCGGCCAACTCTGCCGCGTGGAGGATCTCCTCGTCGGTGGCGTGTGGCGCGGCCATATGGTGATGTTGTCGCGCACCGACCCGAAGAACAGCACCGGCTCCTGCGCCACGTAGCCGATATTGCGCCGCAGGTCGGCCGGATTGATCTGGCGCACGTCGATGCCGTCGATGCGCACCGCGCCCGAGGTCGGCGAGTACAGCCCCAGGATCAGCTTGGCGATGGTGCTCTTGCCCGAGCCGATACGCCCGATCAGGGCCACGTGCTCGCCGGGGCGGATGCGGAAGGTCACATCGTCGAGTGCCGCCACCTCGTTGCCCGGATACTGGAAGCTGACGTGATCGAACTCGATCTCGCCCTCCAGCCGCGGCCGACTGAGAAAGGTCTTGTCCTCCGGCCGGTCCACCGGCAGGGCCATGACATTCTCCAGCGTTCCCAGCGCCGTCTTGGCATGAAAGTAACGCACTGCCAGGTTCGCCACCTGGCCCATCGGCGCAACGGCCCGCCCGGTGAGCATCACGCAGGCGATCAGGCCGCCCATGCTCAGCTCGCCGTCGCTCACCTGGTAGACACCGACCACGATCACACCCACCTGCGCCAGCTGCTGCAACATGCCCGCGACGCTGACCGCCGAGGTGGAAAGCAGGCGCGAACGGATGGACCAGTCGGCGATGTGGCCGGTGAGCTGCTCCCACTTGCGCTGCAGGGCACTCTCGGCACCGAGGAACTTGATCGACTCCAGCCCCGACAGTGTCTCGTGCAACATGGCCCCCTTCTGCGCCGAGGCCGCATAGGTCTTCTCTACCGACTCACGCAAGGGTTTCTGGATGACCAGGCCATACAGCAGCACCAGCACGATCACCACCACCCCGACCCAGACCACCGGCCCGCCGATCAGCCAGATCACCAGCAGGAACAGCGCCACGAAGGGCAGATCCACCAGGGTGGTGATCGAAGCGGAGGTGATGAAGTCGCGAATGCTCTCGAACTCACGCAGATTGCTGGCGAAGGCACCCACCGATGCCGGCTTGGCTTCCATGCGCATGCCCAGCACCTGCTCGAAGATACGCGCCGACAGCAGCAAGTCGGCCTTCTTGCCCGCCAGGTCGATGAAATAGCTGCGCAGCATCTTCATCACGATATCGAAGACCACCACCACAAAGATGCCGACCGCCAGCACCCACAGGGTTTCGACCGCATTGTTCGGCACCACCCGGTCATACACGTTCTTCATGAACAGGGGGCTGGCCAGGGCAAACAGATTGATGAGAAAGGACGCCACCAGCACATCGCGATAGATGCGCCACGACTGCGCCAGGGTGCTCCAGAACCAGTGACCGCTGCGCTCGCCGGTGGCACCGGGCGCGCGTTCGTCGAAACGGTGCTCGGGCTTGACGTAGAACACATGCCCGCTGTAGCGCGAGGCCAGCTCGTCGAGCGTCAGTTCGATGGCACCGGTGCCCGTCTCGGGGTCGAGGATGGTCGCTCTCCCTTCCTGAGCATCGATCGCCGTGAGGAGGCAGGCATGGCGTCCGCGACACAGCACCACCACCGGCAGCACCAGCGGAGAGATCTCGCCCAGCTCGCGCTGCAAAAGGCGCGCCGACAAGCCGGCGCGACGCGCCGCGCGCGGAAACAGCTCGGGCGTGAGATAGCCGCCCTCCAGCGGAAGTCCGGCGGTCAGCGCATCCGGCGTGGTCGGACGCCCTTCCAGCCGTGCCAGCAGGACAAGCGCGTCCAGCAAGGGATCGTGGAAGGTCTCCGCAACACCGGCGACATCCCAGTCATCTACGGCTTGACGCGCATTCCCGGTTTCATGCTGAAAATTGCTCACGCGGTAGTCTCTTCCCCTGACACGTGGCCCCTGACGAAGGCCATTCCGACCTACCGGACCGGAAATTCCTCCGCTCCGCCTGTTCTGGACTTTCCGGGATACTTCGTCCGGAGGCGTATCTCACATAGACAACGGCCGGTCTCATGCCAGCTTGAATCACCGTTGTTGGGGATACACCCAAAGAGCGGCCCGTCCGGACGGACTGCCGACGCAGTTTATTCCTATTCCATCGCGACATGAAGAGCGCGCTCACCTTTCCACCGCCCCTCCAACTTGTCGCCAGCCCCCCACACGCCAGCCCCCCACACTCAGCGAGAAGCACTGTCGCGACTTGTTTCGCATTCTACACTGCACTACCTTAAAGGAAACCTTGGACAAGTCGTGTAACGCCATCTTTCGTTCCGGACTTGGTTTCACAAGGTTCCGCGATGACCCAACCACAGCCTCAGGGACAGGCCGTCACATGCCCTACGTCCGACGAAACGAACGCGGCGAGATCATCGCCCTGCACGCCACCTGTCAGCCCGGTGCAGAAGAAGAACTCCCCGCCGATCACCCCGAGATCCTGGATTTCCTGGGCGCTCCGCCGGACGGCGCCAGGACGCATGCCCTGCTGGCGGAGAGCGATCGACAACTCACCCGGGTCCTGGAAGATCTCATCACGCTTCTTGCGGAACGCAACGTCATCCGCCTGACCGACCTCCCGCCAGAGGCCCAGAAGAAACTGCTGTTACGCAAACAACTGCGCAGCAAACTCAGCGACCACGGCCAGGTTCTGGTCGACGACGATGGCATCATCTAGCGATTCACCTGTTTCGATGTACCACAGACCCCGTATTACCGTCGGCCTCCTGCTGCTCGCCGCCACCCTGCTCCCGGCGCTGTCGTTCGCAGCCGAGACCCTGGCCGCGACCCGTGACCTGACAGCCACCACCACCGGCCTGGCCGCGCTAGGCATCTTCGTCCTTGCCTACCTGCTGGTGATGGCCGAGGAATTCACCCACCTGCGCAAGTCCAAGCCGGTGATCCTCGCCGCCGGCGTGATCTGGGCGATGATCGCCCTGGCCTACCGGGACACGGGCGACAGCCACATCGTCGAGGCCGCGGTCCGCCACAACCTGCTCGAGTATGCCGAGCTGATGCTGTTCCTGCTGGTGGCCATGACCTACATCAACGCCATGGACGAGCGTAACGTGTTCGCCGCCCTGCGTTCCTGGCTCATCAAGAAGGGCTTCAGCCTGCGGCAACTGTTCTGGATCACCGACCTGCTGGCCTTCTTCATCTCACCGGTGGCCGACAACCTCACCACCGCGCTGCTGATGTGCGCGGTGGTGCTGGCCGTGGGCGGCAACAACCCACGCTTCGTGCTGGTCGCCTGCATCAACATCGTGGTGGCGGCCAACGCGGGTGGGGCCTTCTCGCCATTCGGCGACATCACCACCCTGATGGTCTGGCAGAAGAACATCCACACGCCCGAGGGCGTCATCGATTTCTGGGCCTTCTTCAGCCTGTTCGTGCCAGCGCTGGTCAACTGGTTCGTACCGGCCCTGCTCATGTCGCTGACGGTCAGCCGCGAAAAACCCGACACCGACGAAGCACCGGTGCGCATGCAGTTCGGCGGCGGCATCATCATCGGGCTGTTCCTGGCCACCATCGTCACCGCCGTGAGCTTCCACAGCCTGCTGCAGCTGCCGCCAGTGGTCGGCATGCTCACCGGCCTGTCCTACCTGCAGTTCTTCGGCTTCTACATCAAGATGCGCGAACGTCAAGGCAGGCCCGACCAGAATGGCGCGATCGGCAGCCCGGTGGCCTTCGACGTGTTCCGCCACGTGGCACGCGCCGAATGGGACACCCTGCTGTTCTTCTATGGCGTGGTGGTGTGCGTGGGCGGCCTGGGCTTCATCGGCTACCTGACCCTGGTCTCGCAGGTGATGTATACCGGCTGGGGTCCGACCGAGGCCAACATCACCGTGGGGCTGCTGTCTTCGGTCATCGACAACATTCCGGTCATGTTCGCGGTCCTCACCATGCTGCCCGACATGTCCGAGGGCCAGTGGATGCTGGTCACCCTGACCGCCGGCGTGGGCGGCTCGCTGCTGTCGATTGGCTCGGCTGCCGGTGTGGCCCTGATGGGGCAGGCGCGTGGCGTCTACACCTTCTTCGGTCATCTGAAATGGACCCCGGTGATCGCCCTGGGCTACGCCGCCAGCATCGCGGTGCACTTCTGGATCAACGCCCACCTGTTCGATTGAGCGTTCAGCTTCAGTTCAGCAACCCCCTGCCAGACTTCTCCCCGACAGTCGGAAAGATCGTCATCGACGCGGGAGAAACACCATGAACAAGCTGATCCAGATCACCACCCTTGCCCTGGGCATCGCCCTGACCGGCTGTGCCACTGCCAGCCCGCACTGGGACGACGACCACGACGAATACCGGCACCGCGGTCCCTTCGAGGACACCGCACGGGTGATCCGCGTCACCCCCATCTACGAGACGGTACGGGTCTCGGTCCCCGAGGAGCGTTGCTGGAAGGAGCGTTACTATCAGCGATCGGACTACGGGCACGACGACTCCTACACCCCGCCCATCGTCGGCGCCATCGTCGGCGGCGTGGTCGGCAACCAGTTCGGGCGAGGCAGCGGCAAGACGGCAATGACCGTGGCCGGCTCCCTGCTGGGCGCTTCGATCGCGCGCGACCTGAATCACGGCGACCGGCACGTCGACTATCGCCCGCGACACCGCCGGCGCTGCGAGGTCACCGACCGCGTGGAAGAGCACGAGGAGATCGTCGCCTACCGTGTAAAATACCGTTACAAGGGCCGCGTGTTTCACACCCGCATGAACCACCATCCCGGAAAGCACATCCGGGTGCGAGTGGATGTCCGGCCCATCGACTGACCGGGAGACCGCCCGATGCGCACCATTGCCTGTGTCCTGCTGATGCTCGCGGCCACTACCGGCCAGGCCGGCTGGTGGCAGCACGCCTCGCTCGACGAGGCGGTATCCGAAGCGCGCGAACGCTTCGACGGACGGGTGATCTCGGCCGAGACCCTGTTCGACAAGCACGGCCGCGAGACCTACAGCATCCGCATCCTCACGCCGGACGGCCGGGTCAAGCGCTACCGGGTCCGCGCCGGAGAGGAACGGCGGCGCCGACACCGGGACGACCGGCACTGAGATGCGCATCCTGCTGGTCGAGGACGAGGACCCGCTGCGCGAACAGCTCGCCCGCGAGCTGAGCCAGCGGGGTTTTCCCGTCGACGCCGCGCCCGATGGCGAGGAGGGCCTGTTCCTGGGACGCGAATATCCCATGGACCTGGCCATCATCGACCTCGGCCTGCCGAAGCTCTCCGGCATCGAGCTGATCCGTCGCCTGCGCGAACTCGAGCGCACCTTCCCCATCCTCATCCTCACCGCGCGCGACAGCTGGCAGGACAAGGTCGAGGGCCTGGAGGCCGGCGCCGACGACTATCTCACCAAGCCCTTCCACGTCGAGGAACTGGTGGCCCGGGTCAAGGCCCTGCTGCGCCGCGCGGCGGGACACGCCAGCCCGGTGATCGAGGGCTGCGGCATCCGCCTCGACACCGCCCGGCAGACCGTGGCGGTCGATGGTCGGCCCGTCGAACTCACCGGCCACGAATACCGGGTGCTCGAATACCTGATGCTGCACGCCGGCAAGGTGATCTCCAAGACCGAGCTGACCGAACACCTCTACGACCAGGATTTCGACCGCGACAGCAACGTGCTGGAGGTGTTCATCGGCCGCCTGCGCCGCAAGCTCGACCCCGAAGGGCAGCGCAAGCCCATCGAGACCCTGCGCGGGCGCGGCTATCGCTTCCGCACCGACATCGATTAGGCCATGCAACCCTCGATCACCCGCCGCCTGCTGCTGGTCAGCACCGCCCTGGTCGCGGCCTTCGCCGGGCTGGCGGGCTGGTCGCTGGACTCGGCCTTTCGGCATGCCAGCGAGACCGCGCTGGTCGAACAGCTCCAGGCCCATGTCTACACCCTGCTGGCAACCGCCCGCGAGGACGACCATGGGCGGCCCCGCCTGCCGCAGACCCTGCCCGACCCCGCCTTCAACCGACCCGACTCGGGACGCTATGCGCGCGTCGTGGGCGAGGACGGCCGCTACCGCTGGCAATCCGCCTCGCTGATCGGGCGCGAGCTGCCGGAGTCCGAGCCGCCGGCAGTGGGCGAACGGCGAATCGGCCACCACGGCGACCTGCTGCTGCTCGAACAGACCGTGGCCTGGGAAGACCTCGCGGGCACCCCCATCCCCTACACCCTCACCATCGCCGCCGACACCGCCGACCTGGAACGCCAGCAGGCCGACTTCCGCGCCACCCTCTGGGGCTGGCTGGCCCTGCTCAGCCTGATCCTGCTTGGCGTGCAACTCGCTGCCGTGCGCTGGGGCCTGCGCCCCCTGTACCGGCTCGCCGGGGCCATCAAGCAGATCGAGCAGGGCCGGGCCTCGCGCTTGCCCGACGGGGTACCGGTGGAGCTGCGCCCGTTGACCGACAACCTCGAGGCCCTGCTCTCGCAGGCGCAGGCACGCCAGGAACGGGTACGCCACAGCCTGGCCGACCTGGCCCACAGCCTGAAGACCCCGCTGACCGTGCTGCGCGGCGCCACCGACCCGGAGCGCTGCCCCGAACTCTCGGCGCTGGTCGAAGAACAGGTCCAGCGCATCGACGAGATCGTCAGCTACCAGCGGCAACGCGCGGCCGTGGCCGGGGGCACCGCCCTGTCCGCCCCGGTCGCCCTGCGACCGCTGATCGAACGCCTGGGCCGGGGCCTGGCCAAGCTGCATGCCGATCGCGGCATCCGGCTGAGCATCGACCTGGACGACTCGGTCTGCCTGCGCATGGACGAGGGCGACCTGATGGAGCTGTTCGGCAACCTGCTGGAGAACGCCTTCCGCCATGCCCGCGAGCAGGTCCGGGTCTGCCGCCTGGAGGGCAGTTCCCTGACCCTGGAGATCGCCGACGACGGCCCCGGCCTGCCGCCCGGCATGGGCGAGGCCCTGCTCGCCCGGGGGGTACGCGCCGACGAGCGTCACCCCGGCGAGGGCATCGGCCTGGCCGTGGTACGCGAGATCCTCCAGCAATACGGCGCCAGCATCCGCATCGGCCACTCGGCGCTGGGCGGCGCGAGTTTCGTGCTGACCTTTCCCTGACACCACCCCAGGGAAACCCCGAAATGGGTACAGAGGGCAGGAGGCCCGTCCCCGGGCCGAACCGTTCGCGACGAGGACGCCGCTCCCACCGTAGGAGGCCCGTCCCCGGGCCGAACCGTTCGCGGCGAGGACGCCGGCCCTACCCGAGAGCCATTGCGAGTATGGCGACAAACTTGGGCTAAAGTCCCACAACCGGCTGCCGCCACAGTCCCCAATGACAGGAGGACTGGATGTCAATGGCGCTCGAAACCCCTTCCCCGGCACCGACCGGCGAGACCCAGACCGAAGAGCCCCTGATCCGGATCGGCGAACACTGGGTGCCCGCACACGAAGCCTGGCAAAAGCTCGAAACCGCCACTGCGGTCACCGAGATCATCGACCGTTTCAATCAGCGCTTTCCCGAACTGAGCACCCCGGTCACCCGTGAGGTGGTGCCACTGGTCCGCCAGCGCCTGAAGGCCATCGCCTTGCGCATGCCCCAGCGGCAGGTCATCCGCGAACTGGGGGCCGTCGCCACCGAACTTCTGCACCGCCACCGGCCCGAAGAAGCGCTCGCGATCCTGCGCGAACAACACGACCAGGACATCGACCTGGTGGGCCTGGTGGCATTGGCTGGCGAGGGGCCTTACCTGGACGCCCTGCGCAAAGAGGCCCGGGAATACACGGCCAACAAGATCCTGCCGGAACAGACCGCCGCCATCTGGAACGACATGCACCGCCCCGCGCCCGGTGGCGGCCTGTGGAACCGACGCAAGGTGGAGATGCTGCTGCAGATGCCAACAGGCGACTGAGGCTGCCGTATCTTTTGCCCGGTTTTCCCGGTTGCCGCCTGGATCGGACCCTCCCTATACTAGCCGGTTCACGATATTTTCAGTCAGGTTTCCAGCATGTCACAGACCGCTTTCCATCCGCCGTTGCGCACCCTCATGGGCCCCGGCCCCTCGGACGTACCGCCGCGTATCCTCGAAGCCCTGAGCCGCCCGACCATCGGCCACCTGGACCCGGCCTTTGTCGACCTGATGGACGAGATCAAGGCCCTGCTGCAATACGCCTTCCAGACCGAGAACCAGCTCACCATGCCCATCTCGGCACCCGGCTCGGCCGGCATGGAGGCCTGCTTCGTCAACCTGGTCGAGCCCGGCGACAAGGTCATCGTCTGCCAGAACGGCGTGTTCGGCGGACGCATGAAGGAAAACGTCGAGCGCTGCGGCGGCGAGGCCGTGATGGTGATGGACGACTGGGGCAAGCCGGTCGATCCGCAGAAGGTCGAGGACGCCCTCAAGGCCCACCCGGACGCCAGGATCCTCGCCTTCGTGCACGCCGAGACCTCCACTGGCGCGCTGTCCGATGCCAAGACGCTCGCCGAGCTGGCCCGCCGGCACGACTGCCTGACCATCGTCGATGCGGTCACCTCGCTGGGCGGTTGCGAACTGCGGGTGGACGACTGGGGCATCGACGCGGTCTATTCCGGCACCCAGAAGTGCCTGAGCTGCGTGCCCGGCATCTCGCCGGTGAGCTTCAGCGAGCGTGCCCAGCACGTCATCGCCAACCGCGGCCACAAGGTGCAGAGCTGGTTCCTCGACATGAACCTGATCATGGCCTACTGGGGCGGCAGTGCAAAACGCGCCTACCACCACACCGCGCCGGTCAACGCCATGTACGCCCTGCACGAGGCCCTGCTGATGCTCAAGAAAGAAGGGCTGGAGAACGCCTGGGCACGCCACCGCGAGAACCATCACATCCTGCGCACCGGCCTGGAGGCCATGGGCCTGGAATTCATCGTCCCCGAAGACGCCCGCCTGCCGCAGCTCAACGCCGTGAGCATCCCCGCGGGCGCCGACGACGCCGCAACGCCAGGCCGGGACGCCTGTCGCTGATCCTGCTGGCAGCGGCGGTGCTGCTGCTCGGCTACTGGCTGGGCAAGCAGTGGCAGCGCCACCAGCTCGAAGCGACCGGCCTGCGCCTGCCTGCGCAACCGCTTGCGCTCTCTCCCGGCCAGCTCGGCCCGGCACTCGAGCGCGCCACCGCCGGGCACTGGACCCTGGTGCTGGCCGGCGACCCCGGCCCGGCCTGCGAGGACCTGCTGCGCGCTCACATCGAAACCTGGAACCGCCTGGCCGACACCCCGAAGCTCCAGGAGGCCCTGCGCCTGGTGCTGCTCGCTGCCTGGCCGGACACGCCCGACAGCCTGTGGCGGCACATCGACTGGGCCGCGGTACAGGTACTGCCCCCCAGTCGCCGCGCCATCCTTGCCGGTGCGCTGCGCCTGCCCACCGACACCGCCGCTTCCTGCCGGGGCGAGCAGGCCACCGCCGCCCTGCTCGGCCCCGACCGACGGCTGTACGCCTGGCTGCCGCTGGACAAGCCGGCGCGAATGGCCGAAAGTCTGCGCCTGCTGTATCACCACCTCGACGACATGAACACCGACGACACCACCCCAGGCTGGGGCGACCGCCTCAACACCGCGCTGCTGCGCATGCTCCCGCAACACCTGCTCTCGCGCGGCATGTACCACCTGGCACGCAGCGAGACCGGCTGGCTGAAGGACCTGCTGATCCGCTACGTGGTCACCCGCTACGACGTGGACATGCAAGAGGCGCTGGTCGAAGACCCCTACGCCTACCCCAGCTTCAACGCCTTCTTCACCCGCGCGCTCAAGCCCGGCGTGCGGCCGCTCACCCAGGAAGGCATGGCCAGCCCGGTGGACGGCAAGGTGAGCCAGGCCGGGCGCATCCGCCACGACCGCCTGATCCAGGCCAAGGGGCACGAATACAGCCTCTACGCCCTGCTCGCCGGCGATGGCTTCATGGCCTCGCAGTTCGAGTCCGGCACCTTCGCCACCATCTACCTGGCACCGCGCGACTACCACCGCATCCACATGCCGCTGGACGGCACCCTGCGCGAGATGGTGTTCGTGCCCGGCGACCTCTTCAGCGTCAGCGAGACCACGGCCGAGCTCGTGCCCGGCCTGTTCGCGCGCAACGAGCGGGTGATCCTGCTGTTCGACACCGACCGCGGCCCCATGGCGCTGGTACTGGTCGGCGCCATCTTCGTCGGCAGCATGGAGACGGTCTGGCACGGCGAAGTGCGCTCGCCCGACGACGGCATCGCGCGCTGGACCTACGAGGGCGACGGCGCCCCGCACTTTTCCCGAGGCGAGGAGATCGCCCGCTTCAACATGGGCTCGACCGTGATCGTGCTCAACACCCAGCACGCGGTGGACCCGGTGAACGGCCTGGTCGGCCGCCGGGTGCGCATGGGCGAGAAGATCGCCGACTGAGCCGTGAGGCTAGCCCGGAACCAGCTCGGACATCTCGATCCGCTGGTAGCCGGAGGGCACGCCGAACAGGCCGCCATCGACCTCGAAATCCGGCATGTAGTCGAGCAGCACCTGCACTCGGCCGGGACTCTGCTCACTCAACGGCAGGCCGTGATCGAGCGAGCGGGTCGGCGCATACACCGTGCTGGCCAGTTCGCAGGCAGTCTGCAAGTCCTGCGGCATGGCCGCCAGCGAACGGGCCTGCACCCGCGCCAGCACCCGGCGCAAGTCGCGCAACCCCGCCAACGCGGCCTCCATGGCGCCCGGCAGCACGGTGAGCGTCGTGCAACGCTCGCCATTGGCCAGCAGTTCCACCCGGTGCGGGGTACGCCCGGCCACCTTCGGGGCCTGCGTGTCGGGCTCGTCGGTGGCATCGAGCATCAGCGCGGGCTGCGCCGGCGGGGACGCCTCGCCAGGCGCCATCACCAGCACGCTGTGGTCTTCGGCCGAGACGTTGTAGACCACGCCCGCAGCGCGATCCAGCAGGGTGTAGTCGCCCGTATCCTGCCCCTCGTCCAGACGCACATGGGTCGGGGTGACCAGGACGCGGCTGATGTAGGGATCGCTGCCCTGCTCCCACACCTTGTACACCAGCAAGGCGGCCGGCTCGGCGGATGCCGAGGTCACGGCCAGCAACAACAGCCAGGGAATCAGTCTTTGCACATTGCCTCCAGACGTTGCAGTTCAGTCTCGCTGAAGCCCGCCTGACGCCGCGCCGCCTTGTGCAGGGGACAACGCATGCGCTCGCCGAAGGCGGCCTCGAGCAATTCGAAATAGTGTTTCTCGGGTTCCAGTCCGCGCTCGCGGCACAGGTGCCGGAACCAGCGCGTACCCGCCTCCACGTGGCCGACCTCGTCGCGCAGGATGACCTCGAGTATCGCAACGGTCTCCGTGTCGCCGATGTGCGCGAAGCGTTTCATCATGCCGGGGGTCACGTCCAGCCCGCGTGCCTCCATCACCCGCGGCACCAGGGCCATGCGCCGCAGCGGATCGTCGGCGGTCTTGCGCGCCAGCTCCCAGAGGCCATCGTGCGCGGCGAAGTCGCCGTAATCGTAACCCAGCGCGCGCAGGCGGTCGCGCAGCAGGGTGAAGTGATGCGCCTCTTCGGCAGCCACCCGCAACCAGTCGGCATAGTAGGCCTCCGGCAGCCCCTGGAAGCGCCAGGCCGCGTCGCAGGCCAGGTTGATGGCATTGAACTCGATGTGCGCCACCGCGTGGATCAGGGCCGCGTGGCCCTCCGGCGTGCCGATGCGCCGCTGCGGTACCTGCGAGGGCGGCACCAGCTCGGGCCGGGCCGGACGCCCCGGTTCGGTCACATCGGGCAACACCACCGACGCACAGTGCAAGCGCCCGGCACGCCACTCGGCATCCAGGGCACGCGCCTGTTCCAGCTTGCTGTCGATGTCCGCGGTGAGCAGGCATTCATGGGCCGCGGCGTGGAGATTGCGAGGCATGGGTTTCCTGGATCCGTTGCTGGCAAGATACCGAATATTCGCGGCGGGGACGCCGCTCCCACGTGGCCTGTAGGAGGCCCGTCCCCGGGCCGAACCGTTCGCGACGAGGACGTCGCTCCCACATGGCCTGTAGGAGGCCCGTCCTCGGGCCGAATGTTCGCGGCGGGGACGTCGCTCCTACAGACCACCGCTCCTACGGGCTGTGAAGGTTAACAAAAGGACGTTGCGCGATATATTACTATTCCCGGAAACATCAATGGGGCAATGCTAGCAGCCTGTCGGACTTGACCGTTCGAAGCGAAAATTCGCGGGAGCGGATCAGATGAGCTTATTCGAATGAGGAGAATAGCGGGCCTATTTGACGAATTCGATAAGCTCAGTTGATCGCTATCCGCGGATTTGCAGCCGGACAGCGTCAAGTCCGGCAGGCTGCTAGAATCGCCGGTCCCCAACGGCCCGCGCACGAGGACAAGGTCTTGGACAACATCAACTTCCATCGCCACTACAGCCGCAACACCCTGTTGCGCATGTTCGTGCTGATCGTCGCGGCCGGCGCCCTGGTCTACTGGAAGTGGGGCCTGGTCAACGCCATCTACTTCAAGGACCAGCTCACCGAGCTCGGCTGGGTGATCAACGGCGCCATCATGGTCCTGTTCCTGGTCGGCATGTCGCGCATGGCCATCAGCCTGATGGGCTATGCCCGGGAAGAGGCCGCCCTGACACGCTTCGTGCGCAACCTGCACAAGCGTCCCGACGAGGCGCTGCGCGGCGTGCCGAAGCGCAGCCTGATCGCGCAACGCTACCGCACCCTGCTCAAGCTGCACGAGACCCACACCCCGATCAACCAGAACGCGCTGGCCTCCACCCTGGTGGCCGCCGAGAGCACGCGCAGCAGCCTGGCCAAGTTCGTCAACAACATCCTCATCCTCACCGGGGTGTTCGGCACCATCGTGTCGCTGTCGATCGCCCTGATCGGTGCCTCGGACGTGCTCGAGAACGCCGTGTCGGCCTCGGGCATGGGCATGGTGATCCACGGCATGTCCACCGCGCTGTCCACCACCATCACCGCCATCGTCTGCTACGTGTTCTTCGGCTATTTCTACCTGCGGCTGAACGACGCCCAGACCAACCTGGTGAGCGCCATCGAACAGGTCACCACCAGTTATCTGATGCCGCGCTTCCAGGTCGAGACCGACACCGTGCTCTACGAGTTCACCGGTTTGATCCGCTCGCTGCAATCCCTGGTCGCCGAGATGGCCAACTCGCAGAAGGCCTTCCGGGAGACCGAGCAGCAGATCGTCGAGACCCTGGAGCACTATCGCGGCAAGGTGGACAATCTCGAAGACCACATGACGGACATCCTGCGCATGCTGCGCCTGGGCTTCCGCCTGCGTGACGACGAATGAACGACGGCTTCACTGATCTACGGCTGAACCGCCAGGAGGACCAGGTCAACGAGAGCTTCTGGCCCTCGTTCACCGACATCATGACCACCGTGGTCATGATCTTCCTGATCGCCCTGGTGGTGCTGCTGGTGCGCAACATGGAGCTGGTGCGCCAACTGCGCGCCACCATGGAGGCCGAACGCATCGCCGCCGAGCTGGCGCGTGCCACCGGCGAGGAAAAGGACAGCCTCTCCATGGCCCTGCACCGCACCGAGGCCGAGCTGCGCCAGGCCCGGCTCGAGATCCTGCACCTGCGCGAGAAGGCCGTGGACCGTGAAAAGGTCATCACCGACCAGATCGCGACCATCAACCGCCTGACAGAGGCGCGCGACGCGCTCGAGCGCAAGTACCTGGTGCTGGTCGGCGACTATGACAACCTCAAGGTCAAGTACGACAAGCTGGTGCGCCCGGCGCGCTCGCCGGCCGGCCGCCACGTGGTCGAGGTACGCTACTGGAAGGAAGGCGGCCAATACCGCATCGCCTGGCACGAGGGCGACAAGGGCGAGTTCCAGCCGATCAGCCGCAAGCACCTGGATCGGGTACTGAGCCGCCTGCTCAAGCAGCATCCCAACGGCCTGTACGTGAAGGTGATCTTCCCCGAGAACAGCGGCCTGTCCTACAACGAGGCCTGGGAGTTCACCAACCACCTGCACCGCAACTACGACTACTACTTCCGCGACGACGGCAAGGCGGCAAGGGACGCCCCCCGGGCCGGCGTCACCGGCGGCGAATGATCGCGGTCAATCTGATCACCGGTTTTCTCGGCACCGGCAAGACCACCCTGGTCCGGCACCTGCTGGCGCACCATCCCGAGAACGAAACCTGGGCGGTACTGGTCAACGAGTTCGGCGACATCGGCATCGACGGTACCCTGCTCGACGAGACGGGTGTGGCCATCGAGGAGGTCGCCGGCGGCTGCCTGTGCTGCGTCGCCGCACCGGCCTTCGAGGTCGGGCTCAACCGCCTGATCCGCGCTCACCGGCCCGAGCGCATCCTCATCGAACCCAGCGGCCTGGGACATCCAGCGCAGATCCTGGAGCGCCTGCGCTCGCCGCTCTACCGCGAAGTGTTGCGCCTGGAGGCGACTCTGTGTCTGATCGACCCCCGGCACCTGGACTCGCCCCGCCATCTCGAACACCCGGTGTTCCGCGACCAGATCCACCTCGCCGACGTGCTGATCGCCAACAAGGCCGACCTCTGTGACCCGGTGCAGGAACAGGCCTTTCTCGATTTCGCCGCCACCCTGAGACCCCCGCCGGCACGCCTGGCAGTCACCGAACAGGGGCGCATCGACCCGAGCCTGCTATACCTGGACGCCAGCCCGCGCACGGCCAGCTTCCCCGAGGCCCATGCCTTCCTGCTCGCCGACGAAGCGGCGCCGGAACCGGCTGGCGTTTCCAACGCACGGCGCTGCTCGACTGGCTGAACGCCCTGCCCTGCGAACGCATCAAGGGGATATTGCACACCCCCGAGGGGCTGCTCGAATACAACCGCGCCGGCACCGATGCGGCAGCGGTGCGTGAAAGGGAAACCGATGAGCAGACGGCCTCGCGCCTGCAATTGATCGACCCGGCCGCGCTGGAGGCCGAGGCGCTGGAAACGGCGCTGCGCCGCTGCCTGCTCAGTTGAGCGGCGTCATCTTCTGCGCCACCTGGTCACGCAGATACACCGGCAAGGCCGCCTCGGCCGCCACCGTCTCGCCACGGCGCACCAGGGCGACCGCCAGCCGCGCCACATCCGCCGCATGCACCTGCCACTCAGGCAGCCGCGTTCCGCCCAGGTGCGCCAGCACCTCGCCGTAAGCCGCCACCCCGCTGCCGGCCAGCAACCAGTCTCCGCCGCCGGGCAGGCTCACGGCCGCAGGGGGGCCTACCGTCTCGGCACCGAGCGGTTCCATCAGGCCATGTTCGCCCCGCACGCAGGCCAGGACATAGACCTCCTGCATGCGCGCATCCAACAATGCCAGCACCTGCCCGGCGCCGCTCTCGCGCGCAGCCCCCTGCGCCAGCGCCAGCAGGCTGGAGACCGGCGCCACCGGCAGATCGCCGCCCAGCGCCAGACCCTGCGCCACCGCCGTGGCAATGCGCACCCCGGTGAACGAACCCGGCCCGCGCGCAAAGGCCAGGGCATCGAGCTGGGCCAGCGCCAGGCCCGCCTCGGCCAGCAGGGACTCGACCATGGGCAGCAGCAGGCGCGAGTGCTGACGCGGCGCGATCTCGAAGCGCTCGACAAGCTCGTCATCCAGCAACAAGGCTGCCGAACAGGCCTGCTCGGTGGTATCCAGCGAGAGAATCTTCATGCCGCGGATTGTACACGGCGGGCGGGGATTTCAGGCTTGTGGGCTCGGGGGAATCAGCACAAGGGGCGCAAAGGAACCTCCGAACCCGTTCCTCCCTCGCTTGCGGGGGAGGAACGGAGGTGGCTTCTACCTCACCCCTGTTGCCTAGGGGAGGAGAATATGGATTTTTCAGGGGTCTGGGATACGATGACGACTAGCATCAGCAGCGCGTTTTTCGCGTCCGCTGGATGCGCTTGTTAAGCAGACGGCGTTTGTACGCGAAACGTGAATACAGGTATTTTCCGATTACCAAAATCATACCCCTTTTTTTCTGCCCACTGTTTTACGAACTTCAGTAATGCCTGTATTCGTTGGTTTAAACTGAACATATCAACTCTTTGGTTGTTTACGCTGAGAATTAACTTCTGTGCAAATTTATTGTTCAGGGTGTCGTATGCACATGAATAAACGCTGACATCTTTTCTTGGAGTGCCAGATATTATTGTGAAGCTTGTTTTCTCTTCGGTGCTCGACACCCATGAAAGGACGCCCCATATCGGCGTAGACTGCTCCGGAAGTGAATAGATTCCTTTTCTGAGGTGTTGTACGTAATGGCGTAAATCTTCGACTTCTTTTGTGGTCCTGATGAATACCTGTATTTCTGATGAGTTTTTCTTGAGCTTCGGCGCCTGTTGAATCAGTTCCCGTATTCGGTGTGCTGAATCAATCATGCTCCACGCATCCGAAATTATCGGAACGATCTGATTCTCTTGGATTTGAGAAATACCTGATTTCTCCAGTTCAGTTAAGGAGCTTTGAACGCTCTTATAGTACCTATCAGCTGCAGAGAAAGAGTACTTAAGGGCATCAACAAAGAATACGAATTCCCTAGATTGTTCGTAGCTGGTGTCCATCCGTATTCTTTTTCTTAACGCCAAGTTAACCAGCGCGCGTTAGCGCGTCCGAGCGAGGAACGAGCGTTGTCTAACTTTTTGTTAGAGTGCATTATTGCGTGATCTATTCAATATATTTGCCATTGAATTAGGGTCTTCAGTGAAGGTTGCCTTGATGATTCTATCTATTGCTTCCAAAGGGATTGCGCCAAGGCAAGTTGCTTCGACATGCGGTACAATCTGTTGATCAGAATTTGCGTCAAATTCGGCTGATGAATAAGGTATAACATTAAACCAGTAAACCTCCGCCAGGAACAAGAATGCTAGCGGAGTATCGGCCGATGCATCGCTAGTTGGAAGGCATTTGTATATATTCTTTTCGATTTCTGACCCGGGTGGGTTATGGAAATCAAATAGAGACACCCTGCTTCGTACTCTTGCGTACGACTTCCTGAATTTTCCAAATGCACCTTCTAGATTGCCACTATCATTTGGGCGTATTTCTCGGTCATGAAGGATGCTGGCTAAATTATGCTGCGGGGTCACGTGAAAAATATTTCCATATAGCATTGGCTTAATGCTTTTATATGCACCTGATTGCTCAAGTGTTAATTCGATAATCTCGAACATTTTCTCACATGCACTCGTCGCAGTAGGGATGCCGGTTACCCGACGCCCCCTGCACAAATCCCGGCGTGCGGTTTTCCCGCACCGGGCTCCTCAGCCATGCTCACCCGCGCAGGGGATGCAATGCATCCCATGGATATTTTCGCCAAGAAGGTTGGCCTGTGCTGATCGAGCCCTACTATGTCCCAGACAGGTTGCCTTTGCCGAATACGCATGACTGTCACCCCCTTCCCCACGTGATCGCCCCTACCGTCTCGGAGTACTATGAGGTGATCCGAGTCCCTTGCCGCCTTCAGTTGTCTCGCCCTTTGTAGGGGTTTGATGCACTTAGCTACCTCGGGCGGATCAATCGCCTTTAGACTCTGGCCTAGTTCCGTTTCCTGATTTCGCATTCGTGCCTCAATAGCCATATGCCCTGGACAATCGCCGACTCCAATCAGGAGCAACAAGGGCCTCCCGCGTTCATGACGCATCTCTAATTTTTTATAAACCCTCTAAGGAACCACAAAACAATAAAATATATTACTAATGCAGACAAAGGCACCATAAGTATAGTTACTAAAAAAAGAGTATTTATTTCAGGTATATGTATATTTAGCATATCCTCACAAATGCCAGCTATTTCGCTATTATCAATTTCATCATTAATGCTTTTAACTTTATCCCTTTTAATGATGTTACTAGATTCTAAATTGTCAATAAATTCTTTTTTAAATTCCTCCGTGCTCATACATTTTCGCATTTTACTTTTATTCAAATCAAAATCACATGCGACTCGTTTCGCAAGTTTACAAGATAAAATCAGCGCTTTAGCCTTCTTTTTTTCCTCTATCGCTTGAAAAAATGTCTTATTGGTTTCTACAAGCCCAATAAGAAATTGAAAGTGATAACCAGCCCAATAAGAAATTGAAGCAGCATGATATATAGCTACAGACAGAAGCCATATAAATGTAGCTACTATCCATAAGCGCCACAACCCCTTTTTAATATTTATGTTTTGTGACATTTTATTCCTAATTGACATAAAGCCTCACATCAGTGGAATCAAAAAGCAGAACGAGGAACGAGCACCGCTTGTTGATGTCCGAGCGCATGTGGTTGTTAGCTGCTATTTATACAAGTTAGCAATCACAAAACTATTTGCCATTAGATCAAACAACTTTTCGTATTTTCTTAGCCCACCTCGATCCATCGGCTTCCCGTTTACAGATGTCATTACTTGGCCTTGTATTTGAATCATTTTGTTTTTGTAGAAAATCACATACATAACCCCCTCCATTCCAACGGAGTACCGTAGTCTCGACATATTAATTTTGAATTGAACCCAAAAACCTGGAAGATTTTCTAGAGTCAGCTTCCCACTATTTATGTATTTAGAACCATCAGGGAGAAAATCTTTAATATCATCTGGGTTGAGTGTCTCCGCGACGTCCTTTTCTGTTATTATTTCCCCAAGCTGAAGCGGAATCTCTCCGATTAAGACAAGCAGTAACTCGAATCCTCTTCCGTTTTCACTAACGAATTTTTGTACGATATTAGGGCGATTACCCTCTTTAGCAGCCCATGTCTTTGGGATCTCAATGGAAAAAGCAACCCCTTTGGCCTTACCTTTACCATTTGTTGTGTATTTATATTTATAACCATCAAGAAACTCACGTTCTGGCCGTTTTTCGTAATCTGGTTTGAAAAGCAGTAATGTTTCTAGGATAGGAGATTCAATTTTTCCTTTTGCCCTTTCTCGAACTAATCCAACAAACTGACGAGCTTGCGTTTCTGATATTTGTTCAATATTGATAGAATTTGCAATTTGTTTGGCGAGTTTTTTTTGATTTTATTCCATTCGCTTTTACCATATTTAGCCATTAAAGCATCCATGCCATCAATCGAAGATTTGAAGGCCACTGAAAATTCTTCCTGTGCTATTAGCGCCAACCCTGATAATGAGGGATATGTCTTAGAAATTTCACTCAATGAATAGTTTTGACCCAAGTAGAAGCCATAAGCGCGGCCAATGTCTTTAACCAAAGCATTTGAAAGTTTGATTTCCGCAAATGCATTTGGAGCCGATACGATTAAAACCAATAGCATTGAAAATATGCGGATTACATTGTTCATGTTTATGTCCTTAATCTATAGCTCTGGCTTCACTTTTTCCTTTTTATTCAGAAAAGAGAGAAACAAGTAGGCAAAAACAAATGCACCGCCCACATCAAGGGGATTTCTCGGTGTAATTGTCATACCTATATCTTCTGAAATTACTTGGTATCTTATGTAATTTAGCAGCAGATAAGGCAACAACGTTGACGAAAAAATAATATCGTCAGTTCCCAAGCAACGCCTCGTGAGGAAGGTGTATTCTTGAACGCTGTTTTATTCAGTATCGTTGCCAGCCCCAAAATTATCAGGCCATAAACTATCCAGTCTACGATCATCTTCGCTTCTCCTTGCAGCTAACGTTGCCGCTAACCGGCAAACCGTAGCATCGGGCAATTTGTGCTATTCAAGCACAAATTGAACGTCGCGGAGGTGTGTCCGAGTTGAGCGGCTTTGTTATGTGTTTTTACTATATTCACGGACTATTTTTACAACTTGTACCTGATAAGACTTGTACCACTTAGATGCACCAAACTCTTGAGCTACCAAGTGCTCTGCATCTTGTTTCCATTTCTTTATCTGCTCTTGACTTTCCCAATAGGATATTGCTATTTCTTGCTTTTCTTCAGTAACTGAAGTGAACTCAGTGCAACCATACTTATTGATTGCAAGCTCTCTCATTAGAGATGCCATTTCGGAATAAGATTCGTCAAGCTCATTGATTTCTGCTTTGAATATGACAGCGTACATTTTTTACTTTTATTCCTCAGATTCATCTTGAATAAGACGAGCATCAATAAAACCATCTGTCATATGCTCAGCAACCAACGCATTGCATTTTGGACAATATGCCTGCTCTTTTTCTTTTCCTCCAGGAACTCCCATAGGACGTTCAGTAACTCTTATTTTAGCGCCACATTCTTTACATTGAGTGTCATAGTCCCACCCCATTCTCTTTGCTCCTTTTACACATAACGACCAAGCTGCGTGGCGCAAACGAAGCGCAGCGTAGTTTGCGTCCGAACGAGCGTATTGTTAGCCCTGAACATTTCGTAAAGACCGTAATGCTTTCACCAATTGAGTGCTTTCAGTTTCATCCATAGTTACGAATAACGCTTCTTCAATTTGAGATAGCTCAATTGTACCTGGAAAGCCTGCTTCTACATGAGGAACAACCATTTGCCTCATATCACCTTGCTTCCATCCATCCCATAGTGCTAATTTGTCGTAGCATTCCTCTTTTAGTATGAAAATAACTATTCCTTCTTCAGGAGTTAGTGGTTTCGTGGGTCTACATTTGTGCATATGCTCTTGAGGTTTTTCTTCATGGATATTTCTATAGTCAAATACAGATACACAGCCTTTATTTTTAAAATAATAATTACTTGATGATCCAAATGATGTTTCTAGCTCACCATTTTTGTTTGGTAGTATCTCTCCTGCAACCTTAATACTTTGCCAATTACTCACCCTAGAGACATGAAATACTTTACCTTCAATAAACGGCATTAAATGTTCAAGCGCATCACCTTGCTCAATATGTATTTCTGTCTTTTTCATGGGGCTAACGACCAAGCTCACCTGCCGCTATGAAGCGCAGCGGAATAGCGGTCAGGTGGAGCACCTTGTTATGTTTTACTTTCAGCAACATCTTCTGAATGGGTTCCTGGTTGCTCTGGCACCTCCGGAAAAACCACTAATTCTGTTGTTTTCAATATTGCCTTTCTGCATCTCGCGGCAAACCTTGCATCTTTTTTATTAGACAAATAGCGAGCAACTCTAAAGAGGTCCGGGGTAAATACTAGTGCAGTTGAACTCCTCACGGCAGCACTTTTGCATTTAGCAGTGAAAGGCTCCGACCTACTACCTACGGGCTCTAGCCTGAAGGCGTTACCAAATAAAACAGCTTTTGCAGGCTTATCAACTTCATCCCTTTCTAAGTCTTCATGGATATTCATTTCTAATTGTCGTAGCTTATCTATATTGATTGGCTTATTATCCTTGCCTTCAGCCTCTCCGATGAGACGCCCTTCTTTTGATTCGAAGACCACATCAAATTCTGATTCGGTATCGTGGTACTGTTCTGCAGTAAAACCAATGATCGAAAGAGCATCGATAATAGAGTGTTCTAGTGGTTTGCCCTTTTCATAGAGCAGGCTCCTCAATCTACTAAGGTCGCGCAGCTCTTCAAGAAGTTTCCCTTTTTGAGATTGTAATTTTTCGAGACGTTCTTCAGTTTTCAGTAGACTCGCCTTTACTTTTGATTCTTTGTCTAGTTCGTATTGTTCATCTTTTACCCATTCTGGCTCTGGTGTCGATTCGCCTTCCTTCTCTAATGTTTTATCGATTGCTACTACAGCCTTTAACATCTTCGAGGCAAAAACTCTTGCCTCCTCGGTCCAAACCTGTCTATCATCCTTTCCTTCTAGAAAAGCATCATCATAGAAATCAATATCTGGAAGGAAAATTAGGGCACCGCTAGAGTTCTTGCTTTTATATATTGCCCCTACAGACTTTTCACCGCTTTTTGTTGTTATGCATGTTGGCACTTTATCACCAGACAGAATCACTTTGTATTTTGAATGTTTTTCGAATTCTTTCCAGTAGCTAGCAATCAATTCAGATCCACGGGGTGTAATTCTCATGGCGCTTCCTTTTGCCTTTACTGGACTGATATTCGCGGGTATGCATTGATAGTTGTCATACTCACTGACGATTCTCGTGGTTTTCTGGTTCCTCCCTGTGCCTGAATATTCCCTTCTATCAGTGTCAATATAGACCAGATTAAGATCAGCCAGAAAGACGATCACCGTCTTACCTGATTCGACAGCATCTTTGATTTCTCTGCGCCAATGCTCGACTCTCTCTTTTAGGCGAAATGAACTGCTATCTGAAAGGCTCGGTTTCCCTTGGAAATGACTTGAATAATCAATAAATTCATCTATTGCAGGCTTAAAAAGAACGATATCCCAATCGAGAAGAGAAGTATCTGAGTCGAAGTCACAATATTCAACATCATCAGTCGCCAATTCAACCGCCACTGATATAATTTTCTTTTTTTGCCATGATATGTGATCAATCTACTTTTTAAACATAACAGTGTATTAGACCGAATCTCGGTACACCGTGATAGACGGATGCCGTCTATCACGGGTCATTCTCCCTTCTATCGATCGCCGTTTTCTTCTCTCCCTGTCTGTTGCATGGGGTTCGCTTTCTGAAGATACGCCTTTCCCCGGTGCGGCTGGAATCTGGACGAATGGAGAAAAAAATCCCGTTGATTCCATAAGTTACGCCAACACCACATTCCCATTCGCTGCCCACAGACGCCCTGATCCGAGCTGATCCGCCGTGTTTCCCGGGGCCCCGTGCCCCGGTCGATCGGTGGTACGCCCACCGCATGCTTCTGGTGATAGACGGCATCTGCTGCCATCGCGATAGACAGATTCTGTCCATCACGGGGATTGGCGGAACGGGCTGGAGATCGCGTTTCCTTGGCCGAAGGAGGTCGCCAGATGCCTGAAGGTGCTGCCTGTCTGTGGTATCGACTAAAAGCGCGCCTCCGCGCCTGCCGGCGCATCGGCAAGGCTCCCGACTCTATGGCGCGGAGCGGCTTCCGAGGGATTGCTTGTTGTGGCCGGAGATCGGCAAGGGGGATGTCGATAGAGGGGAGATACGGGGCGGGCGCAGGGTGCTGCCGGACGCGTTCGAGGCGTCCGTGCCGTTTCCATTTCGCGATGTTCCCACGCGTCATGAGCAGGATCTCCATTCCCGGGAGTCGGGCCAGTCTATCGCCCCCACGCCCTGGCATGCAAATACCCCACCGCGCTTTGCGTCCTTCGGGAAACCGTCTCTCGCTTGTGGAGAGGTCAGGAGGGAGCATGACTCCTTGTTCGAGAAGCCCCCTCCCGGCCTCCCCCACCGACATGGGAGAGGAGATCGTGATCGAGCCTGGTCCAGGCTACAGCGCTTCGAGGAAGGCGCGCGCGGTCTCGGGGTCGCGGGTGCGCGCGAAGTCGGGCATGGCCGCCAGGAAGGTGTGGCCGTAGGATTTCTTCAGCAGCCGGGGGTCGCAGACCACCAGCACGCCGCGGTCGTTGGCGTCGCGGATCAGGCGGCCGGCGCCCTGTTTGAGGGCGATGGCGGCCTGCGGCACCTGGTAGTGCATGAAGGGGTTGCCGCCGCGCGCGCGGATGGCGTCCAGCCGGGCCTGCAGCACCGGATCGCCCGGCGAGGCGAAGGGCAGCTTGTCGATGATGACCAGCGAGAGGGCGTCGCCGCGCACGTCCACGCCTTCCCAGAAGCTGGCGGTGCCCAGCAGCACGGCGTTACCGTGTTCGACGAAGCGGCGCAACAGCTCGGCCTTGGGCTGGTCGCCCTGTACCAGCAGCGGGTAGTCCAGTTTCTGCTCTTCCAGCCAGTCGGCCGCCTCGTTGAGGGCGCGATAGCTGGTGAACAGCAGAAAGGCGCGACCACGCGCGGCGCGAATCAGGGGCAATGCCTCACGCATCACCGCCTGCACATAGCCGCGATCACTGGGCGGCGGCAGGCCGCGCGGCACGTACCACAGGGCCTGTTGCTGAAAGTCGAAAGGACTGTCCCAGCGCGCGGTGCGCGCCGCGAACAGGCCAAGCTGGTGCTGGAAGTGGGTGAAGCTGTCGCCCACCGCCAGGGTCGCCGAGGTGAAGATCCAGGTGGCCGGGCGCTGGCGCATCTGCCCGCTGAAGACCTCGGCGACGTCGATGGGCGTGCTGTTGAGCCGCAGGCTGTGACCGAACACCTCGAACCAGCGCACCACCTGCTCGGGCGCCTCGGGCTCGCGCAGGCCGGCCAGGGTCTGCAATTGCAGGGCACAGCGCGCTTGACAGGCATCCAGCCCCTTGCCGCGCCCTTCGATGGTCTCGAGCAGGCCATGCAGGGTCTCCAGCTCGCGCGCCAGGGTGTCGAGGGCCGTGCCGATCCTGGCGTCGTCCTCGATCTCGGCCCAGGCGCCCCGTCCCGGCCGCCCCTCGAAGGCCAGGCGCAGGTCCTTCGCCGCCTTGTCCAGACGATCGAGCTGGTCGAGGATCTTCGGCAGGTCGCCGGCCTCGCGGTGGTACTCGGCGCGGGTGTCGCTCACCAGTTCGGTGACCTGACGGGTGCTCAGGGTCTCGCCGAAGAAGTTGCTCGCCACCTCGGGCAGCTGGTGCGCCTCGTCGATGACGAACACGTCGGCCGCGGGCAGCAGCTCGCCGAAGCCGGTGTCGCGGATGGCGAAATCGGCGCACAACAGGTGGTGGTTGATGACCACCAGGTCGGCCTCCTGGGCCTGCCGTCGCGCCTCGACCAGGTGACATTGGCTCCACGACGGGCAGTCTTGTCCCAGGCAGTTGTCGGTGGTCGAGGTGACCAGCGGCCAGATGGGGGCGTCCTCGGGCACGTCGCGGATCTCGCCGATGTCGCCACGCTCGGTGCGCAGCGACCAGTCACGCACCTTGAGCAACCAGCGCAACTGGTCCCTGGGGTGGCCGCGCGCGTCCTGCAGGGCCAGGTCCAGGCGGTGCAGGCACAGGTAGTTGGCGCGTCCCTTGAGCAGGGCCACCTTCGCCGGGCTGGCCATCACCTCGCGCAGCCGCGGCAGGTCGCGCAGGAAGAGCTGGTCCTGCAGGTTGCGGGTGCCGGTGGAGATCACCACCTTGCGCCCCGACAGCAGGGCCGGCACCAGGTAGGCGTAGGTCTTGCCGGTGCCGGTGCCGGCCTCGGCGATCAGGTGCTCGCCTTCTTCGATCGCCTCGGCCACCGCCTCGGCCATGGCCAGTTGTTGCGGGCGATGCGCAAAGCCCTCGATGGCACGCGAGAGCAGGCCATCGGCCCCCAGCACCTCCTCGATATCGGACAACACCTCAGTCTTCGCCGTCTTCCGCACGCCCACCGACCGCGTCCCACACCAGCTCGCCGAGGACGCGGAAACGCGCCACCGACATGGCACCGCGCCGCGCCCGTGCGCTGCCACTGTCGATGTACTCGAGCAGGTCGTCACGGCGGGCGCGCCAGATCTCCTGCGGCTGGTAGTCCTCGTCCATGAGCACCAGCAGCACCGCGTCCCAGGACTGGTTGAGCTTGAGCTGGCCGATGCGCTCGCCGCCCCGGCTGTCGGCGGCGATCAGGCGCGACTTGATCTGGAAGCGTTCGCCACTGCGCGGATCGCGCGCATCCCAGCCACCGGCCTCGCCTTCCGGTCGCGGCTCGAGCGCCAGCAGGCGGATGGCATCGTGCTCGGCGATCTCGCTGCTCACCCCGGGCAGCGGCTTGCCCATGGCGCGGCGATACTCGGCGGCCAGGGACCGCGCCTGGGCGATCAGCTTGTCCGGGGCATAGGGCGTGGCCACGACGGGGTTACTTCTGTGGCGGTTCCCAGTAACCAAAGGCATCGCCCGCGGGCGGGCGCGGAGGCTGCTGCTGTTGGGCCTGCACGTCGCGGTACACGCGGTCGGCAAATTCGCACAGCTGCTGGAAATAGGTCTCCTTCTCTTCCGCCGGCAGGTTGCGCTCGCTGCCCAGCAGATAGCCGGTTACGGCGGCCAGGTATTGCAGCACCAGGCCGTTGTCGGCCCCGGGGTGCTGCCGGTCCACTGCCTGCATGATGTCCTGAAAGAGTTCGTTGGATAACTGGATCTCGGCCATGGGGCCCTCCTCGGTTATTGAATGATGCGCGCCCTGCGGCGCGCCTGTTCGGCCCCGCGCCGGTCACCCAGTGCCTCGCGCGTGGTGGCGATCAACTGCCAGTTGTCGGCCTGCAGGATGGGATCGCTGCCGGCCAGAGCATTGGACTTGGCGGCAAAGGATTCGACCCAGGCGTACTGGCCCTGGTCGGCATACAGATGCGCCAGGCGGTTCCACAGGCGCGGGTTGCGCGACTCGATGCGCAGTGCGCGCTCGATGCTGGCCTGGGCGGCGGCATAGTCGCCGGCACGCCGCTGTGCCGCCGCCTTGCGCAACAGCTTGCGCACCGCCGGCGAGGCCGTCGGGCGTACCCGTGCCACCTGCGCCGGCGGGCGATAGGGGCGGACCTCGGTGCCACCACCGGCCAGGGCCGTGGCGGTATCGGCCGGCCGCTGTCCGCTCACCGACTCCACGGGAGCCGGTCGGGTATCCATGCGGTAGGGCGAGCCACAGGCGCCCAGCAACAGGCACACCGCAGCGATCGACAAACGCTTGAGAGGCATGGCCAGTCCTTGCGTGCGGAACGATGCGGGCATTGTAATGGAATTGCCGAATCGCGACAGGCGGCACGGCAGCATCGTGCCATTGTTCGAACCCTGCACTTTCAATCCGCCCGAAACCCTGCCATATAATGCGTTCGACCCCCATGCGCCGAGCCATCCCCGCAGAAGGAACCGGCCGCGCTCTTGCCACAAAAGGAGATGTACCATGCTGGTCAAAGACGTCATGTCCACCTCGCTCAAGACCGTCGCCCCCGATACCCCGCTCGCGGAGGTCGTCACCACCATGTGCCTGTTCCGCGTCAGCGGCATCCCGGTGGTCGAGGAGGACAACCGGCTGGTCGGCATCATCGCCGAGAAGGACGTGCTCGACTCGCTGTTCCCCACCGTCGAAGAGGTGATGACCGAGAGCGGCACCGCCACGATGGACCTGGAAACCGCGCTCAACAAGTACGCCGACATGACCACCAAGAAGGTGGCCGACCTGATGACCCCGGGGGTGATCAGCGTGTCGCCGGACATGGAAATCCTGAAGGCCGCCGCGCGCATGGTCGGCCGTCGCTTCCGCCGCATCCCGGTGGCCGAGGGCGAGCGCCTGGTCGGCATGCTCAGCCTCGGCGACGTGCACAAGGCCATCTACCGCGAACACGCCAAGCGGCGGCTCTGAGCGGCAGCCCCCGGCGCGTTCAACGCTTCAGCAACCAAGTCCAGCACCCCCGGCCCGCCGCGCTCGCCACAGGCGGAGCGCAGGCGCGGCTGGGAGCCAGCGGCAAAGGGCAGGCGGATTGCGCCCTCGCAGCCTTCGGCTGAGAGCATGCCACTGTCGTCCTCGATCCAGTGATACTCGACGCCCGTGGGCGGCAGCGGATCGAGCGCTTGCAGGTGCAGCGCACGCATCGCGCGGCCGAACAGCGGCAGCGCACCGCGCGAGCCGGTCAGCCGGATCGGCCGGTTGTCGTCCCGGCCCACCCAGACCACGGCCACGCGATCGGCACCGAAGCCGGCAAACCAACTGTCGCGCAGGTCATCGGTGGTGCCGGTCTTGCCGGCCACCGCGAAGCCCTCGCCCAGCCAACGTTGCAGGGATTTCGCCGTGCCCTCGCGCACCACTTCCTGCAGGGCCTCGCTCACCAGGAAGGCGGCCACCGGATCGACCGTGCGGCGCACCGCCAGCGGGTAGCGCTGCAGGGGTTGCCCGTCGGCGTCGAGCACCTCGCGGATGGCGCGTAGCGGCGCGCGGAAGCCACCGGCGGCAATCGTCTGGTAGAGCTGCGCGACCTCGATCGGTGCCAGCGGCAAGGCCCCCAGCAGTACCGAGGGATAAGGCGGGATCTCGCGTTCCACGCCCAGCGCGTGCAGGGTATCGATCACCCGTTGCACGCCGATGTCCATGCCGACATGCACTGCCGCCAGGTTGTAGGACTGCGCCAGCGCCCGGTGCAACGGTACCCGGCCATGCGCCTGGTGATCGAAGTTGTCGGGTGACCACAGGTCACCATTGGGCAGCTCGATACGTACCGGGCTGTCGTCCACCAGGGTCGCCAGGGTATAGCGCTGCGGCTCGGACAGCGCCGCCAGGTAGAGCGCCGGCTTGACCAGCGAACCGATGGGCCGGTGCGCATCCAGCGCCCGGTTGAATCCCGCATAACCGGCGCGGCGCCCGCCGACCAGGACACGTACCTCGCCCTGGTCGGGCGTCACCATCACCATCGCCGCCTGCAGGCGGCCAGCGGGCAGGCGGCGCGTCTTCTCGATGCGCCTCAGCCCCTTCGCCACCGCTTCGGCCGCGACCTTCTGCGCCCAGGGGTCCAGCGTGGTGAAGACGTGCAGCCCCTCGGAGGTCAAATCTTCCTCGCGATAGTCTCGCGCCAGCTGCCGGCGTACCAGCTGGATGAAGGCGGGGTAACGATGCTGCGGACCGTGCCCGCGCGCGCTCACTCCCAGCGGACGCGCCTGGTAGGCACGCAGTTGCCGCGCATCGAGGAAGCCCAAGCGGTGCATCTGCTCGAGCACCAGGTTGCGGCGCTTGCGCGCGCGCTCGGGATGGCGTCGCGGATTGTAGTAGGACGCCCCTTTGACCAGCCCCACCAGCAGCGCGGTCTCGTGTGGCTGCAACTCGGTGAGCGGGCGATTGAAATAGAACCGTGCCGCCAGGCCGAAGCCATGGATGGCACGATCGCCGTCCTGTCCCAGGAAGATCTCGTTGGCATAGGCCTCGAGGATCTCGTCCTTGCTGTAGCGCGCCTCGACGATCAGCGCCATCAGCACCTCGTTGAGCTTGCGCCACAGGCTGCGCTCGGGGGTGAGGAAGAAGTTCTTCACCAGCTGCTGGGTGAGCGTGCTGCCGCCCTGCACCGTGCGCCCCGCGCGCAGGTTGGCCCACAAGGCCCGGGCGATGCCGCGCGGATCGACCCCGTGGTGTTCAAAGAAGCGCCGGTCTTCCACCGCCAGCAGGGCCTGTACCAGGTGTTCGGGCAGGTCCTCACGGCGCACCAGCACGCGGTCTTCCTTGTGCGCGGGGTAGATGCTGCCGATCTCCGCGGGCTCCAGGCGCACCAGGTCCAGCGGCCGACCGGCGGCATCGCTCAGGCCGATCACCCGGCCGGAGGCGATGCGCACCGTCAGGCGGCGGGCCGGCTGTTCACCGTCCCAGAACACGAAGGGTCGGGTGTGAATGATGAAGCGCCCCCGCGCCTGGCTCCATTCCGCGCCCTTGCGCGGGCGGCGTACCTTGCGGTAGCCCAGCACCGTCAGTTCATAGCGCAACTGCGCCACCGACACCGGCGCACCTTCGTAGAGTTCCAGCGGCCGCGCATAGACCCGCGCCGGCACCGCCCAGCGCTTGCCCTCGAAGGCCACGCGGACCTGTTGCGACAGGTAGAGCAGGTAACCGCCGAACAGCAGCACGCCCAGCACCAGGGCGCCGAGCAGCCAGCGCCACCAAGCGCGCCGGCGGGGAGCGTGGGCAGCGGCCTTGCGCCGACGTGTGGACTTTTTTCGGGTGGCCGGCTTGCGCCGGCGCTTGGGTTGTCTGGCCATTCAGAGATCTCGTTGCTTCAGCAAGAGGCAAATCATGCAGGTTCGCAGGTGGCCCGTCCTCGGGCCGAACCTTATCGGCCGAATGTTCGCGGCGAGGACGCCGCTCCCACAGATTCGCAGGTGGTCCGTCCCCGGGCCGAACCTCACCGGCCGAAGGTTCGCGGCGGGGACGCCGCTCCCACAGGTTCGTAGGAGGCCCGTCCTCGGGCCGAACCTCCTACGTCTCGAGCAGCAGGCCGTCGACCTTCTGGAAACCACGTGGCAGCTTGTTGCCACGCCGTCCGCGCTCGCCTTCGTAGGCGTTGAGATCGGCAGCCTTGAGCGTGAGATGGCGCTTGCCCGAGAGCACGCGTACCCGGCCGCCTTCCGGCACCACCAGCACCCCCACCAGGTACTCGGAACGCTCGGCCACTGCCTTGGACGGGATGCCGATGATCTTGTTGCCCTTGCCACGCGCCATTGCCGGGAGCTCGGCGACCGGAATCACCAGCATGTGCCCCGTGCTGGTCACCGCCACCAGGCGGTCGGTGTCCGGGTCGTGCAACGGGCTGGGCTTGAGCACCCGCGCGCCCTCGGGCAGCTTGAGCACCGCCTTGCCCCCCTTCTTGTTGGCGATCAGGTCCTTGGCCTGCACCCGGAAACCGTAGCCGGCATCGGACGCCAGCAGCCACCAGCGCTCGGGCTCGCCACCGATCACCGCGCAGAAGGCCGCACCCGCCGGCGGTGAGAAGCGCCCGGTGAGCGGCTCGCCCTGGCCACGCGCGGACGGCAGGGTGTGCGCCAGCAGGGAATAGCTGCGCCCGGTGCTGTCGAGGAAGATCACCGGCTGGTTGGAACGCACCCGCGCCGAGTCGAGGTAGGCATCACCGGCCTTGTAGTTGAGCCCGGCCGGGTCGATCTCGTGGCCCTTGGCGGCGCGCACCCAGCCCTTTTCGGAGAGCACCACGGTGACCGGTTCGGAGGGCGCCAGCTCGGTCTCGTCCATGGCCTCGGCCGGCGGCCGGGTGACGATGGGCGAACGCCGCGCATCGCCGTACTGCTCGGCATCGGCCGCCAGTTCCTTGCGGACCAGGGTCTTCATGCGCGCCTTCGATCCCAGGGTCTTCTCCAGCTCGGCGCGTTCGCGGTCCAGCTCTTCCTGCTCGGCGCGGATCTTCATCTCCTCAAGCCGCGCCAGGTGGCGCAGGCGGGTGTTGAGGATGTACTCGGCCTGCACGTCGGTGAGCTCGAAACGGCGCATCAACACCGGCTTGGGCTCGTCCTCGCTGCGGATGATGCGGATCACCTCGTCCAGGTTCAGGAAGGCGATCAGCAGGCCCTCGAGCAGGTGCAGGCGGTCGTTGACCTTGTCCAGGCGGTGTTGCAGGCGCCGGCGCACCGTCTCGAAGCGGAACTCCAGCCATTCACGCAGCAGGCTGCGCAGGTCCTTGACCTCGGGCCGGCCCGAGAGCCCGATCATGTTCATGTTCACCCGGTAGCTGCGCTCCAGGTCGGTGGTGGCGCAGAGGTGACGCATCAGGCGTTCCAGGTCGACGCGGCTGGAGCGCGGCACGATCACCAGCCGGGTCGGGTTCTCGTGGTCGGACTCGTCACGCAGGTCTTCCACCCAGGGCAGCTTCTTCGCCTGCATCTGCTGCGCGATCTGCTCGAGGATACGCGCGCCCGACACCTGGTAGGGCAAGGCCGTGATCACCACGCAGCCGGCTTCGACCTCCCAGCGCGCGCGCACCCTGACCGAGCCCTGCCCGGTCTCGTAGAGGCGCAACAGGTCGTCCGGCGCGGAGATGATCTCGGCCTCGGTGGGGAAATCCGGTCCCGGGATGTGCTCGCACAGCTCGGCCACCGTGGCCTTCGGCTGTTCGATCAGGCGGATGCAGGCCGCCGCCACTTCGCGCAGGTTGTGCGGCGGGATGTCGGTCGCCATGCCCACGGCAATGCCGGTGCCACCGTTGAGCAGCACATTCGGCAGGCGCGCCGGCAGGGCCTTCGGCTCCTCGAGGGTGCCATCGAAGTTGGGCTGCCATTCCACCGTGCCCTGCCCCAGTTCGGCGAGCAGCACCTGCGCGTAAGGGGTGAGCCGTGCCTCGGTGTAACGCATGGCGGCGAAGGACTTGGGGTCGTCGGGCGAGCCCCAGTTGCCCTGACCGTCGATCAGCGGGTAGCGGTAGGAGAAGTCCTGCGCCATCAGCACCATGGCCTCGTAGCAGGCCGAATCGCCGTGCGGGTGGAACTTGCCCAGCACGTCGCCCACGGTACGCGCCGACTTCTTGAACTTGGCCGCGGCCGACAGGCCCAGCTCGGACATGGCATAGACGATGCGCCGCTGCACCGGCTTGAGGCCGTCGCCGATGAAAGGCAAGGCACGGTCGAGGATGACGTACATGGAATAGTCCAGGTACGCCTTTTCGGTGAAGCGCGCGAGCGGCAGGCGCTCGGTGCCGTCGGGGTTGTATTCGGTTTCCTGGTCCATTGACGGGGTGCTTCCGGAACTACTGCGAAAGCGGGGATTCTACACCGCCGCCACCCCGCCGGGCCGCCCTATCGCGCCGCCTGCAGTTCGCCGGCGTCCAGGGCCGCCACCGGTCCGCCGGCCGCCTTTTGCACGTCGGCGAAGATGGAGAGGACATCGTTCTTCCAGCGACGGAACTGGATGACCATCTCGGGATCCTCGGCGAAATAGCGCTCCAGCGTGGTCGGATCGACCGCCACCATCAGGGTCTCGTCACGCTCCGCCTCGACCGCGATCTTCAGCGGCAGGTAGGGGGTGAACTCGGGATGTTCGCCGCTGATGCGCCGAACCTCGTCGATCTTGCCGAAGAACAGCACCCGGTAGGTGTCGGAATGGAAACCGAAACCGGCCAGCCCGCTGTCGCACTTCTGGATGTGCGCCAGCGCATAGCCATGCTCCTCGATCGCGGTCTTGAGGTATTCGATCGCCAGGTCGGCCTTCATGGCCACCCGACTCATGAGCATGCCATCGGCCAGGGCGGTGCCTGCCGACAGCAGCAACAGCAATGCCAGTACGCGCTTCACAGGGTCACCTCGTCTATGATCTCGGCGAAGGTCTCTTCCATGTGATCCCACAGGCGGATCAGCTGGTCGTTGTTGAACCAGCGCGCAATCACGCGCAGGTTGGGGATCACCAGCAGCACCTTGCCGTCCGGGCGTTCCAGGATGGTGACCCGGCAGGGCAGCACCACCCCCAGGCGCGGCTCGATGTTGAGCATGCCGTAGAGCTCGTTGAAGTTGCAGAAGCGGATGCCCACCTGCCGCTGGTTCACGCTGAACTCGTCGGTCAGGCCCTGTTCGAGGAAGCGGTCGGGGAAGATGCGGAAATTGTTGCCGACCAGCGCCTGCTTGACGTTGTGCACCGTGGTCTCGAAGTCATAGGGGGACTCGAAGACATGCGAGGGCTCCTCGTCGAAATCCAGGGCCTCGCGCGGCGGCATCTGGCGGCCCAGCTCGCGCACCCAGGCGACGATGTCGGTGATCTGTTCCTGCGACAACTGCTTGCCGAAGGCCGGCATGCCCGATTGCGGGCGGCCCACGGTGACGATGCGGCGGATCATGCGGTCGGTCGCCGCCTTCTGGAAACCGGGATTGGCGATCGCCGCGGGCATCACCAGGAAGGAACGCTTGCGCGCGATACTCACCCCGGTGCCCTTGCCCGCTCCCATGCCGTCTGGTGCATGGCAGGCCACGCAATGCTTCTCGTAGAGCACCTTGCCGCGCTGTGGATCCCCCGCGAGCGGGGCCGGATCATAATGACGATCCGTGGTGTTCGTCCGCTTGCGCAGGAAGCGCACGATGGCGCTCACCTGCGCCTCGCTCAGTTCCTGGAAGGCCGGCATGATGCGTCCCGGCCGGCCGTTGCGGATGGTCTGTACCAGGTAGTCGTCACTGTAGTCGACGAGCTTCTCGGCGGTCAGGGGCAGGCCGATACCGCCCGATCCCTCGAATTGATGGCAGGCGGCGCAGTGGTCGATATAGAGCTGACGGCCGTCCGGGAGCGCGCTGGCCTGAACGGACAGCAACAACAGCCATGCCCCCAGCAGGCGATGGATTCGCATCATGATTCCTCGCGGCAGTGCAGATCTGAACAGCAGATTAACATCTTCTAATTAACCTGGATTGACCGGCGTCAAAAGCTCCCCGATCGCCTGTCTGAAACGGCACGACAAAAATTCCCTTCACTCTCGCGAATTTCGGTTATATTCGGCAAGGAACTAGATTCCTGATCAGGCGCCCCGCCTGTCAGCCCAGCGACCCAGTAGCCATGCAACAAGAACGAAGAAACAAGCATGTCTGGAAACAGCTTTTCCTTATACGCCATGGAGAGTCCACTGCCAACGAAGTCAACCGTTTTGCCGGGGCCATAGACGTTCCTCTCTCCCGGCTCGGCCAGGCACAGGCGCGACGCGCGGCCGATTCCTGGGACGGCCAGCCGTTCGACCAGGCCTATGTCTCGCCCATGACCCGCACTCGTCAGACCGCCGGCATCCTCCTGGACCGACTCGGCCCCGACGCGTGTCGCGAGCTGTGCTTCGACGAACGCATAGTGGAACGGGACTTTGGCGACTTCACCCTGCAGAACAAAACCCGTTTGCAACGTCGTTTCGGCATCCACCGCTACGAGGCCCCCCTGTATCGACCCGATGACGAGATCCATGGCGGCGAAACCTTCGCCGACTTCCGCGAACGGGTGCTCGATTTCCTGAAGAACACGCTGTATCCGGCACTGTGTGAAGGAAAGCGCGTACTGGTGGTGGCCCACAAATATGTCATCGAGCTGCTGGCCCGCCTTGTGTTGCGCCTGCCAGAGCACCAGGGCCACGACCTGCGCCTGCCCAACGGCAAGATCCTCTCTGGCGCCCATCTAAACGACTATGTCCGCCGCGAATCTCCGCGCGGCAATCGCTTGCGGGAATGGATCGTGGTGCAGCACTCGGTGCTGCTCTCGGTTGCCGCCATGCTCGGCCTGGGCATCAACTACCTGTGGCCCGAATACCGGGTACCCCCGGGCTGGCTGCTGGCACTGCTGCTGGCAACGGCCATCAGTCTGGCACGGACCTCCCTCGAACCACCGGAACGCAATGCGCAGGATCCGTTGCTGGACCCGCGTCGTATCGTCCTGCGGTTCGTGCTGATTCCCT
The DNA here is from genome assembly GCF_000801295.1 of endosymbiont of unidentified scaly snail isolate Monju. NCBI lineage: Bacteria > Pseudomonadati > Pseudomonadota > Gammaproteobacteria > endosymbiont of unidentified scaly snail isolate Monju. The sequence continues at coordinate 856,260 of NZ_AP012978.1, read as the reverse complement.
GGCTGGTGGTGGCCATTGGCCCGCATTGGCTTCCCCGCGACACCGATCCCGACCAGGTACTCGCCGTGGCACTCCTGCTCGGCGCGCCAACAGCGGTTACCGCCCTGATCCTGTCGCGCAGTACCGGCGGTGTCATCCTGCCCACCGTGCTGAACATCCTGCTCACGACCGTACTCTGTGCTGTCAACCTGACGGTGATGCTGCTGTTCAAGGGGCTGTCCGATTTCACACTCCAGGCCTTCAGCCTGGCCGGCTTGTCGCTGATCTGCCTGATACTCCCCCTGTTCGTCGCCCAGATCATGCGTTGGCGGTACCCCATCTGGACGGCTCATGCGGCAGAAAACCATGCCGCTGGCGCAGTCCTGTCGCTGGCACTCTTCGTTGCCCTGGCATTCCAGAACATTCCACTGGCCTCGGCCGATACGCTGGGCCTGTTGGCCCTGGCCACGGGCATCGCCCTGCGCCTGCTGGCCCTGCTGCTGACCCGCTGGCGCTCGCTCTACAGCCTGGACGACTACTTTTCGGGTGCCTATCCGAACATTTTCCTGGTGATACTGTTGGCCAATATCCTCGACAACCCGACGATACTCGAGCTGGCCACCTGGTTCGCGGTACCGATGTTCATCCTGGCACCACTGGACGACCTGCTGATCACCCGGCTGCATGCACGCCAGCCGGATTCGCGCCTTCGAGAATATCTGCGAATCAGTGCCTGACCAGCTGTAGCTGTGGCGGCTCGACATGCTCGGCCAGGGGCTGTGGCCGACCAATACCGTAGCCCTGCGCCATGTCGACGCCGAAATCCTTCAGCACCGCAAGAATCTGATCATTTTCCACATATTCGGCGATGGTCGTCAGCTTCATGACATGTCCGATATCGTTGATCGCGCGCACCATGGCACGATCAACGGGATCGTCCAGTATGTCACGCACAAACTGGCCGTCGATCTTCAGATAATCGACCGGCAGACGCTTGAGATAACCGAAAGACGACATCCCACTGCCGAAATCATCCAGCAGGAAACGGCACCCCATGCCCCGCAGCGCCTGGATGAGATGCGCCGCCTTGTCCAGCCGCGAGATGACCAGTGTCTCGGTAATCTCGAAGGCGATCGCCGTGGGCGGCACCTGGTGGCGGTTCAGCTGTTCCTTGACGAAGTCCAGGAACTCCGGGTCGTTGAGCGAGGCCCCGGAGAGATTGATGGAATAGAGAAATCCCCCGCCAGCACCTCGTTCCGCCGCGCTCGACCGCAGTTCCGCGCTACGCGTCTCCAGCCGATGGGAGACAACCCAGCGATCGATCTCTTCCATCAGGCCATGACGCTCGGCGACCGGTATAAAACGATCTGGCGCAACAAGCTCCCCGTCCTCGTCCAGCAAGCGGACCAGTATCTCGTAATGCGTGACGCCATTGTCATCGCTCACACTGACGATGGGCTGGCGGAAAAGCCGAAGCCGACCTTCCTTCAACGCCTTGCGAATGCCGGACGCCTGACGCAGCTCTTCCGCCCGCTGGGCCATCTGATCATCGCCTATCGCGCCGATCACGACCCGGTTGTGCCCCCTCTCCTTGGCGGTGTAACAGGCCATGTCCACGGCCGCCAACAGATCGTCCAGGTCGATACCCGGCTTGTCGATTCCCACCAGCCCGATACTGGCGCCGATGTGGAACACCTGGCCACCGTATCCGAAACGCATGTCACTGATGGCCTCGACCAACGCATGGGCCAGCTGGCGGCCCCGCTCGAGAGGGCAGTCGTGAAGCAGTATGCCGAACTCGTCCCCTCCCAGACGAGCCACCTTGTCGGATTGACGCAGGTGACTCGAAAGAAGGGCCGCGATACGCCGCAACAGATCATCACCGGCACGGTGCCCGCAACTGTCGTTGACCACCTTGAAATCGTCCAGATCGATGTACAGCAGGCAATGATGGCTGTGCCCGTTATCCAGCGATTTCAGAAGCCGGGCGATAAACAACCTGAATTCTGCGCGATTGAACAGGCCCGTGAGATCATCGTGACTCGCCTTCCAGGCCAGCTGATCACGCAATGCTCGCTCATGCCGGATGTCGTGCAACGTGATCGCGTAACCGGCTGGCTCTCCTTCCAGAAAACGCGGCGCAATCGACATGTGGACCGGAATGCGGTGCTGGCTTGCGGTTACCAGCGTGATGTTCGAAAACCCTTCACGATGATCTGCCTCACAGATCTCCCGGAGATCCGTCAACTCCATTCCACTGGCCTCGTCCCACAGGGAGAAACACCGGCGCCAGTGAACCCCCTCGAGAAGGTGAGCACTCGTGTCCAGCAGCTTCTCGGCCGCGGGATTTGCGTAACGGATTGCCCCCAGCGCATCGGTAGTGATCACGCCCCCCATGATGGATGACAGCGTGGCCAATGCGTTCTTGCGTTCTTCCTGCAGCGAATGCTCCGCCAGCAACCGCTGGCGAAACAGGCGTAATGCCGACACGGTAGCCACCAGCACCAGCAGCACGACCAGAGCAGTAACCCCCAGAGAACGGGCAAGCAGCAGATCGTAGGGCCGGCGATCCAGTAGCAGGCCGATCCGGATGTCGGTATCGCCCAGCAGCCGACTCATGCCGAGGTAATGCCGTTGCCCATCGTTCCAATCGAACCGGCCTTCCACCAGGGGGACCCACCCCAGGTCCCCCGCATCTTTCGACAGGGCCACAACGTGATCACGCCACGCAAGAAAGGTTATACCCTCGACACGCGAGTCCAGCTCGCCGGACTGGCGCACGCCATCCAGCGCGAAGGCCCCACAGAGATACCCCAGGGGGCGCATGTCGTCGAGTACGGGCACGCGATGGACGACCAGCAATCGGTTCCCCAGCCATTCCGTCTCTCTTCCGGCACTGGCAAGCAGGCCTTGAGCATCGCAACCCCGAAGCCTGACCTGCTCGTGTCCGGCCTTTGCAATCGACTCACCCGCGAGATCGAGCACCACCAGCTGGTAGAAATGACTCAGTTCCCAGTGCTGCTTCAGGTAGCGGCGCAGTTGAGGCCGGATATCCAGCTCCAGGGTCACCTTCAAGGTGTTGTCGGCCGCAAGGCGTACCAACGCTTCCCTGGAATCGGTCATGAACCGTCCCGGGTTTCCCGGAGACTCCATTTCTTGAGAGGATAGAGTCTATGGATACGAGCAAGAGATATTCCCCTGAGGTCCGGGAACGGGCGGTTCGCATGGTGTTTGATCATCAGGGCGAGCATGATTCCCAATGGGCGGCGATGACCTCCATCGCGGCCAAGATCGGCTGTACGCCGGAGACGCTGCGCAAATGGGTGAGACAGGCCGAGCGTGATCAAGGACTGCGCGAGGGTCTGACGACGTCGGAGCGCGAGCGGCTCAAGGCCTTGGAACGGGAGAACCGGGAGCTGAGGCGGGCCAACGAGATTCTGAAGACGGCGTCGGCTTTTTTTGCCCAGGCGGAGCTCGACCGCAAACTGAAGAGATGATCGCGTACATCGACGATCACAGGGATCGTTACGGGGTCGAGCCGATCTGCGCGGTGCTGCCGATCGCCCCGTCCACCTACTATGAGCACAAGGCCCGTGAGGCCGATCCACAGCGACTGCCGCGGCGATTGCAGCGGGATCGCGCCCTGTCAGACGAGATTCGACGGATCTGGGAAGAGAACTTCCAGGTGTACGGTGCCAGGAAGGTATGGCGGCAGCTCAACCGGGAAAGCATCGAGGTAGCCCGCTGCACGGTGGAACGCCTGATGCGTGTCATGGGGTTGCGGGGTGTGGTGCGAGGCCGCCGTTGCCGGACAACGATCGGCGACACGACGGCGGAACGACCACTGGACCGGGTGAAGCGGCAGTTTACTGCCACCCGCCCGAATCAGTTGTGGGTGGCGGACATTACCTACGTGGCGACTTGGACAGGGTTTGTCTATGTGGCGTTTGTCGTGGACGTCTATGCCCGACGGATCGTGGGCTGGCGTGTCTCCCGGTCGCTGAAGACCGACCTGGTGCTGGATGCGCTGGAGCAGGCGCTATGGTCGCGCCAGGACACAGAGGGCCTGGTGCACCACAGTGACCGAGGCTGTCAGTACCTGTCGGTGCGCTACACGGAGCGCCTGGCCGGGGCCGGCATTGATGCCTCGGTCGGTAGCCGAGGGGACTCCTATGACAACGCTCTGGCAGAGACGATCAACGGTCTGTACAAGGCCGAGGTTATCTACCGGCGAGGCCCCTGGAAGCATAGGGAGGCGGTCGAATATGCCACTTTGGAGTGGGTGGACTGGTTCAACCACCGGCGGCTGCTGGAGCCTATTGGCAACGTGCCACCGGCGGAGTTGGAAGCGGCGTATTATCGCCAACAGAAAGAGTCTGCCAAGGCGGCCTGACTCAAACAAAACAGTCTCCGGAATATCCGGGGCGGTTCACCCGCCCCGTGGGCGAATAGTCGGTAATCCCCACGACGCGATCCTCCGGGCGCACATCACCCAGCGCCGCGGCCATCACCCGCAGGGACTTGCGCAGGTGCAACTTCTCGTAAACGCCGGTGACATTGTGACCGGGGCGCGAACGGCTCTCCATGAAACGCACTTTCCGGTCATAGTCTTCTGGCTGACCGTTCATGCCACTGAAGACCACGGCGATGTCCGCTCTGCCGACCAACGGCAACATCACCTCACGAATGGCGTTGTCGTCCAGCACTACCACCACCTGGGGACGAAACGCCTCGATCGCCTCCAGCGCCAGGCGCGCCCGTTCGCGGATCGCCTCGGGCGTGGTATAGGTCTTCTTGGTATCCATGTAGAAGGAGCGCAGCTCGAGATTGTGTCCCTCGAGCCACCCCCTGGCGGCCAGCCTCGCTGCCACCCCTTCACCCTGTGGTCGGCCGCAAACGTGTTGTGAACCGTAGCTGTGCACCACCATCACCCGGGCCGGGTGTTCGCCACTCCATACTGGCGCACCGGCGATCATCACGACCACCGACAGACAATACATCAGCAGCAAGCGCATCCCTTTATCCTCATCGCATACCGTTTTCGGGCACCGCGCACAAAGCGGGCCTCGTACCGGTATCGACCAAAAGGCCGCGAGGTTTAGCCTCGCGTGATGCGCCGCTCGGACCCTGTGAACCCGGTCACACCTCGGCCAGGTCCCCCTTCTGCTGCAACCAGGCCTTGCGATCGGCGGCGCGTCGCTTGGCCAGCAGCATGTCGAGCAGGCTGTGGGTGTCGTCGCCCGGCTCGAGCACCAGCTGCACCAGGCGGCGGGTATCGGGATGGATGGTGGTCTCGCGCAACTGCGCCGGGTTCATCTCGCCCAGACCCTTGAAGCGCTGGATGATGACCTTGCCGCGCAGCTTCTCGGCGGCGATGCGGTCGAGGATGCCCTGGCGTTCGTGCTCATCCAGGGCGTAGAAGACCTGCTTGCCCACGTCGATGCGGTACAGCGGCGGCATGGCCACGTACACATGGCCCTCGCGCACCAGGCGCGGGAAATGGCGTACGAACAGGGCGCACAACAGGGTGGCAATGTGCGCACCGTCGGAATCGGCGTCGGCGAGGATGCAGATCTTGCCGAAGCGCAGGCGCGACAGGTCGTCCGAGCCCGGATCGACACCGATGGCCACCGAGATGTCGTGCACCTCCTGCGAGGCCAGCACCTCGGCCGGGTCCACCTCCCAGGTGTTCAGGATCTTGCCGCGCAGCGGCATGATGGCCTGGAAATTGCGATCGCGTGCCTGCTTGGCCGAACCGCCGGCGGAATCGCCCTCCACCAGAAACAGCTCGGTGCGCTCGGGATCGTCGAGCAGACAGTCGGCCAGCTTGCCCGGCAAGGCCGGGCCCTGTGTGACCTTCTTGCGCACCACCTTGCGCCCGGCGCGCTGGCGGGCCTGCGCGGCACTGATCGCCAGCTCGGCGATGCGCTCGCCGATCTCGACGTGCTGGTTGAGCCACAGGCCGAAGGCATCCTTGACCACGCCGGAGACGAAGGCCGCGCACTCGCGCGAGGACAGACGCTCCTTGGTCTGCCCCGAGAACTGCGGATCGGCCAGCTTGACCGACAGGATGTAGCTGATGTTGGCCCAGATATCGTCCGGCGCCAGCTTGACGCCGCGCGGCAACAGGTTGCGAAACTCGCAGAACTCGCGCACCGCCTCGGTGAGCCCGGTGCGCAGGCCGTTGACATGGGTGCCGCCCTGCGCGGTCGGAATCAGGTTGACGTAGCTCTCGGCCACCGCCTCGCCGCCTTCGGGCAGCCACACCACGGCCCACTCCGCCGCCTCTTCGTTGCCTGCCATGCTGCCGGTGAAAGGCTCTTCGGGCAGCAGGGGCGCATCGCCCAGCGCATCGAGCAGGTAGTCGCGCAGACCGTCTTCGTAGTACCACTCCTCGGGCTCGCTCTCACCTTCCTGGAAGAAGCGGACGCGCAGCCCCGGACACAGCACCGCCTTGGCACGCAGCACGTGACGCAACTGGCGCACGCTGAACTTCGCGCTGTCGAAGAACTGCGGATCGGGCCAGAAGCGGATGCGCGTACCGGTGTTGTTGCGGCCGACCTTGCCGACCACCTGCAGGTCGGAGACCTTCTCGCCGTTCTCGAAGGCGATGTGGTGTTCCTTGCCATCACGCTTGACCCATACGTCCACCCGCTTCGACAGGGCGTTGACCACCGACACCCCCACGCCGTGCAGGCCGCCGGAGAACTGGTAGCTCTTGTTGGAGAACTTGCCGCCGGCATGCAGGCGGGTGAGGATCACTTCGACCCCGGGCACCCCCTCCTCCGGGTGGATGTCCACCGGCATGCCGCGCCCGTCGTCGATCACCTCCAGCGAACCGTCACGGTACAGGTGGACATCGATGCGCTTCGCGAAACCCGCCAGCGCTTCGTCCACGCTGTTGTCGATGACCTCCTGCGCCAGGTGGTTGGGGCGATCGGTATTGGTGTACATGCCGGGGCGCTTGCGCACCGGCTCCAGGCCGCTGAGGACCTCGATGGCAGAGGCGTCGTACTGGCTCATGAAGGAAAACGTCGGTTCATTCGTAAGGGGACTGATAATCGGCCGCCCCGGGCTGAGGACGCAGCCGCACGCTGTCGGGATCGCGCGGATTGGTGTCCGAGCACAAGGTCTCGCGCACCAGTTCGTCCCGCCAGCTCGCGGGACGGATGGCCCGCCAGCGCGGCAGGTTCACCACCCGCAAGGGTTTCGACCGGCGCGGATTGTAATAGGCATAGACCTTGTACTCACTGGTAGCGCAGCGATATCCCTCGAAGGTCGCGTTGTCGGCGCCACGAGCCGAGCGCACCACCAGCCACAGACGGCTGACGTGATCGCGCGGATCGACCGCCAGGTGTTCGAGATCGGCAAACAGGCGCATGCCCGGCGGCAGGTGCTGGTTCTCCAGCTCGACCAGCGCCTGTTCGTCCGGGCCCTTCTGCACGTGGGTCTCGATCTCCACCCAGGGGACTTCCAGGCTCTCGTCGTAGTCGTCCTGGGCCTGGAAGCGGGCGTAGGGATCGGCCACGTCGGTGGCCGCTGGCGCCAGCAAGGGGCACCAGGCCAACAGAAAAACGAGTTTGCGCATCGACGCCATCCTGCCTCCTCGATTCGGGACGAACCGGCGGAGAGTTTACCGTTTTCGGCGACGGGCCGTTAGAATGGCGAAAACTTCAAGAGACAACGGTCGTGAGCAAGGCAGACAACGACGACATCTCCTTTGAACAGGCTCTGGGCGAACTCGAGGCCCTGGTCGAGCGCATGGAATCGGGCGAACTCTCGCTGGAAGAGTCGCTGGCCTCGTTCGAGCAGGGCATTGCCCTGACCCGCCGCTGCCAGCAGGCGCTGGAGCAGGCCGAGCAGAAGGTGAAGATCCTCACCAGCAACACGCCTGACGCCGCCACGGAACCCTTCGACGGTGACTGAACTCCCGCTGGCAGACTTCATCGAACAGGTGGCCCGGCGCACCGACCGAGCGCTGGATGCCTGCCTGCCCGCCGCCCGCGTCACCCCCGTGCGCCTGCACGAAGCCATGCGCTACGTGGTGCTGGGCGATGGCAAGCGCTTCCGTCCCATCCTGCTCCATGCCGCCGGCGAACTGCTGGGGGCACCGGCCGAACGTCTCGACGTGCCCGCCTGTGCCATCGAGCTGATCCATGCCTACTCACTGGTGCACGACGACCTGCCGGCGATGGACGACGACGAGCTGCGCCGTGGTCGCCCCACCTGCCACAAGGCCTATGACGAGGCCACGGCCATCCTGGTCGGCGACGCCCTGCAGGCCCTGGCCTTCCAGCTCATCGCCGAAGATCCGCGGCTGGACGCCCTGCCTGCGGCTACCCGACTGCGCATGCTTGCCGAACTGGCCCGCGCCGCCAGCTCGCGCGGCATGGTCGGCGGCCAGGCGCTGGACATCGAGGCGGTGGGCCGTGAGCTGAGCCTGGCCGAGCTGGAGAACATGCACATCCACAAGACCGGCGCGTTGATCCGGGTCAGCGTGCGCCTGGGCGCCTTCTGCGCCGACCCGGTGGACGAGGCGCACCTGCGCGCCCTCGACCACTACGCCAAGTGCATCGGGCTGGCCTTTCAGATCCGCGACGACATCCTCGACGTGGAAGGCGAAACCGCGCACATCGGCAAGACCCGGGGCAAGGACGCGGCCGACGGCAAACCCACCTACCCCGCCCTGGTTGGCCTGGAGGAGGCACGCGAGATGGCCGACCGCCTGCTCGGGGACGCACTGGACAGCCTTTCGCCCTTTGGCGAGCGCGCGGACACCCTGCGCGCACTGGCCCGCTTCGTTGTGGACCGACAGCGCTAAAACCTTTGGAGCGGCATCCGCGCCGCGAACATTCGGCCCGGGGACGGGCCTCCCACGGGTAGGAGATCCTATGTCTGCATGCAACGATTTCTTGGCCGATATTCGGTTTCATTTCGCAAGATGGCAAAAGCGACCCTGGCGAGCTTTCTGCCGAGGATGACCAGGGCCTGGACCAGGGCCTGGACCGGCGCCAGGCCGCGGTCGAGATACCGCTGGTAGAAATCTCGCCAGGCTGGCGTTCGACACGCGCGCATGGCAGCGAGGTAGAGCAGGCGTCGCAACTCGGCGTTGCCTTTCTTGGTGAGCTTTCGTCGCCCACGCATCTGACCGGAATCATGCACGCGCACATCCATGATAAAGGCGTCGGAGGAGCGGAATGAGCCGCGCTGAAAGGCGGTGACCAGGGCGGCGGCGGTGAGGGGGCCAATGCCCTCGATGGCCTGCACACGCAAGGCACCGTCTTTCCAGGCAGCTTTCTCGAGCCATTTCTGGATCTGCTGATCGATCTTTCTTTCAAGTGTCTTGAAGTGACCAAAGAGCGCCTGAATCTGTGGCTTGAGGCCTGGCAGATCAGCCAGGCTTTGTCGCAGTTTGGTCTTGGCCTGGACGATGACGGCACGCCGGTTGAGCAATCCCAGCAAGGTGGTATAGGCCTTGGGAGGCGGGCTCCAAGGGCGCAGGCTGTCGTGCTCATTGACCAGGTAACGGCGCAGCAGGCGTGAACCGCCCCGGATATTCCGGAGACTGTTTTGTTTGAGTCAGGCCGCCTTGGCAGACTCTTTCTGTTGGCGATAATACGCCGCTTCCAACTCCGCCGGTGGCACGTTGCCAATAGGCTCCAGCAGCCGCCGGTGGTTGAACCAGTCCACCCACTCCAAAGTGGCATATTCGACCGCCTCCCTATGCTTCCAGGGGCCTCGCCGGTAGATAACCTCGGCCTTGTACAGACCGTTGATCGTCTCTGCCAGAGCGTTGTCATAGGAGTCCCCTCGGCTACCGACCGAGGCATCAATGCCGGCCCCGGCCAGGCGCTCCGTGTAGCGCACCGACAGGTACTGACAGCCTCGGTCACTGTGGTGCACCAGGCCCTCTGTGTCCTGGCGCGACCATAGCGCCTGCTCCAGCGCATCCAGCACCAGGTCGGTCTTCAGCGACCGGGAGACACGCCAGCCCACGATCCGTCGGGCATAGACGTCCACGACAAACGCCACATAGACAAACCCTGTCCAAGTCGCCACGTAGGTAATGTCCGCCACCCACAACTGATTCGGGCGGGTGGCAGTAAACTGCCGCTTCACCCGGTCCAGTGGTCGTTCCGCCGTCGTGTCGCCGATCGTTGTCCGGCAACGGCGGCCTCACACCACACCCCGCAACCCCATGACACGCATCAGACGTTCCACCGTGCAGCGGGCTACCTCGATGCCTTCCCGGTTGAGCTGCCGCCATACCTTCCTGGCACCGTACACCTGGAAGTTCTCTTCCCAGATCCGTCGAATCTCGTCTGACAGGGCGCGATCCCGCTGCAATCGCCGCGGCAGTCGCTGTGGATCGGCCTCACGGGCCTTGTGCTCATAGTAGGTGGACGGGGCGATCGGCAGCACCGCGCAGATCGGCTCGACCCCGTAACGATCCCTGTGATCGTCGATGTACGCGATCATCTCTTCAGTTTGCGGTCGAGCTCCGCCTGGGCAAAAAAAGCCGACGCCGTCTTCAGAATCTCGTTGGCCCGCCTCAGCTCCCGGTTCTCCCGTTCCAAGGCCTTGAGCCGCTCGCGCTCCGACGTCGTCAGACCCTCACGCAGTCCTTGATCACGCTCGGCCTGTCTCACCCATTTGCGCAGTACAGCCGATCTTGGCCGCGATGGAGGTCATCGCCGCCCATTGGGAATCATGCTCGCCCTGATGATCAAACACCATGCGAACCGCCCGTTCCCGGACCTCAGGGGAATATCTCTTGCTCGTATCCATAGACTCTATCCTCTCAAGAAATGGAGTCTCCGGGAAACCCGGGGCGGTTCAATCGTATGGCGGGCCTTGAAGGCGAGTTCGCACACCAGGAGGTGAAAGGTGCTGGTGGCCTCGAGGGCGATTTCGACCGGACCCGGTGGCAGCGAATCGAGCCAGGCGGCAATGGACTGACGGTCATTGGAAATCGACTGGACGGGGCCGTTGCTGTCATCACAGATATCCAGGCCCTGTTTGCTGACATCGATACCGATCAGCAGGGGTTGCACAGGCATTGCCATGATGTTTCCTCCCGACTAGTGTAGAGAGCAGGATTTGTCGGGGTTCACCCAAGGCGCTGGCTTGCGAAAATTGTCGGTCCGTATTGGCCGATAGATCCCTTATTGGCGCTGGGGTGAGGGCGGGACGATTTCTCCTACTGTCTGTACTCAAGGTCAAAGGTCAGATGCGGCGTTCGTCCCTCCGCCCCGACAGGTCCTTTCTGACCCATCGAGAGGAAACATACAAGCGGCGTCCCCGCCGCGAAAATTCGGCCCGGGAACGGGCCTCCTGCATGGAGGAGCGGCGTCCTCGCCGCGAGCCTTCGAATTCGTCATGAACCGCCGTCAGCCGGCAATTTCAGACAATCTCTCGACCAGACCGGATCTGCCATCGGCGAGCGCCCCTTCCGCGCCCTACTCCGGCAATCGCCCCTCACCCTGTTCCTCGTGGGTGACCCCGTCACGGATATGGTAGATGCGCCGGAAGGTGGGGATGATCTTCTCGTCATGGGTGACCACGATCACCGCGGTGCGGTACTGACGCGCCATGTCGTCGAGGATGCGGATCACCGCCAGCGCGCGCACCGAGTCCAGCGGCGCGGTGGGCTCGTCGGCGAGGATCACCGGGGGCCGGTTGACCAGACCACGGGCAATGGCCACGCGCTGTTGTTCGCCGCCGGAGAGCTGGGCAGGCATGGCGCGCGCCCGGTGCTGCACATCGAGGGCCTCGAGCAACTGCAGCGCCCGATCCCGTGCCTGCGCGTTCCGCACGCCAGCGAGCATGGGCAGCAGCGCGACGTTGTCGGTGACGTCGAGAAAGGGAATCAGGTAGGGGGCCTGGAACACGAACCCGATCTTGTCACGGCGCAGGGCGCGCAGGTCGCGTACCGTCCAGCCGTCGTCGTAGATCACCTCGTCGCCCAGGGTCATGCGCCCGGCGGTGGGGTCGATGACCGCGCCCAGGCACTTGAGCAGGGTGCTCTTGCCCGAGCCGGAAGGTCCAATCAGGCCCACCACCTCGCCGGGTTCGACACGCATGTTCACTTCCTTGAGCGCATCCACCGCGGTGTCGCCCTGGCCGTAGCGCTTGCGCAGGCCCTCGATGAGAATGCCACCTTCTTTCATCTCAGCCTCCGATCGCCTCGGCCGGATCGACCTTGATCGCCATGCGGATGGCCACCAGGCTGGCCAGGGTGCAGATCGCCATCACGATGAAGAACCCGGCCACCGCGTCCTGCGGGATCAGCAGCACATACTTGGGAAAATACGGTGCGGCAAAGGTGGCACTGATGCGCCCGACCATGAAGCCGATGGCACCCAGCGCCAGCGCCTGCTGCAGGATCATGCCGGCGATGGTGCGGTTGCGCGTGCCGATCAGCTTGAGCACCGCAATCTCGCGGATCTTGTCCATGGTCAGGGTATAGATGATGAAGGCCACGATGGCCGCGCTGACCACTGCCAGGATCACCAGGAACATGCCGATCTGCTTCGACGAGGTGGCGATCAGCTTGCCGACCAGGATTCCCTCCATCTGCGCACGATCGTAGACCTGCAGGCGCTGCCAGCGGCGGATCGACTCGGCCACCTCGCGCGCATCGTAGCCCGGCTTCACCCGCACCAGCACGGCATTGACGAAGTTGCTCGTTGTCTGCGAGGCGATCACCGCCTCGGCCACCCCCGGCACACCCGGGCGGTTGAAGGCCGGGTTCTCCAGGGTGCGGCGGCGCTGACTGTGGATGCTGTCGTTGTCCTTGAGGAACTGCGCCTCCTGCGCATCCTTGAGCGGGATGAAGACCATGGGATCGCCGCTGGAGGACACCATACGCCGGGTCAGGCCCACGACGGTGAGTGCTTGCGACGGATGCGGATGCGTTCACCGAGGCGCAGCCCGGCCTTCACGTCGGCCACCGCCTCGTAGTGTCCGCGCGTGATCTGGCGGCCAGCCACCAGGTAACGCGGCCAACCCGGGCCGGCCGGCATGCCCGGCGCGATACCCACCACCATCACCCGCACATCGCTGTCGGGGCGCACCACCTGCATGGTCAGATAGGTGACATTGGCCGCCGCGGCCACGCCCGCGATGCCGGCGATGTCACGCCACAGATCATCGTACAGGCTGGACGGCTCGGCATAGGGCCCGAGGGTGCCTTGCTGCACCACCCACAGGTCGGCGCCGCTGTTGTCGATCAGCGCCCGGCCGTCGGCCACCATCCCACGGTACACCCCGGCCATGGTCAGGGTGACGCCGATCAGCAACCCCAGGCCAAAGCCGGTGAACACGAACTTGCCCCAGGCGTGCAGGATGTCGCGTCCGGCCAGGCTGATCACGACTTCACCCCCGGCAGGCGTTCGACCTGACGGATCGTCGCCCCCATGCGCAGCGGCTTCTCGTTGTGGATCACCACCTGCTCGCCCGGCGACAACCCTTCGAGCACCTGCACCCGACCGTCGAGATCGCGCGCGCCGATGCGCACCGGTGCGAAGCGCAGCGACTCGCCGTCGACCACCCACACGCCCAGTTCGCCATCGACCCGGCGCAGCGCCGCGTTGGGCACCACCGGACGCGCGGGCAAGGGCGCCAGACGCACCGTGACCTCGGCCAGCTCGCCCAGCGGCGGCAGCGGATCGGGAACGCGGTCGAAGCCGATCTTCGCCAGCATCTCCTCGGTGACCGCGTCGGCCAGCGGCTCGAGCCGCAGCACCTGCCCCGTCAGCGGCACACTCGCCCGCGAGCGCAGCACGATGGAAGCCTGGAGTCCCGCGACCAGCCCCTCGGCACTGACCTGATCGAAACGGGCGTTCACCCACAGACGTTGCGGATCGATCAGCTCGACCACCGCCTGCCCGGCCACCAGGGTGTCGCCGGGGATGGCGTTGCGCGCCACCACCACGCCATCCACCGGGCTGATCAGCGTCAGGTTGCGGCGCTGCGCCTCCAGTTCGTGGCGCAGGCGGTTCAGTTCATCGCGCGTCGATTGCAGGGCGGCATCGGCGATGCGGCGCTCCAGGCGCTTGGTGGCCACCAGTTCCTCGCTGGTGGAACCCACCTTGCGCAGCCGTTCATAGCGCTTCAGCTGACGCTCGGCATACTCGAGCCGCGCCTGGGCCTCGCGCACGGCCGAGCGGGCGCGCTGGATGGCGGCCTGCTGAGCCTGGATACGCGCCCCCAGGTCCACGTCGTCCATCACCGCCAGCACCTGCCTCCGGCGCACGCGGTCGCCCACGTCCACCCCCAGCTTGGCCAGCCGGCCCGGCTGAGTGGGACCGATGTGGTAACGGTCGCGCGCCTCCACCGTGCCAATGCCGAACAGGCCCGGGCGCACCGCGGCCTCGACCACCGGGGTCACGCGCACCGCGATCGGCGCCAGGGGACCAGCGCGCAGCGCGGTCCAGGCGAACAGCACCAGCAGGGGCAGCAGTACCGCCCCCACCGTCAGCATACGACCTCGCGGCAGGTTCATGAGTGCACCTCCAGGCCACGGCGATACAGGGCAAACAGGGGCGGCGCGGCCGCGCGCATGCGGGTCACGTCACCGGCCAGCAGCGATTGCATGACCAGGCCTTGCACCATGCCGATCAGCGCCATGGCTGCCGTGCCAGGCTCAACCGCCGGATCGATCTCGCCGACGGCCTGCCCCTGCTCGATATGCATCACCAGGCGCCCGGCATAACGCTGCATCAGGCGTTGCACCGCATTGCGCACAGGCGAATCCTCGGGCCGCTGCAACTCGGCGAACAGGATGCGCGGCACCCCCGGATGCTCGATGACGAACGCGACATGAGCGAGGAAGATCGCCTCGAGCTGCGCCAACGGCGAATCCACGCCCTCGGCTGCCCGCTCGATGCGCGCCAGCAGCCGGTCGGTCACCCAGTCCATCACCGCCTGCCACACCGCGTCCTTGTTGGGAAAGTGGCGGAACAGCGCGCCCTGGGTCAGGCCCATGCGCTCGGCGATGGCCGCGGTGGTGATCTTGCTCGGATTTCGCTCGCCGGCCAGGTCGAGCACGGTGCGCACGATCACCGCGCGGCGTTCCTCGGCGGGCAGGTGCTTGCGTCCTGGACTCATTCCGTCACTTCAAAGATAGTAATCAGTTACTATCTTTTAGCCTACTCCTCCCTGGACAGAGGAGCAAGCCCTGCCCGCCATTTGGTGCGACCACGCCCGACCGCGGCCCGGGGGTGAGCCTCCTACAGACAGGAGCTGCGTCCCCGCTGCAAATGGTTCGGCCCGGGGACGGGCCTCCTACACGACCCCTTCAACCCGAGGATGGCAGGAGTGGCGTCCCTGCCGCGAATGTTCGGCCCGGGGACGGGCCTCCTACACCCCCCTTCAACCCGAGGATGGCAGGAGCGGCGTCCTCGCCGCGAATGTTCGGCCCGGGGACGGGCCTCCTACGGCAGAAGCGGCATCCCAAGCCCCCCCTGACAGGGTCACCGACGCAAGCAAGAGAACTAGTCGAACAACCCCTGCAGAAACCAGCCCCCGCCCCGCCGGTCGCGGTAGATCCAGAAGCGCTCGTTGGCGGGATTGCGGGCCAGGTAGTAGTCACGCGCCACATCGTCGCCGTCCCACCACCCGGTCTCGATACGCCGTGGCGGCCCGAGCAGTTCGAGCGCGCCGCGATGCCAGGGACGGCCTGCGCGTACCCTCAACGGCCGTGGTTGCGGCAACAGCCACAGGGGCAGTTCGCCGCGCCAGGACGGCCGCGCCCCCGTCTCGCCCGGCACACAGCAGCGCTGCGCGCGCTCGGGACGGTGATCGGCGACCGGGCAGAGCCCCGTCAGACGCGGTCCCAAACGGCTGTGCAGGCGCTCCAGCCACTCACCCGCGGCATCCCCTCCAGCAGGGGCATCCAGCAATGCGGCGGTGCGCTCTGAAAATGGCAGGCAGTCGCGCACCTCGAGCCCCAGGGCACGCACCGGCGCCGGCAGTTCCAGACGCTGCAGGCGCTCGCCGAAACGGGCCAACAGGTATTCGGCGTCGCGCTCGGGCCGCAACAGGGTCTGCGCGAAGGCCGTCTCGGGCAGGTCGTCGGGATGCCGCAGGCGCCAGCGCAGGTGCTGGGTAGCCGCCCCCTGCCCGCGCAACCAGCCGCACAGGGTCAGCAGCAGGCGGCGAGCCGGGAAACGCAGGGCCTCACGGTCGTCCAGCTCGGCCGGCAGTTCGAGCCATTCCAGGAAGTGCGGCGGCGGCCGCCACGCCGGACGCGGGTCCGGGGCATCGCCCAGCAGGCGGTCAAGCAGGGCCGGCAAGCCGGGGCCAACGCGCCGCGCCAGCTCGGGACGCGGCAGGCGCAGCACGTCGCCGATGCTGTGCAGGCCAATGTCGCGGACCAATTGACGCACCCGCGGGTCGGCACTCAGCCGCGCCATGGGAATGTCTTCCAGCCAGGGCAGCAGGGCCTCGCGCGAGGCGACCCGCGCCCCCGGTCGTTCACGCGCCAGCAGGGCCGCCGCGGTGGCGGTATGCGCCACGGCCCGGCGCACCTCGTGCCCGAGTGCGGGCAGTTCTGCCTCGATGCGCCCGAGCAGCGCCTCAATGCCACCGAACAGGCGCAGGCTGGCGCCGATCTCGAACAACAGCAGCGCCGGCTCCCGGTACAGGCGCGAGCTGAACTGCCAGGCCCACAGCGCCAGCGTCTCCATCGCCCGACGTTCGCGCCCGGCATCGCGCGGCCACAGGCGCAGCCGTGGCAACAGGGCCAGTGCCGCCGGCACCGGCAGGCCCGGATGCACTCCCCCGGCCCGCGCGGTGGCATTGCAACGCAACACCGTCTCGCGTCCTTCGCGCACGGCATGCACCGCTGCCGGCGACCGGTCCGTGGTGCCGTGCAGGAACACCTCCAACGGCAGCTCGGGAAAGTACAGTCCCAGCCAGAGCATGTCGTTTCACCGTTGCCGCAAGGGCACCAGGCAACGATGCCCGCCCCAGCCACCGCGCCGCTTGAGCACCTCGACCTCCACGCCCAGCGGGGCGGGCAGCAGGCGCAGGCGCAGCGCCGCCGGCGACGGCTGGGCGGCATCGCGCAGCGAGCGGAACAACAGGCCGATGGCATTCCCTTCCCCGGCAGCCAGTTGCAGGCGGCGGATCTGGCCCGAGGCCAGACGCCCTGGCCAGATCAGCACCACGCCGCACTCGCCCGAACGCAACATCTGCTCGGCCGCCCACAGGCCCTCGGCTGCATCGCGCTCCTCTACCAGCAGCAGGCGGGCCGGGTCCACGCCTCCCTGCATCAGGGCAGGCACAAAGGGCGATTGCGGCGGCGCGACCCAGCCGATCCATCGCCCTGCCCGGCTCTCCCGCGCCAGCAGGGGCAAAGCCAGTGACAGGCCCAGGCCACGCCGGCTGAGCAACTCGCCCAGCGCACCACGCGGCCAGCCACCACCGAGGCAGTCGTCGAGCACCGGCCAACCGCTCGGCACCAGGTCTCCTCCCGGCGAATGCAGCTCACGCCCACGCCACAACAGGCGGCGGTCCACGCCCTCGGCAACCAGCTTGTCGATCAACGGAGCAGGCATGCGCCAGACCTCGCACCAGGAAAATGGAGAACAAATATAGAACGATTGCGACGAAAGCGGTAGCCCCGTCCCGCGTCGCGGAGAAGGCCGGGAGGGGGAGTCAAAACAATCCTTTATCTCCCTACCAACCCGCCCCGCAAGCGCGGAAGGAACGTGATCGAAGCGCCCCTAAAGGATTCCTCCCCGACGCCGAAACAAGGCTCACAGGACTCAGCCGGGCCTCCCGGGCGACCCTTTGACAGATTGCGCAAATGAAAATGAATCTTCACTCTTCCGTATCCCACAAGATCGGCATCGGCTACCTGGCCCTCACCCTGCTCACCCTGGCCAGCGGCGCCGTCGGCTACCTTGCCGTGCAAAAACTGAGCACGGCACTCGAACTGGTACGCGGCCCCGTCGCCCAGACCACGGAAGCCATCAACGAGGGCATCCGCGGCGTACAGACACAGATGATCGCCGTCGACCGCGCCCTGCGACTGGGCCCCGAGGCCACACGACAGGGTCTCGCAGAGGGCCATCACCTGACCGGCGAAGCCTTTCGCAAGCTCTCGGCCTCGGGACTGGTCCCGGCCGAACGCCTCGAGGAACTCCATGGCTCGATGCAGGAATTCGAACAGGCGCGGGAACGTCTGCTGGCGCTCGACAAGGCGTTTCGCGAAGAACACGCGGGCCTGGAGGCCGCCTTCGAACACACCAGCGATCTGCTGATCGCCGCCGAAGAGATCGCCAGCCAGGCCCTGGTCAATGCCGAGTGGAACATCAACCGTTCGGAAGAGGACGAGACCGATGCCCGTGACCGTCCCGAATGGGCCATCGTCTCGGCCACCACGGACGCCCGACTGGCCCTGCTGAGCCGGCTGTTCCTGCTCGAAAAGCTGCTCGAAAAGCCCGGTGACGCCACGCTGCGCGAGCGTGCCGCCACTGCCTACAGCGACCTGGAGATCTACCTCGAGCAGGTCGCAGAGGCCGAATTGCTGCACGACCGCAAGGTCGGCAAGGGACATTTCGCCAGTCTCACCTTCGCCGAGGCCATCGCCAGTGTCCTCGAGGACAATGCCAGGCTGTTCACCCAGGTCCTCGAACGGCATACCGAGCTGCAGTCGGCACGGGCGAACTACCACGCCACGGCCAACCACCTGATGGCACTCGCCCGCGAGATCGAGACCGAGACCAGCGCCCTGATCGACCAGCAACTGGCAGACATCGACCAGGTCACGGGTTCCGCCCAGTGGAGCACGCTCAGCATGAGTGGCATCAGCCTGCTGGTGGCGATCATCGCCTACCTGTTCAGCCTGCGCCTGATCGCCCGGCCCATCGCACGCCTGGCGGAGCGCCTGGAAGACATCGCCGATGGCGACGGCGACCTCAGCGCCGAGCTGGAAGTCAGCGGACACGACGAGATCGCCCGCACCGGCCATGCCTTCAACCGCTTCACCGGCAAGATCCGCCAGACCATCGGCGAGGTGCGCGAGGCCGTGGACCACCTGGCCGGAGCCGCCGGACGCCTGCAGGCGATCAGCAGCGAGAACATCGGCCGTATCCAGGCGCAGCAGGACGACACCGCCCAGGTCGGCACCGCGGTCGAGCAGATGAGCCACAACATGGACCACGTGAGCGAGGCCACGACCTGCACCCTGGAGAATGCACGCCGCGCCAGTCAGCAGGCCGATGCCGGGCAACAGCAGGTACAGGAGACGGTCGCCGCCATCGAACAGCTCGCCTCGCAGGTCGAGACCGCGGCGTCCACCATCGCCCGCCTGAGCAGTGACAGCGAGGCCATCGGCAGCGTGCTGGACGTGATCGGCAGTATCGCGGAACAGACCAACCTGCTGGCCCTCAACGCCGCCATCGAGGCCGCGCGTGCCGGCGAACAGGGCCGCGGCTTCGCCGTGGTGGCCGACGAGGTACGCACCCTGGCCGCTCGCACCCAGCAGTCCACCGCCGAGATCCAGGAAATGATCGAACGCCTGCAGGCCGGCGCGCGCGCCGCCGCCGAGGTGATGGCGCAGAGCCGGGAACAGGCTGTACACACCGTGCAACAGGGCAGCGCCACTGGCGAGACCTTCAGCGCCATCGCAGAAGCGGTGTCGCGCATCGAACAGCTCAACCGCAACATCACCGAGGCGGTGGAAGAGCAACACGCCAGTACCGCCGCAGTGTCCGAGAACGTCGAACGCATCCGCCACACCAGCGGCGAAGTGGCCGAAGGCAGCCAGGAAATCAACCGCGCCAGCGACGCCCTGACCGCGCTGTCACAGCGGCTGCACGCCCTGGTCAGCCAGTTCCGGATCGCCTGACCGCCAGGGTCAGGCGCAGATCCTCACCGACCTGGCGCACGTCGTTCATCGCCAGTTCGATACGCTGCTCCAGCCGCTCGACCCCGGGCAGATGCACCAGGCCACGCGCGGCATCGCCCAGCAGTTGCGGCGCCAGGTAGAGAACAAGCTCATCGACCACCCCGGCCAGCAACGCCGAACCGGCCAGGGTGGCACCACATTCCAGCAACACCTCGTCGATCTCTCGCGCGCGCAACGTGTCCATCACCGCCGGCCAGGCGGGGTGTCCCGATGCGTCGGTCGGCAGGCGGCAGACCTCGGCACCGGCGGCTTCCAGGGCCGCGACCCGCACCGGGTCCGCGTCCTCGGCGACACAGATCAATACCGATCCGGGCAGGCGCAGCAGACGCGCCTCCGGCGGGGTGCGCGCACTGCTGTCGAGCACCACGCGCAACGGCTGGCGCACCGGCAGGTCGGACGGCAGGCCCAACGCCTCGCCGTCCAGGCGCACGTTCAGCGAGGGATCATCGGCCAGCACGGTACCGATGCCGGTGAGCACCGCCACACTGCGCGCACGCAGGAACTGCACATCATGACGCGCTGCGGGGCCGGTGATCCACTGGCTCTCGCCGCTGGCCATCGCGGTGCGCCCGTCGAGGCTGGCCGCCAGCTTGAGCCGCGTCCAGGGGCGCTCGCCATGCATGCGGCGGATGAAGCCCGGATTGAGCGCCCGGGCATCGGCCTCGAGCAGGCCGGTCTCGACGCGGATACCGGCATCGCGCAGCCGCGCCAGCCCCTCCCCGGCGACCTGCGGGTTGGGGTCTTCCATGGCCGCGACCACCCGCGTCACCCCGGCCTCGATCAGGCCGTCGGCGCAGGGCGGCGTGCGACCGTGGTGACTGCATGGCTCGAGGGTGACATAGGCGGTCGCCCCATGCGCCCGTTCGCCGGCGGCGGCCAGGGCGACGCGCTCGGCATGTGGCTCGCCGGCGCGCCGGTGCCAGCCCTCGCCGACGATCTCGCCGTCGCGCACCAGCACGCAACCGACGCGCGGATTGGGGAAGGTGGTGTAGCGGCCGCGGCGCGCCAATTGCAGGGCGCGGGCCATGAAGGCGTGATCGGCGCGGTCGAAACCGGCGCTCATTTCTCCCTGTCCAGCAGGTCGAGCTGGGCGCGGCGCGCCTCGGGCGACGGCTCCTGGCGCAGACGCTCGACCTCCTCGCTGAAGGCCTGCACATCCTCGAACTGGCGGTACACCGAGGCGAAGCGCACGTAGGCCACCTGGTCGAGTGCCTTGAGCTCCTCCATCACCAGCTCGCCGATCAGCTTGGAGGGCACCTCGCTCTCGCCACGCGACATCAGCTTGCGGGTGATGTGATTGACCGCCGCGTCCACCGCCTCGGTGGCCACCGGGCGCTTCTCCAGCGCGCGGTCCATGCCCGCGCGCAGCTTGCGCCCGTCGAAGTTGACCCGACGGCCGTCGCTCTTGACCACCCGGGGCAGGTTCAGCTCGGCGGTTTCGTAGGTGGTGAAGCGTTCCTTGCAGACCGTGCACTGGCGGCGACGGCGCACCTGGTCACCGTCGCCGTGCAGGCGCGAGTCCACCACCTTGGTGTCCTGGGCGCCGCAGAAGGGACAGCGCACCGGCCGCCTCCGCTCAGCCCCGGTACACCGGGTAGCGGGTGCACAGATCGAGCACCTGGCCCTTGACCCGCTCGATCACTGCGGTATCGCCACGCCCGTCGATCACGTCGCACATCCAGCTGGCGAGCTGGCGGCACTCGTCCTCGCCGAAACCACGGGTGGTCACCGCCGGCGTGCCGACACGGATGCCCGAGGTGACGAAGGGCGATTGCGGATCGTTGGGCACCGCATTCTTGTTGACCGTGATGTTGGCCGCGCCCAGCCAGGCATCCACGTCCTTGCCGGTGAGCCCGGCTTCGATGAAGCTGACCAGGAACAGGTGATCGTCGGTGCCGCCCGAGACCACGTCGTAGCCGCGCTCGATGAACACCTGCGCCATGACCTGCGCATTGCGCACCACCTGCTTCTGGTACTCGACGTACTCGGGCTCCATGGCCTCCTTGAAGGCCACCGCCTTGGCAGCGATGACGTGCATCAGCGGACCGCCCTGGATGCCCGGGAAGACCGCGGAGTTGAGCTTCTTCTCGACCTCCTCGTTGGCGCGCGCCAGGATCAGGCCACCGCGCGGACCACGCAGCGTCTTGTGCGTGGTGGTGGTGGTGACATCGGCGATCTGCACCGGGCTGGGATAGACTCCGGCAGCGACCAGGCCGGCGATGTGTGCCATGTCCACCATCAGCCAGGCACCCACGCTGTCGGCGATCTCACGGAATCGCTGCCAATCGACGATGCGCGAATAGGCGGAGAAACCGGCCACGATCATCTTCGGCTTGTGTTCCCGGGCCAGACGCTCGACTTCCTCGTAGTCGATCTCGCCCGTCTCGGGGTCCAGGCCGTACTGCACCGCGTTGTAGATCTTGCCCGAGAAGTTGGGCCTGGCTCCGTGGGTCAGGTGACCACCGTGCGCCAGCGCCATGCCCAGCACGGTGTCTCCCGGCTGGCACAGCGCCATGTACACCGCGGCATTGGCCTGCGAGCCCGAATGCGGTTGCACATTGGCGTAGTCGGCGCCGAACAGGGCCTTGGCACGGTCGATGGCCAGTTGCTCGGCGCGATCGACGTATTCGCAGCCGCCGTAGTAGCGCTTGGCCGGGTAGCCCTCGGCATACTTGTTGGTGAGTACCGACCCCTGGGCCTCCATCACCCGCGGGCTGCAATAGTTCTCCGAGGCAATCAGCTCGATGTGGTCTTCCTGACGGCGCTCCTCGTCCCTGATGGCCCGAAAGAGCTCATCGTCGTAACCCTCGATCTTCATGGACTTGTCAAACATCGCTCGATCACCTCGGCAAAAACTGGCAGGAAGCCAGGAATTCTAAACGAAAAAGGGGCTGCGAACGCAGCCCCTCGTGAAGATGGGGTGGGTAATGGGACTCGAACCCACGACGACCGGAATCACAATCCGGGGCTCTACCAACTGAGCTATACCCACCATCGAAACCTGATTGTCCACCGACCTGGCCACGCCGTGGTTGGCTGTATTGTACTGGCACGCCCGGCAGGATTCGAACCTGCGACCCGCGGCTTAGAAGGCCGCTGCTCTATCCAACTGAGCTACGGGCGCATGTTCTGCCCGCCTGGGACGAAAACCACCGGGGTCAGCTGCCCAATCTGGTCGGGCCAAACCTGGTCGGGGTAGAGGGATTCGAACCCCCGACATCCTGCTCCCAAAGCAGGCGCGCTACCAGACTGCGCTATACCCCGAGGAACGCGCCTCGCGGCGAAGGCGGAAGATCATACGTCCCGACCGCACGGGGGTCAACCGGCATCCCGCTTTTCCCGGTCACCCGAAACCATCGGACTGCGTGGAAGGAAACAGCAGATCCGGCGATGGTTCAGAACAGATCGACCTTGCTGGCGCCGGTATCCACTGAACCCAGCATCCGCTGGTAATAGGTTTCTTCCAGCTCTCCCAGCAGGGTGATCACGCGATCGCTGGCATCTTCCATCTCTTCCAGTGCCGCCAGGCACCCTTCGTTATCGCCCGCCTGGCGTGCGCGCAACGCCCGCGCCCCGGCTTCATGCACCACGGCATGGGGCTCGTCGAGCTGCTGATAGACCGGCGAACCGGCAAGCTGGGCACCGTCACCCTCGAAATACCACTTGCCCAGCCGGCAATGATGGTGGCTGGCGAAGTCATCGGGCGACTTGTCGCTCTTGCCGGCGAGCACCTTGTAGATCGCCAACTTGTAGAGAATGTGATCGAGCTTGACCACCTCGATGAAGGCGCCGGCCGCATTGCGGCTGATGGTCTGGATCATGCCCTGCGAAAGATAGGTGACTTCGCCGATGACGTCGTTGATCTGGTCGGTCTGCTCCAGCATGCGCGAGCTGGCATCGACCATGCCTTCAAAGCCGGCCTTGGTCTCGTCGGCGTAACCGGTCACCCGTTGCACGTGGTCCTTGATGCGATCGGTGGCGTCCGCCGTCTTGGCCGCCAGGCTGCGTACCTCCTCTGCCACTACCGCGAACCCCCGGCCCTGTTCTCCTGCCCGTGCTGCCTCGATGGCGGCATTGAGTGCCAGCAGGTTGGTCTGGTCCGAGATCTCGGCGATGGTGTCGGTGAACTGGTGGATCGCCTGTACCGCCTCGTCGAGATTGTTGACCGTCTCCTGCCCGCTGGCGGCAGAACGCGCCACCTCCTCGACCTGGCTGCGGACTGCCTCCAGGAAGACCGTGCTCTGGCTGAACAGCCGCGAAGACTCATTGAGTTGCTTCTGTTCATCCAGCAGGCGCGCCGCCCCCTGGCCCGCCTGATTGCGAATGTCATCGAGGGCCCTCTCGGATCGCAGGGTGAGAGCGGCCTGGTGTTCCACGCAGTCACACCAGGCGACTTTACGCTGCCCGTCCTCGCGTTCCTGTGCCAGCGCCGCCTCCACTTCCGCCAGCCGGGCGCGCAATGCCTGGTTCTCGCTTTCCAATTCGGCCATCCTTGCCTGCTCCTGCTCCAGACGTTTCCGGGTCCTGCCAAAAGCAAACATGGTCTCATGCACTCCCAGTCGCCGAACGGATATCTCGCTGCTACCCAGAGATTAACGACCCCTTTCTGCCGGACTTTAGGGAGCCTCCGGCCGAGTTTCTCCCTGGCTTGCGGGGACACGATCAGGACGAGACGAATACAGGCCTGAACTCCCCTTCCGGGGCTCCCCCACACGCGGGACAGGGAAAGAGAGTACTTTTTCAGCGGCCTCTCTAGACGCGAAGTCTCCATGCCGGAAACAACAGCACATCTGGTATGATTTCCGGCCTCTATCCGAGCAACCCGGCAGAACGACAAGGTCCCATGAGTGCCCAGATTCTCGATGGCAAGGCCATCGCTACCGACGTGCGTGAACAGGTGCGCCTGCAGGTCGAACAACGCGTCACGGAGGGACAGCGTCCCCCCGGCCTGGTGGTGGTACTGGTCGGCGAAAACCCGGCATCCCAGGTCTATGTGCGCAACAAGCAGCTGGCCTGCGAGAAGGCCGGCTTCAAGTCCGAACTGATCCAGCTCCCCAACGACACTTCGCAGGAAGTGCTGCTGGAGCTGATCGACGGCCTGAACGCGCGCGACGACGTGGACGGCATCCTGGTACAACTGCCGCTGCCGGTGCAGATCGACGAACACGCCGTCACCGAGCGCATCCACCCGGACAAGGACGTGGACGGCTTCCATCCCTACAACATCGGGCGGCTGGCGCTGCGCATGCCGGTGCTGCGGCCCTGTACCCCCAAGGGCGTGATGACCCTGCTGGCGCACACCGGCGTCGAGCTGGAAGGAAAGGACGCCATCGTCCTCGGCCAGTCCAACATCGTCGGCCGACCGATGCTGCTGGAACTGCTGGCCGCGCGCTGTACCCCGACCATCTGCCACAGCCGCACCCGCGACCTGGCCGACAAGGTGCGCCAGGCCGACATCGTGGTGGCCGCCGTGGGCGTGCCGAACTTCGTGCAGGGAGACTGGATCAAACCCGGTGCCATCGTCATCGATGTGGGCATCAACCGTCTGGACGACGGCTCCCTGTGCGGCGACGTGGACTTCGAGGCGGCCAGGGAGGTCGCCGGCTGGATCACGCCGGTGCCCGGCGGCGTGGGACCCATGACCGTGGCCACCCTGCTGGAGAACACCCTGCAGGCGGCGCAGCTCCACACCGGAACCTGACCAGGCAACACCCTGACAGGGTGATTCAAGCTTTCAACCCGAGTTTTCGAAGACCCATGGCCCAGTACATCTTCACCATGAACCGCGTCAGCAAGATCGTGCCGCCCAAGCGGCAGATCCTGCGCGACATCTCCCTGTCCTTCTTCCCCGGCGCCAAGATCGGCGTGCTCGGCCTCAACGGCGCGGGCAAGTCCACCCTGCTGCGCATCATGGCCGGCGTGGACACCGACTACGAGGGCGAGGCCCGGCCACAGCCCGGCATCAAGATCGGCTACCTGCCACAGGAGCCGCAACTCGACCCCGAAAAGGACGTGCGCGGCAACGTCGAGGAAGCCCTCGGCGAGGTCAAGCAGGCGATGGACGAGTTGGAGAAGGTCTACGCCGCCTACGCCGAGCCCGACGCCGATTTCGACGCCCTGGCCAAGCGCCAGGCCGAGCTGGAGAACATCATCCAGGCCGCCGACGGGCACAACCTGGAGCGCCAGCTCGAGGTGGCCGCCGAGGCGTTGCGCCTGCCCCCCTGGGATGCCGATGTGACCAAACTGTCGGGCGGCGAGCGCCGCCGCGTGGCCCTGTGCCGGCTGCTGCTGTCCAAACCCGACATGCTGCTGCTCGACGAGCCGACCAACCATCTCGACGCCGAGTCGGTGGCCTGGCTGGAGCGCTTCCTGCACGACTATCCCGGTACCGTGGTGGCGGTGACCCACGACCGTTATTTCCTCGACAACGTGGCCGGCTGGATCCTCGAGCTCGACCGTGGTCACGGCATCCCCTGGGAAGGCAACTATTCCTCCTGGCTGGAACAGAAGGAAAAGCGCCTCGAGCAGGAACAGAAGGCCGAGCAGGCACGCATCAAGGCCATGAAGCAGGAACTGGAATGGGTACGCTCCAACCCCAAGGGGCGGCACGCCAAGTCCAAGGCACGTCTCAAGCAGTTCGACGAGCTGCAGAACCAGGAATTCCAGAAGCGCAACGAGACCAACGAGATCTACATCCCGCCGGGGCCGCGCCTGGGCGATCTGGTGATCGAGGCCAAGCACCTGAAGAAGGCCTACGGCGACAAGGTGCTCTACGAGGACCTCAGCTTCAACCTGCCGCCGGGCGGCATCGTCGGCATCATCGGCCCCAACGGCGCGGGCAAGACCACCCTGTTCCGCATCATGACCGGCGCGGAACAGCCCGACGACGGCGAGCTGCGCATCGGCCCCACGGTGAAGATCGCCGCGGTGGACCAGAGCCGCGACGCGCTCGACCCGAACAAGACCGTCTGGGAGGAGATCTCCGACGGCCAGGACATCATCACCGTGGGCAACTACCAGGTGCAGTCGCGCGCCTACTGCTCGCGCTTCAACTTCCGCGGCTCGGACCAGCAGAAGAAGGTCGGGGACCTCTCGGGCGGCGAGCGCAACCGGGTGCACCTGGCCAAGCTGCTCAAGTCGGGCGGCAACCTGCTGCTGCTCGACGAGCCGACCAACGATCTCGACGTGGAGACCCTGCGCGCGCTGGAAGAGGCGATCCTCGCCTTCCCCGGTTGCGTGGTGGTGATCTCGCACGACCGCTGGTTCCTCGACCGTATCGCCACCCACATCCTCGCCTTCGAGGGCGACTCGAAAGTGGTCTGGTTCGAGGGTAACTTCGCCGACTACGAGGAAGACAAGAAGCGCCGCCTCGGCGAGGACGCGGTCAATCCGAAGCGCATCAAGTACAAGCGCATCGACGCCTGATGCGACACCCTGACAGGGACGTGGACCCTGTCAGGGTGCATTTGTGGTCCTTCAGGCCCGCACGTCCTCGGGTTCGCCCAGGAAATACCCGCGTCCACCGTCGATGCCGGTCTCGCGCAGACGCTCCCATACGGTCCCGGACTCGACCGCCTCGGCGATCACCCGCAACTCGAGGCCATGGGCGATGTCGGTGACCGCGTGCAGGAAGAAGGTGTCCTTCGGGTCCTGCTCCAGATCGCGGGTGAACGCGGCATCGATCTTGAGATAGTGCACCTTCAGCTCGCGGAGGGCGGCAAAGGCGCTGAAGCCCTTGCCGAAATGATCCAGCGAGAACTCGACCCCGAGCGGCGCCAGCCGGTCGATCCATTCGCGCAGCCGTTGCGGGTGCGCCTGGGCCGTGTATTCCGCCCATTCCAGCACCAGCCGGCGTGCCACTTCGGGGTGGGCACGCAAGGTCTGCTCTACCCAGTCGAGGCATTCCACCTCCACCAGGCTGCCGGAGGACAGATTGATCGCCAGCCGCTCCTCGCCGAACACCCCTGACAGGCGCTCGCAGACCTCGGTGACTACCCAACGATCGATGCGCACCGCCAGACCCAGCGACTCGGCCACCGGCACGAAGACGCCAGCCGGAACGATGGCACCTTCGTCTTCCAGATCGATCAGCCGCAGGAACAGTTCGCGGTGCAGCAGCGTCCCATCGGCGGCGTAGACCCCCTGCGCCTGCATCTGGAAGAAGCCCTTGTCGAGTGCACGCTCGATCGCTTCTCGCCATTGCGTGGCCGAACGCGTGACACAAGCGGAACGTGCCGATTCGAGCACGACCCAGGAATTGCCCCCGGCCTGGCGGGCCTGACGCAGCGCAAGGTCGGCCTGTGCCAGCAACTCACCCACCTCCTGGTCGCGATACATCACTCCACCCACCTGCCCCACATCGTCCGGCAGTCCTTCCTGCACGGCACACAGGCCACCGAGTGCCGCCGCGATACGCGCTGCCAGTTCACGCAGCCGCGCCTCGTCCAGGCCTTCGCACAACACGGCAAAATCGGCGCCGGCGACATGCGCCAGGGTCGTTCCCTCGAGGCCGGCGGTCTCCTGGCGCAACAGATCGGCAACCGCCACCAGCAGCTGGTCACCTGACTGGTAACCGCGGGTATCGTTGAAGGCCTTGAAATCGCGGATCTGCACCAGCAACAGGCCGCCCGCGCTCTGCTCGTCGGCCAGACGGCTCTCCAGCACCGCCATGAAGTGCCGCCGGTTGGCCAGCCCGGTCAGGGCATCGGTATAGGCCTGCTCACGCAGGCGCTCGGCCAGGCGCTCGGCGTTGTCCAGCATCTGCCGGACCTTGGTCGACAGGCGGTTCATGGCCTCGACCACGCGTCGGAACTCCAGGGTGAAGGGTCTCTCCTCGACAACCGGGAACTCGCGGTTGCAGATCGCCTCGGCCTGCCATTCCACCTTCTTCAACGGTTGCAGCATCCAGCGCAACAGGACAAGCGCCAGCAGCAGGAGGCCACCTGCCGCCACGAAGAACCAGACCAGGGTATCGACGGCCGTATTCCACAACTTGCGGTAGGCCAGCCCAGGATGACTGACGACACGCACCTTGCCCACCTGGTGCCAGCCCGACATCATCACCGCGCTGCCCTCGGGGGGGTGCAACGGAAACAGGTCCATGAACCACTGCGGCACCTCCGTCCGGAAATCGGCGCGACGTTCGACCAGCACCCTGCCATCCAGGTCTTCGATGCGAATCGACAGATAATCTCCCCGGTGCGCCATGGCGTTCACCATCGAGGTGAACATCGCCTGGTCGCCACTGGCCACGTGGGCAGTAGCGCTCAGGCCCAGCGAGGTGGCTGCGTCCTGGGCGTGCGAGGCCAGCTGGTTCTCGAGATAGTCGCGGGTGTTGTGCACGCTGATCAGAAAGGTGCCCGCAAACAGCAGCAGCACCAGGGTGGTGATCAACACGACCAACTGCTTGGACAGACTCATGAATGTGCTCCCATCTGCTGGCGCAGCTTCTTCTGAAACGCCTGCCAGCGCTTGATCCGGTCGGAGCCACCGACCTTGCGTCCCTCGACCCGGTTGACCGCCAGCCACAGGTCGGCGCCGTTGAAGCTGTAGACCGGTACCAGGTCGGTACGCTTGCTGGCCGGTTCGATGCGATCGATCAGGTTGTCCAGGATGAAGGGTTCGGCATCCGGTGTCGGATAATAGGCCAGCACCATGTGGGCCCGCCCGATCTCCACCGCCTTGACATAGGTGATGCGCAAGCGTTCCTCCGGGACCCCCATGCTCACCAGGGTGAAATACTTCGACAGCGCATAATCCTCGCAATCGGCCGCATTCAGGCCCAGCACCTCGAACGGCGTGGCCCAGTAGTCCTTCTGATCCCAGAGCACGTCGTCCTCATCGTACCGTACCTGGTTGAAGAACCGGTTCACCACCCGGATCTTGTCGATCTCGGCATCATTGAGATGGGTCTCGACCAGGCGTTGCAGCCGCTCGACCCGCAGGCGCGCCTCGCTGCCATACTCCTGCTCCACCCAGCGGTACAGTGCCTCGTTGAACATCAGCACCTGCGACTGGGAACCCGCCCAGGTGAGCAGGCACGCCAGGACCGCCGCCAGCCACCAGCGAATGGCAGCGGCCTCCACGGACAATGGCGGCAGGGTTCGGGCGATCGCACTCATCATTCCCCTCAGCGGCAAGAATCCCCGCGACTTGAGTGACCGACGCTGCCGCACGGGGGCGATTCCGTTAGAATCACGCCGTCTTCAACTGCCCGATCGAGCCGACATGCGCGTATCCCGATTCCCCCTGCAGACCCTGAAAGAAGTCCCGGCCGACGCCGAGATCCCCAGCCACCGCCTGATGCTGCGCGCGGGCATGATCCGCAAGCTGGCCTCCGGCCTGTACACCTGGCTGCCCCTGGGCCTGCGCGTACTGCGTAAGGTAGAGACCATCGTGCGCGAGGAAATGGACCGCGCTGGCGCCCTCGAGGTGTTGATGCCCGCGGTGCAGCCCGCCGAGCTGTGGGAGGAGTCCGGTCGCTGGTACAAGTACGGCAGCGAACTGCTGCGCTTCGAGGATCGGCACGGCCGCCCGTTCTGCTTCGGCCCCACCCACGAAGAGATCATCACCGACCTGGCACGCAACGAGCTGCGCAGTTACCGCCAGCTGCCGGTCAACTTCTACCAGATCCAGACCAAGTTCCGCGACGAACGCCGCCCGCGCTTCGGCGTGATGCGCGCCCGCGAGTTCCTGATGAAGGACGCCTATTCCTTCCACCTGGACGACGAATCCCTGGCCGAGACCTACGAGGTGATGCACGCCACCTACTGTCGCATCTTCGAGCGCTGTGGCCTGGAGTACCGTCCCGTCGAGGCGGATACCGGCAGCATCGGCGGCCGTGCCTCGCACGAGTTCCACGTGCTGGCCGAGACCGGGGAGGACGACATCGCCCTGTCCGACGGCGGCTACGCGGCCAACGTCGAGCTGGCCGAGGCCCTGGCGCCCGGGGAGGCCCCGGAGGCACCGACCGAGGAAAAACGCCTGGTCGACACCCCGAACGCGCGCACCATCGACGAACTGGTCGAGCAGTTCGACGTGCCGATCGAGCGCACCCTCAAGACCCTGATCGTGCGCGCCGCCGAGGACGCCGATGCCGAACTGGTGGCACTGGTGCTGCGCGGCGATCACGAGCTCAACGAGATCAAGGCCATCAAGCACCCGCTGGTGGCCGACCCGCTGGTGATGGCCGACGAAGAGGCGATCCGCGCCGCGGTCGGCGCCAGCCCCGGCTCGCTGGGCCCGATCGACCTGCCGATGCCGGTGATCGTGGACCGCGCCGCAGCGGTGGCCAGCGACTTCACCTGCGGCGCCAACCAGGACGGCAAGCACTGGTTCGGCGTGAACTGGGAGCGCGACCTGCCGTTGCCCGAGGTGGCCGACCTGCGCAAGGTGGTCGAGGGCGATCCCGCGCCCGACGGCAGCGGCCCGCTGCGCATCGTCAAGGGCATCGAGGTCGGACACATCTTCCAGCTCGGTCGCACCTACAGCGAGAAGATGAACGCCACCGTGCTCGACGAAAACGGCAAGTCGGTGGTGATGACCATGGGCTGCTACGGCATCGGCGTCTCGCGCGTGGTCGGCGCGGCCATCGAGCAGCACCACGACGACCGCGGCATCCTCTGGCCGACCGCGCTGGCACCCTTCGAACTGGCGCTGATCCCCATGCAGATGCACAAGTCCGAGACCGTGCGCGAAGCGGCCGAGCGGCTCTACGCCGAGCTACGGGCCGCGGGCATCGACGTGCTGTTCGACGACCGCGACGCCCGCCCGGGTGTGATGTTCGCCGATGCCGAGTTGATCGGCATCCCCCACCGCGTGGTGGTGGGCGAGCGCGGCCTGAAGAACGGCGAGGTGGAATACCGTGCGCGGACTGCCGAAGAAAACGAAATGATCCCGCTGGAACGCTTCGTGGACTTCATCCGCGAACGCATCGAGCGTGAACGCAATCAGGGGGAGTGACAGCACGGTTCGGCCGGTGAGGTTCGGCCCGAGGACGGGCCTCCTACAGGCAGGAGCGGCTTCCCCGCCGCGAACCATCCGCCGCGCAGGTTCGGCCCGGGGACGGGCTTCCTACAGGCCATGTGGGAGCGGCGTCCCCGCCGCGAAGATTCGGTCCGCCCCCCAGATCACCCGCAGGAGCGGCGTCCTCGCCGCGAACGCCCCCTCCCGACAACATAACAAGAAGTCGATCAGCCCTCGGCCAGTTCGATGATGGCGACCACCTCGTTGCCACACCCGCGATACTCGAGGCGCTCGAAGCTGATCATGCGCGACATGGCGATGCCGCGTCCGTGAGTATCGAAGGCACGGGCAGGGTCCATATCGAGGTAGGCCTGCCAGTCGAATCCATCGCCTTCGTCGGTGATGGTGATCTCGATGGCCTCGTCACCGCGCAGGTAACAGACCTCGACCTCCCTGGCCCCGAGTACCGGATCTTGCAGGCGGGAAGTCACTTCTTCTTCCCAACGGTGCTCCTCGCGCAGCACGCTCTTCTCGTCGTAGGTGATACCCAGGTTGCCGTGTTCGACCGCGTTGATCAGCAGTTCGGACAGGCCGATCACCACCTTGCCGGGTTGCGGACAGGCATTGGCGAGCATGGTCGCGAGGTCGCGCGCCGACTCCAGGGTACGAAACCGGAAGCGTGCCTCGTGCAACAGCCCGAAGGTGCGGCTGGCCATGCTCGACTCTTCCTGCATGCGCCGGTAACGCATGCGGTCCTCGATGGCGGTACCCAGCACGCTGCGCAGCAGGTCCTCCTCGAAGGGCTTGGTGAGGTAGTACCAGGCGCCGGCCTGGATACCCTCGAGGATCTCGTCGTGCGCGGCCAGCGCGGTCTGCAGGATCACCGGAATACTCTGCATCACCGGGTGTGCCTTGATGCGCGAGAGCACTTCCATGCCGTTCATGCGCGGCATCATGCGATCGAGAATGACCACGTCATAGTAATCGGGTGCGGCCTCCAGCTTTTCCCAGGCCTCCTGACCGTCCTCGGCGGTATCCAGTTCGTAGCCGCCATCCTCGAGATATTCCAGCAGAATCTCGATATTGAGCGGCTCATCATCGACGATCAACAAGCGGGGTGTATGACTCATGATGACTTCCTGCGTTCCTTGCATCATTACTCTATCGGCAGGCACAGGTAGAACCGCGCCCCACCGCCAGGGGCGTTCTCGGCCCAGACCCGAGCGCCGTGCGCCTCGGCAATTTCACGACAGATCGCCAGCCCCAGACCGGTCCCCCCCATGTCCTTGGGGCTGCCGCTGCTCTGCACGAACTTGTCGAAGACCTGTTCCAACTCGCCTTCGGGGATTCCACACCCCTGGTCACACACCGCCAACTCGAGCGCCGGGATCGTTGCCTCTCCGGCCGTCAGGGTAGCGCGACGCACCCTCAAGGTGACCGTCCCACCCCGCGGCGAGAACTTGAAGGCATTGGACAGGTAGTTGCGCACTACCTGGCCGATGCGTTCCGGATCCATGAGGCAGGGGGGCAGATCGGCTTCCGACTCGTAGACCAGGCGCAATCCCTTGCTGGCCGCCAGGGCTTCGTACTCTTCCAGTACCGGACGAATCACCTCATCCAGCCGCGTCTCCTGCAGATGATATTCCAGGCGGCCCGCCTCGGCCTTGGCCAGATCCAGCAGGTCGTTGATCATCTCCAGCAGGCGCGAGCCGGCAGTATGGATCCGCTCGAAATACTGCAACAGCTTCTCGGGCGGCGCTCGGTCGTATTTCTTCTTGCCGAAATCGGCATAGCTGAGGATGGCATGCATGGGTGTACGCAGCTCGTGCGACATGTTCGCCAGAAACTCCGACTTGGCCCGGTTGGCGCGCTCGGCCTGCTCCTTGGCCTCTCGGATCTCGCGCACCTGCTCCTCGACCAGTTCTTCCAGGTGCTCGCGGTGGGCCTGCAGTTCCGCGTCGATGGCCTTGCGCTCGGTGATGTCACGCAGGATGCACAGAAAGGCATCGAAGCCACTGTTCGCCCCGTTCTCTTCGAGGGCATCCTCGGCAAAGTCGTCGAACAACACCAGGTCATTGCTGGCGATCTCGGCAATCGACACTTCCACCAGGCGGCGCTCACCCGAGGACCGCAATGCCACCAGCGGATTCGCGTACTGGTCGGGCGTGTTGCGCACGTGGTACGAGAGATAGGCCGGTACGTTGCCGGCGAATTCTTCGGGCAGGTCGAACAGCTGCTCGCCTTTCTGGTAGAGCACCTCGATCTCGGCCACGTCGAACAGGTGCTCGGCGGCGCGGTTGAACAAGCCAATGGTGCCATCCCCCTCGAAGAGGATGATGGCATCCGAGGCATTGTGCAGCAGCGACTGCATGCGTGTCTGGGTACTGACCAGCTCGGTGCCGGCGGCGGTCAGTTGCTCGACCTGGGCACGCAGCTGCTCCACTTCCGCGCAGCGGTCGGCGTCTCCGGATCGATGCGATTCGGTACGTGAGGTGTCCTCGCCGATTCGGCTGACTTCCATACGCATTTCGTGAACAATGGGACCTGCGGACAGTAGCGGCAGGCCCACCCAGGTCTTGAGACACATTTGACAACGGCCCTGTCAGGGGTAAAACTCGCGCGCTGTTTTCTGTCAGGACACATCATGAGCAGACAAGAAAGTTTCGATCGCGAGGCGCTGCTGCGCTGCGGCCACGGCGAGATGTTCGGCCCGGGCAATGCCCAGTTGCCGGTGCCCCCCATGTTGATGATGGACCGAATCAACCTGATCTCGGACGAGGGCGGCAAGTACGACAAGGGCCAGATCATCGCCGAACTCGACATCCGGCCCGATCTCTGGTTCTTCGATTGCCACTTTCCCGGCGACCCGGTGATGCCCGGCTGCCTGGGCCTGGACGCCATGTGGCAGTGCGTGGGTTTCTTCCTGGCCTGGATCGGCAACCCCGGCCACGGTCGCGCACTGGGCGTGGGCGAGGTGAAATTCACCGGCCAGGTGCTGCCGACGGCGAAGAAGGTCACCTACTATCTGGACATGAAGCGGGTGATCTCGCGCAAGCTGGTGCTGGGCATCGCCGATGGCCGCATGGAAGTGGACGGTCGCCAGATCTACGAAGCCAACGACCTGCGCGTGGGCCTGTTCACCTCGACCGAGGGATTCTGAGCGGCCAGGAAAAACTTGCCTTCGCGGCCTTTGCGGTGTCCTGTCGCGTCCTTGGGCCGAACCATTCGCGGCGGGGACGCCGCTCCCACAGGTGGTGCAACAGGCCCGTCCTCGGGCCGAATGTTCCCGGCGGGGATGTTCACCTGTAGGAGGCCCGTCCCCGGGCCGAACCATTCGCGGCGGGGACGCCGCTCCCACAGGTGGTGCAACAGGCCCGTCCTCGGGCCGAATGTTCGCGGCGGGGACGCCGCTCCCACACGGCCTTCAGGAAGCCCGTCCCCGGGGTCAATCGAGATCGTTGACCAACGATTTGCGCACGTTCTCGGGGATCTGTTCGACCGTGTAGGTGTAGTTGGGGTGGTCGATACCCATGGCCACCGGCGCGCCCTTCTTTACCGCCTCGACCATTTCCGGCGTGAGTTCGAAGCGCAGGAAATGCACCGAGGAGGTCTTCTCCTCGTCCTCGCGCTCCAGGTCCTCATCGGCGATGGGGGTGACCCGCGGCAGGTCGCCGATCTGTATCCAGACGTGCTTCTCGATGCCCAGCAGACGCTTGAGCTGTTCCCGACGCTCGTTCTCGTCGGGGTACTCCATCATGAAGGTCGCCTTCCAGTTGCTGCCGTCGGGGATCAGCGGGTTGTAGGCATCGAGTTCTTCCTGGATGCCCTCGGCCTCGAAGATACGCTCGATACGCAGCATCTCCTGGATCTGATACTGCATGGTCAGGGCGTCTTCGAAGTACAGGGTGGCATTGGGGCCAATGGGCACCCGCCGGTCCTGCTTGTGGGCCATCACCCGGGCACGGAAGTCGGGGCGTACCTCGGCGTACTGTTCCAGGCTGTAGAGATCGTCCCGCGTCAGTTGGTGTTTCATCGTCTTCTCCTGCTCTGATTCAGATGCCATAGGCCAGGCGCAACAAGCTGATCGGGTGCTCCGGCTCGCTGCCATCCCCCAGACCATTGGCGATCTGCTGCCCGGCCATGGCGCAGTCACTCGAATAATGATCCGGCTGGGCCTGCTTCACCTTGTTGTATACGGGACGGCCGATCTTCATCGAGGCGGCGTGGAATTCCTTCTTCACCGCGTAGGTACCGTCATGGCCGGAACAACGCTCGATGGTCTGGATCTCGGTGCCCGGAACCAGCGACAACAGCTCGCGGGTCTTGGGGCCGATGCGCTGTACCCGCTGGTGGCAGGCCGCGTGGTAGGCGATCTTGCCCAGGGGGTTCTTGAAATCGGTGTTCAGCTTGCCGTGCTTGTGGCGCAACATCAGGTATTCGAAGGGGTCATAGATGGCATCGCGCACCTTGGCCACCTCGGGGTCGTCGGGGAACATCAGCGGCAGTTCCTGCTTGAACATCAACACGCAGGACGGCACCGGCGCCACGATATCCCAGCCTTCGTCCACCAGCCTGGCGAGCACCGGGATATTGACCTCCTTGGCTTCGGCGACGGCCTCCAGGTCGCCCAGCTCCAGCTTGGGCATGCCACAGCAGCGTTCCTTCTCGGCCAACGTGACCCGGATGCCATTGTGGCGCAACACCGCCACCAGGTCCTCGCCGGTCTTCGGATCGTTACGGTTGCCATAACAGGTAGCAAACAGGACCACCTTGCCGGTGGTCGGACCAGTGGGCTCCGCGCCCTCGCCCGTATCGGGCTGGATGCGTGCACGCAGCGGCTTGCTGTGGAATTCGGGTAGCCGGGCGTCGCGGTGCACGCCGAAGGTGTTCTCCAGCAGCTTGCGGAAACCGGCATTGCGGTTGAGCGTATTGACCACGCCGGCAACGACGGGGATACCGGCAATGCTGCCCAGGGCATCGGTGCTGGTCAGAGTGCGATCACGCAGCGAGGCACCCTGCTTGCGGTACTTGACCGCCTTGGCCTGCAACATCAGGTGCGGAAAGTCCACGTCCCACTCGTGCGGCGGGACATAGGGGCACTTGGTCAGAAAACACAGGTCGCACAGGTAGCACTGATCGACCACCTTCCAGTAGTCGTCCTTGGCTACTCCGTCGACTTCCATGGTGTCGGATTCGTCCACCAGGTCGAAGAGCGTCGGGAAGGCATTGCAGAGGCTCACGCAGCGGCGGCATCCGTGACAGACGTCATAGACGCGCTCGAGCTCGGTGAACAGCTTGTCCTCATCGTAGTAGTCGGGGTTGCGCCAGTCGATCGGGTGCCGGGTTGGCGCCTCGAGACTGCCTTCTCTGCTAGCCGCCATTGCCGTGTCTCCTCAAGTAATACGGAAAAAAGGGGCCTTGCGGCCCCTTTGTCATCCGAGCCGGGGCTCAGGAATCCAGAGCGTCGAGTGCCTTCTGGAAACGGTTGGCGTGTGAACGCTCGGCCTTGGCCAGGGTCTCGAACCAGTCGGCGATCTCGTCGAAGCCCTCTTCGCGAGCCGTCTTGGCCATGCCCGGATACATGTCGGTGTACTCGTGGGTCTCACCAGCGATGGCCGCCTTCAGGTTGTCGGCGGTGCCGCCGATGGGCAGGCCGGTGGCCGGGTCGCCGACCTCTTCCAGGTACTCCAGGTGACCGTGGGCGTGGCCGGTCTCACCCTCGGCGGTGGAACGGAACACGGCGGCCACGTCGTTGTAACCCTCGACGTCGGCCTTGGCGGCGAAGTACAGGTAACGACGGTTGGCCTGAGATTCGCCGGCAAAGGCCGCCTTCAGGTTTTCTTCGGTCTTGGAACCTTTCAGTGACATGGTGTTTCCTCCATTTGCTTCAATTGAACCGGTGGATTCCGGTGCTAGCGAAGTCAAATATAGGGGCGCCAATGGCACAAGGGAAATTGTTTATCCCAATTCGAACGATAGGCCTGGCCTATCAGCGAGGCCGAAGTCAGGACATCGTGGGGAGACGGGACATATCGACCGGCCGGGTACAGCTCAGCGGCGCCGAGAGAATGGCCTCGCGCACCGCATTGACCGCCTCGGGCCGGGGGAAACTCTTGCGCCATGCCAACGCCACGGTACGGCTGGGCGGAGTCCCGGCGAAGCGACGGATCTGCACCAGGCGCTCCGAGAACCGCTCGGCACCGGTGGCAGTACAGGGCAGCACCGTCACTCCCAGGCCACTGGCCACCATGTAGCGGATGGTCTCGAGCGAACTGCTCTCCAGGGCCT
Source organism: endosymbiont of unidentified scaly snail isolate Monju (assembly GCF_000801295.1). NCBI lineage: Bacteria > Pseudomonadati > Pseudomonadota > Gammaproteobacteria > endosymbiont of unidentified scaly snail isolate Monju. Next base: position 818,108 of record NZ_AP012978.1, on the reverse strand, counting down.
GTCGCGGTCGCCCGTCGGCGCTCTTGCCCAGGCAGTCGGGGCAGACCTCGAGCACCTGGTCACGGAAACAGTGACCGGAACCCAGCAGCAGCACGTTCTCGCGGCTGAGCTGCTCGATGCTGACCTCCTCCTGCTGGTTGAACGGATGCGAGCTGGGGATCAGCAGCGTGAAGGGCTCCTCGTAGAGCGGCAGGGTACGGATGCCCGGCTCGTCAAGGGGCAGGGAGATGACAATAGGGAGATGACAATGATGTCCAGGTCGCCCTGCTTGAGCTTCTCGCACAACACCGCTGTGTAATTCTCCTCGACTACCAGCGGCATCTGGGGAGCGGTCTCGGCAAGCTGCGGGATCAGGTGCGGGAGCAGGTAGGGCCCGATGGTGTAGATGGCCCCCAGGCGCAGCGGGCCGGCCGGCGAGCTGGTCGCGCCCCTGCAGGGCGATCTGGCGAAGGCCGGCGACCTCCTCGAGCACCCGCTGGGCCTGGCTGACGATCTGCTCACCGATGGGAGTGATACTGATGTCACCCTTGCGCCGCTCGAACAGGCTCACGCCCAACTCTTCCTCGAGTTTGCGCACCGCCACGCTGAGCGTCGGCTGGCTGACGTGACAAGCCTCGGCCGCTCGTCCAAAGTGACGTTCGCGAGCCACGGCGACGATGTAACGGAGCTCATTGAGCGTCATGCATCCCCCCTGGATCCAGACCTCCGGCCACCCGAGCAATCCGGTACAAGCAATGTCTCTGGGGCTCTTGACATGACTGGGGCATCCCCGTCGCAAAGGAAAAGCGAAATTCAAGGGCAAGTTTGCCCATCGGGCGGGAACTTGCTCACACTTCCGGCCAACGCCGGCTTATTGGCCCGAAAGCTCTGGGCTACTATAACCTGAAACCGGAGCAGAGAAGGACGCGCGTGTCCCACGGCAACCCCTCCATACCTGCCAGCTTCCGCAGGGCTCGTGAACGTGACCTCCACAAGGTCTCGTTGCCACCCGAGTGCCTGAAGGTCCTGCAGATCACCGACACCCACCTGTACGCCGACACGAACTCGAGGCTGTTGGGCGTCAACACCATGGACAGCTTCCGCAATACCATCACCACTTTCCGTCACACCGGCTGGCGACCCGACCTGGTGCTGGCTACCGGCGACCTGGTACACGATGCCAGTCCCGAGGGCTACCAGCGCCTGGCCCAGCTGCTCGACGAGTTCGGCTGCCCGGTCTATTGCCTGCCCGGCAATCACGACCTGCCCGATGTCATGCGCAAGCACCTACGGGGCAGGCATGTCTCCTGTCCCCAGGTGGTCGATCACAAGGGATGGCGGCTGGTGCTGCTCGACTCGGTACTCGCCGGCCAGGTGGGCGGGCACCTGGCGGAATCACAGCTCGAGCTGCTGGATGGTGCCCTGCGCGAACATGACGGCCCGGTGCTCGTCAGCCTGCACCACCAGCCCGTCCCGGTGGGCAGCCACTGGATCGATGACATGGGGCTGGACAACGCCGACGCCCTGCTCAAGCGCGTCACCGCCCATCCCCAGGTCAAGGGCCTGCTGTGGGGACATGTGCACCAGCTCTTCGACAAGCGCCTCGACGGCATACGCCTCCTGGGCACCCCCTCGACCTGCGTGCAATTCACCCCCTCGGTGGACGAGTTCAGTGTCGATCAGCAGCAACCGGGCTTCCGCCTGCTGGCGCTGATGCCCGACGGCGAGATCCTCACCGAGGTATTGCGCGCCCGCCACCTTCCGCACGGGCTGGAAGTGGCCTCCGCCGGTTACGAATAGTCTCTACCAGAAGACGCGCACCGGCAGGCGCCGCCCGGCCAGTTCGACATGCAGCGCCTGCGCAGCTTTCAACGCATCCAGCGTCGCCGCGTCCACCCACAGGCGTACCCGAAACTGGTGATCGTCGGCCAACACGAGCAACTCCGGCACCGCCAATGTTCCGTTCACCGCCTGACCCGGCCGCGCATCGACCCGCACCACCAGGCCATCGAACGGCGCCTCGAGCAGGCCAATATGCGCCACGACGCGCTCGTGTTCGGACAGCACGGTCCGCTCGTACAGGTCCTCGGCACGCTCGAATTCGCGTTGAGCCTCCTCGAGCCTGGCCTGCGCCAGTTGCAGACGCCCCCGCGCCGCCGCCAGATCGGCCTTCTGCGCCCGTCGGTCCAGTGCCAGCAGCAATTCGCCGCGGCGTACCCGCTGCCCGGGGACGACACGAACTGTCTGGATCACTCCAGGCTCGAGTACTCCCAGGGTTACCTCACGATTCCATTCCAGGGTGCCGACCAGTTCCCCCGCCCACGACAGGGGGACGATGCCCAGCCACAACCATACCAACGACAGCCAGCACATACGCCGGACATTTCCCGGTTTCATGGCAGATCCTCCAGCAGCTCTCCGGTCATGGCCCGCAGACGGGCCTCGTTGAGGGCCCAGTCGAAGCGGACCTGCGCCGTCTTCAGACGCACCTCCGAGATTCGCACCATGGCATCCCCCAGGTCGGTCTTGATCTCCTGCTCGTACAGGGCGCGACTGCGATCGAGATACAGGTCACGATAGTCTTCCTCGCCCTGCAGGCTCTTCAGTTCTGCGGCCAGGGTCTCGCGCGCCAGCCAAGCCTCCAGCGCCTGCTGCCGCACCTCCTGCAAACCTGCCTGCCAGGCCGCCTGCGCACGGGTCAACGCTGCCTCGGCCCGAACGACGGCCGCCTCGCGCCGCCCGGCATCGAGCAAGGGCCATTCGACGTGCACCCCCCCGGCCAGCGGGTGGGTGGAGCCGGTGCGGCGATGCCAGGCGCCGGCCTCGACCCGCGCACTCAGTACCGGGCCCTGGCTGGCCCGCGCCGCCGCCAGCGCCGCGCGTGCTGCACGCAGCTCGGCAACCAGCGCCCGCAGGCGGGGATGACGCTCGCGCACCTGGTCCCAGAAAGTCTCGAACGTTTCGCCGGATGGCGCCTTCACTTCGATGTCCGGCATCACCAGTTCCGAAGACAGCTCGCCGGGACGTCCCAGGACCAGCGCCAGGCGGGAACGCGCGGTACGCTGCCGCGCGGCACTGCGCAGCTGGGCACGGTGGGTCTCCTCGTAACGGCTCTCCAGCGCCAGCAGGTCGAGATCCGAGAGCTGCCCCAGCTCGTGCCGATCACGCCCCCGGTCCAGGCGCACATAGGCCACGGACATGGCCTCGTTGTCGCGCGCAAAGGCCAGATCGGCGAGCAGGACATCGTAGAAGGCCTGCATGATGGCCAGCGCCTGTTCCTGGCGCGCCGCGCGCACCCGCCACTGCCCGGCTTCCAGTCGCGCCTGCGCTGCCGTTTCCCGGGCCGTGGAATATCCGGCATCATAGAGCCGCTTCTCCAGAAGCAGGTGAGCCCGGCTGTCGTTATGGTCCTGATTCGTCGCCAGCGATGAAGGCTGGATGAGCCGCAACTCGCCCCCCAGCGTCAGGTGCACTCCCTCCAGCGCCGCGCTCTCGCGCACGGCGGCCACGGCTGCCAGCGATAACGCGCCCAGCAAGCACGGACCCAGCAGACACCACCAGCGCATACTCAATGCTCCCGCTTGCGCATCCGTCGCTTGTAGCGTGCGAACGATTCCTTCCGGTAGGCCTGTTCCACCACGTAACGCCCCAGTAACAGGAACTCCTTCTTGTCGCGCGTGGCGCCGGTGTAGCGTGCCCGTCGAATGTACTTGCCATCGAGATCGAAGAAGGCGAAAACCGGCGTCGCGCGCACTCGGTACTGGCGGAAGGCGAAGTCTTTCATGGTCGTGGAACGCTCCTGAAAATCGACCACCTCGACGTCCCCCTCGATATCTATCGCGATATTGATGAAATGCTGCCGAAAGTACTCCTGCACCTCCGGTTGATTGAGCACCGTCTGGCGCATACGGTGACAAAACGGGCATTCATCCATTTCGAACATGATGAGAATGCCCTGCTTGCCCTGCTCGCGGGCATTGGCCAGTTCCTCCTTCAGGTCCCAGAAGGTCTCGTTGAAGAAATACTGGTCGGGATCGCGGCCCGGCTGGGCCAGCGCCGTCCCAACCAGCAGGCAATACCACAACCACCCGACCAACACGCGTTTACCGAACCGACCCACCGTGCTACCCCCTGGGCGCGCGCTCCGCGCTCGCCTGTTCTTCGTAATGTTCGATGAAATCCTCGATGTCCTTGGCGGACACTGGCCCCACCTGGCGCGCCACCACCTTGCCCTGGGGCGAGATCAGGTATGAGGTGGGCAGGCCGCGAATGGGGCCGAGCAACTGGTCGTGCTCGGGACGCGCGCCCGCCAGCAGGATGGGATAGGACAGGAACTGCTCGTCCACGAAGACGGCGAGTTCCTCCTTGCCGATGTCCTCGATGTTGACCCCCAGCACTACCCGCTCCCCATCGGAGCCCGCGTAGAACGATTCCAGCTCCGGCAGCTCCTCGCGGCACGGCGGACACCAGGTGGCCCAGTAGTTGACCAGCACCCACTTCCCCCGGTAATCGGAAAGGCGATGTACCTTGCCGTGCAGATCCGGCAAGGCGAAATCCGGACTGGCCCACGCCACCCCCGCCAGGCACCAGACCAGCAACACCCCCAGGGGCCAACTCCTACGCAATCTCTTCATCGGGGATCCCCCATCACGAATTCACCACGACTACCGCTGGCAACCCAGGCGTCGCGACCTGAATGACTCCTCAGCCCCCCGGGTTATTCCATTGGTTCCCGGGAAGCGCCCGCACAATTGCGGGATTCCTTGAAATCACTATACTTTCCCACAAATAAAACAATATGAGACATAGGGATATGCTACGGACCGCCTTATCGCCTGAGGGCAAGGAGTACTTGGATATTCCACAGCCGCTGATCGCCCGACACCCCGACGCCATTGTCAACGTCCGGGAACTGCGTTCATGGCTGGAGGAACTTCCGCCCACCAATCCTAAGTACACCATCCAACAGCTGCAACGCCAGCTGGCCTTTCTGGTGCGCGACCCTCAGCCGGCCCGCCGTTACGAAGAACTCCTCCGCTGCTATCACGAGCCGGTAGCCACCCTGCAGACGCAGGCGCTGGACGCCCTGGGCACCCAACCAGTGGCCCGCACACGCAACCAGCGCGATCTGCTGGAACCCTTTCCCGGCCTGCTGCAGGAGAACTGGCCAGCGCGCACATGCGCGCCGCGCAGATGCGTCTGTCCGACGGCAAGCCGCCAAACCCGTCCGATCTGCATGCCGCCCTGCTGATGCTGGGGCGTATCATCCAGCACAACATGATCGAACACCAGATGCTGCGCCCCACCATCTGGCGCCAGATGGTGCAACTCTACAACGTAGCGGAACGCCACGACCTCGGCCAGGTGACTTGCGAAAGCCCGCTCTGCCTGACTCGCGACCCGGCAACCGCAAACGGCGCCTTCTTCAGCGCGCTGGTGCTTCTGCTGTCCGACCCCCACCGGCACTCGGTGCGCTGCATTCAGCAACTGGTGCGGGAGCTGCCCGGGGCCGTGGACGCCCTGCGTCTGTCCCGCGAGACGAAGGACCGCTACCGCATCCCGGTGGACCTGTCGGGCGAGAGCACGCCGCTGGAGTTCTCGCGGCGGCCAACGAACCAAGGCCAGGCCCGCAAGGTCTATCTGCATGGGCTCAACGCCATGTTGCAGAAACTGCCGGCCGAAGAGGACGAGCCACGCCCCTGCCGGCTGCGCCACTGGCTCGCCGCCGACCTGGGAGGCCTGATCGCCGGCCGACGCGAACGCCGGCACCCGCGGCAGATCCGCAATGCCGACTACCACTTCATCCAGGGCTTCGAGGCCGTGCATCAACGGCTGACGGAACTCCAGTCGGGACGCGAGCAACTGGAATACACCGGGGAGCCGCCGTCCGGCGGCATCCCCTGCCGCCAGAACGACGCCTCTTTCGGCGGGGCCAGTTTCCTGCTGCCGGCCCGGGTTCCCATTCCCGAACCCGGCGAATGGCTGCTGTTCGAACTCGACTACCCGCCAGGAAGCCAGGAGCACAGCGGTTTCGTGGCGCAGATGCGGCGACGCCTGGTGGACGACAACCGATATCAGTACATCGGCGTCGAGCGCCTGGTCGGACACGTGACCCCCGTCACTCTGGGCAGCACGAGACAACCGGCGCTGCTCAATGCCGACCGCTCGCACAGCCATTTCCAGCTGATCGCTCCACTGGGGCACTTCACCGGGGAAGGCACGATCGAAACGCTCGAAGGCATCAACAAGCATTACCAGGTACGTCACGAGCGTCGGGCGGCCCAGTTCCCGGACACCGAGATCATCCACGTCTCGTTGCTCGACTGAGCGCGGCCTCACTGCCGCGCCCTGCCTCGCGGGTGCTAACATAGCGCCTGTTTACCACCCGGGAGACGAGGCACCGATGAGCATTCGCATCTACCACAATCCCCGTTGCAGCAAATCCCGCCAGACCCTGCAACTGCTGCAGGAACGCGGCATCGAGCCCGAGATCATCAAGTACCTGGAGACCCCGCCCAGCGAGGACGAGTTGCGCCGGATTCTCGACATGCTGGGCCTGCGCCCGCGCGACCTGATGCGCAAGCGCGAGCCCGAGTACAAGGCCTCGGGTGCGGATGATCCCTCCCTGTCCGACGACGAACTGATCGCGCTGATGGTGAAATACCCGAAGCTGATCGAGCGCCCCATCGTGGTCCATGACGGCAAGGCGGCCCTGGGCCGTCCGCCGGAACAGATACTGGAGATCCTCTGATGGCCCATGTGCTCATCCTCTACTACAGCCGCTACGGTGCCACCGCCGAGATGGCCCGCCAGGTTGCGCGCGGCGTCGAGGCCGGCGGGCTGGAAGCCCGCCAGCGCACCGTGCCGCCGGTCTCCGCCGAGCACGAGGCCGTCGCGCCGCCGGTGCCGGACGAGGGCGCACCCTATGTCACCGAGGCAGACATGCGCGAATGCGCCGCTCTGGCACTGGGGAGTCCAACCCGCTTCGGCAACATGGCCGCGCCCCTGAAGTACTTCATCGACAGCACCAGCGCCCTGTGGATGGACGGCACGCTGACCGGCAAGCCAGGCGCGGTGTTCACCTCCACCGGCAGCCTGCACGGCGGCCAGGAGACCACCCTGCTGAGCATGATGCTCCCGCTGCTGCACCACGGCATGCTGCTCGTCGGCCTACCGTACTCCGAGCCCGAGCTGATGACCACCCGCGAGGGCGGCACGCCCTACGGCCCCTCGCACCTGGCCGGCCCCGACAGCAACCTGCCGCTGAGCGAAACCGAGGCGAGTCTCTGCCAGGCCCTGGGACGGCGCCTGGCCGAACTGGCACGGCGCCTGGGCGGCGACCCATGAACCAGGTCGGCGTGGCCCGCGGCCTCTCGCTCGCCTGCTACCTGGGGCTGATCGTCTTCGGCATGGCCTGGGCGATCCGCCTGGGCGGGCTGCCGCGCAACCAGATCTCGCTCACCCTGCTGGTACTGGTCGCCCCCCTGCTGATCCCCTTGCGCGGCATCCTGCACGGGCGCAATCGGGCCATGATCTGGGGCAGCCTGGCCGCGCTGATCCCGCTGCTGCACGGGGCACCATCGGCTGGAGCACAGACTGGCCGGCCCGCGGCTGGGGCTGGCTGGAGTTCGGCCTGGCGGTGAGCTACATCGTGGCCGGCAGCTACTTCATTCGCTGGCGGGCGCAGACATCGCAATGAGCCGCCAGCTGCCATTGGGGCTGGAGCTGCGTTGCCCCACCCGTCTCGAAGACTACATCGCCGGCGACGACGGCCAGGTGCTGGCGCTGCTCGCCGCGCAGCGCGATGGCAGCGGCGAGGCACAGCTCTACCTGAGCGGTCCACCACACAGCGGTCGCAGCCACCTGCTGATGGGCCAGTGCACGGCCGCCCGCGAGGCCGGGCTGATGCCGGTCTACCTGCCGGCCGCCGAGCATGCGCAACTCGCCCCCGAAATGCTCGAGGGACTGGAGCGCTTCGACCTGATCGCCATCGACGACGTGGACAGCCTCGCCGGCCTCGCGGACTGGGAACGGGCGCTGTTCGCACTCTACAACCGGGCGCGCGACCGTGGCTGTCGCCTGCTGTTCTCCGCCAGGGCCGCGGCAGCACGCGCCGGCTTCATCCTGCCCGATCTGCGCACCCGCCTGGGCTGGGGCCTGAACTACCACCTCAAGCCGCTGGACGATGCACAACGTGAACACCTGCTGCGCCAGCTCGCGGCACGGCACGGCCTGGAGCTGCCGCCCGAGGTCGCGCGCTACCTGCTGAGCCGCTGCCCGCGCGACACCGGCGAACTGGCGGCACTGATCGAACGCCTGGACCGCGAATCCCTGGCCGAACAACGGCGCCTGAGTATCCCCTTCGTGCGCGAGCGGCTGTCCGTCTGAGTTCGCGGCAAGGATGTTCACCTGCAGGAGGCCCGTCCTCGGGCCGAACATTCGCGGCAGGGACGCCGCTCCCACGGGTAGGAGGCCCGTCCTCGGGCCGAATGTTCACGGCGGGGACGCCGCTCTCACAGGACGCCCGCCTACGATTCGCTGCCCTGGTACACGCCGCTGGCGCGCCAGGTCTCGAGCAGGTGGCGCAGCAGCACCATGGCCACCGCCGCCACCGGCAGGGCGAGCAGGATGCCGAAGAAGCCATAGAGCTGGCCACCGGCCATTACCGCGAAGATCACCGCCACCGGGTGCAGACCGATGCGCTCACCCACCAGCCGCGGGGTCAGCACCGTGCCTTCGATTACCTGCCCGATCACGAACACGGCCACCACCCAGGGCAGCTCGCCCACCTCCTGGAACTGGAGGATGGCCGCCACGCCGGCCACCAGTACACCGAGGATCAGGCCCAGGTAAGGCACGAAACTCACCATGCCGGCAAACATGCCGATGAGCAGGGCGAAATCCAGCCCCACCAGCCACAACCCGGTGGTATAGATGACACCGAGCGCGAACATCACCGCCACCTGTCCCCGCAGAAAGGCGCCCAGCACCTCGTCGGATTCGCGCGCCAGGCGACTGATCAGCGCCACTCGCCCACGCGGCAACAAGGCCTGGACGGCGGTCACCAGATCGTCCCAGTCACGCAGCAGGTAGAAGGTGAGTACCTGCACCAGCAGCAGGTTGACCAGCCAGTCGAGCAACACCAGTCCCGAGGCACTGACCGACTGCCATACACCTGCCAGCAGGCCGCCGGCGCTCTGCCAGTGTGCCGCAATCGCCTTGCGCAACACCTCGGGCTCGAACACCGGCCCCTCGGCACCAGTCCAGCGCGCCAGCCAGGGTTCGAGGTGCGCCTTCAGCCAGGCCGCGTACTGCGGCAGCTTCTGCGCCAGGTGCACCAACTGTGACTCGATGCGTGGCACCAGAATCAGCAGCAGCAGGAACAGCCCACCCAGGATCACGCAGAACACCAGGGTCACCGCCAGGCTACGCGGTACGCGACGCGCCTCGAGGCGGTCGACCAGCGGATCGCCCAGGTAGGCCAGCAGGGCACTGACGATGAAGGGTGTGAGGATGGGCGAGAGCAGGTACAGCAGCCAGCCGCCGAAGGCCAGCCAGAGCACCCCCCAGAGTCGCCTATTCTCCATGCGATGCTCCATCCCGGGCATGACGCCGCAGCGCCGCGCGCCGGGTCCATTCACGCACATAACCCGCCCCGCTGAAGAAGACGGTCAACGCCACCGCGCCCATCAACACGTGCAACAACCAGTCCGCCACCGGCGTGATCCCCAGGTGCACCACGCCCAGCGCAGCCAACACGATCTGCAGAAAGGTATTGAGCTTGCTCACCGGACTGGGTTCGGGGACAAAGCGCTCGATCCACGAGTTGTAGACGATGCCGCCACCGATGATGAGCACATCGCGCGCCAGTACCCACAGCACCAGCCAGCCAGGGAATACGCCCAGCCACCACAGGCAGAGAAAGGTGGAAACCAGCAGGAACTTGTCGGCCAGGGCATCGAGAATGCCTCCGAGACGGCTGGCCCAGCCGAACTGCTTGGCCAGAAAACCGTCCACCGCGTCCGACACCCCGGCCACCAGGAACAGGCCGATGGCCAGTTCGAGGCGTCGATCCAGCAGGGCCCAGACGATGGGCACCACCAGCACCATGCGCAGCGCGCTGATCAGGTTGGGCAGGTGACGCAGGGGCGACGCCGGGCGCAGCATCAGCGCCCTCCCGTGAACCGATAGCTACGTACCACCGCCAGGCCCGGTACGGCGGGACGCCGGGGCTGTTCCAGCTCGGCCTCGATGCCCGGCAGGGCCTCGAGCACGGATGCCGCGTCGAGCTGCCGCAGCAGGACCTCCTGGGCGGCGGCACGCAGCCCCAGCACCAGGGAACTGCCATCGGCCTCGCGCAGGTGGACGCCTTGCAAATCGGGCTCGGAGGCCAGCCAGCGCATCAGTTCGCCATAGACGGTCAGGCTGTCCACGTCCTCGATGCGCACCAGCACCTCCTCGCCGGTCCCTTCCGTCTGCGGCTGGTGCCGCGCCAGCAGGCGCTCCTGCAAGGCGTCGATACCGGCGCGCAACACCCCGATACGATCCTCGCCCCGGGTCTCGAAATGCTCGACGGCCCCACCGTCCCACAGGCTCCAGTCGGCGGCCCACTGCCCGTCGGGCGATGTCCGCAGCCGACCGGTCAGGACCAGGTCGTGCGGATAGCGCGCCGAGGCCTCGCGGATGGCCGCCGCATAATCGGCCCACAGATCCGCGGACGTCAGGGTGGACTGATCCTGAAGATCCATCAGGGGGAATTGCAGCGGGGTGCCGAAGCGCGAGGCCTCGCGGCGCAAGGCCTCGTGCAGCGCCGGATCCTCGGCCGGGTTGAGCAGTTGGCGCTGCGCGCCCTGCTCCTCGGCCAGCCAGAGCAACACCCGGGGACGCCGGCCGTGCCACACCGGCACCCCCTGCTCACGCAGCAGACGCTCCAGCGCACCGGGGTCGAAGCGGGCCCACAGGAGGCGTCCCGCGGGCGCCTCGCCGTTTTCCTGCGTCTGGGGCGGCGCCAGGTAGCGAAACTGTTGTACCAGCGAAGAGGCCCGGGCGAGCACCGCCTCGGCGGCCCCGCCGCGGCCCACGCTCTCGCGACCGCTCAGGCGTTCGAGCACCTGCCCCAGGATCTGGCGCAAACCTTCGGCCCGCGCCTGTGGTCCCTCGTCGGCCACCAGGACCTGGCCACTGTACAGGTCAGCCTCTTCTTGCGCCCAGGCGCCTGCCGACACCACCATCCACGCCGCCAGCAACAGCCACTTGCCAATTGTCGATTTCATGGCGCGAAAGTGTAACAGGATGGCCGATGGCGCGAAAAATGGGGGCTCTTCCAGGTGCGGCCTGCCGGGGCAGAGGGTAAAATCGCCGCCCAATCTTTCCCCCTCCGCGGAGTCCGCCTTGAGCGACAGCAACACACCTTCCAACGACGCCACCGGCCTGAGTTATGCCCAGGCCGGAGTGGACATCGACGCCGGCAATGCGCTCGTCGAACGCATCAAGCCCATCGTCAAACGCACCTTCCGTCCCGGTGTGCTCACCGGCCTGGGCGGTTTCGGCGCCCTGTTCGAGATCCCGAAAGGCTTCAGCGAACCTGTGCTGGTCTCGGGCACCGACGGGGTGGGCACCAAGCTGAAACTGGCCATGCAGCTGGGACGCCACGACAGCATCGGCATCGACCTGGTGGCAATGTGCGTCAACGACATCGTTGTCACCGGCGCCGAACCGCTGTTCTTCCTCGACTACTACGCCACCGGCCGCCTGGACCTGGACGTGGCCACGGCGGTGGTCGAGGGCATTGCACGCGGCTGCGAACTGGCCGGCTGCGCGCTCACCGGCGGCGAGACCGCGGAGATGCCCGGCATGTACGAGGGCAGCGACTATGACCTGGCCGGCTTTGCCGTGGGCATCGTCGAGAAGTCGCGTATCCTGCAGGCCGACAAGGTGCAGGTGGGCGACGTGCTGCTGGGCCTGGCCTCTTCCGGTCCGCATTCCAACGGCTATTCGCTGATCCGCAAGGTGATCGAGGTGAGCGGCGCCGACCTGGACCAGGCCTTCGACGGCCGCACCCTGGGCGAGGCCCTGCTGGCACCGACCCGCATCTATGTAAAATCGCTGCTGGCACTGCTCGGACAGGTGGAAGTGCACGCCCTGGCGCACATCACCGGCGGCGGGCTCACCGAGAACCTGCCGCGCGTGCTGCCGGCCCACTCGAAGGCCGTCATCGAACGTTCCGCCTGGACCCTGCCCCCGGTGTTCGCCTGGTTGCAGGAACAGGGCCGCATCGACCCGCCCGAGATGCTGCGCACCTTCAACTGCGGCATCGGCATGGTGGTCTGCGTGCCGGAGGCGGCGGCCGAGGCGGCCAGCGAGCAGCTGCGCGCACAGGGCGAGACGGTGATCCCCCTCGGCCGCATCGAAAACGCCGAAACCGATACCCCCTTCGTGGAATACGCATGAGTGGACACGAGCGACTGCGCCTGGTGGTGCTGATCTCGGGCAGTGGCAGCAACCTGCAGGCCATCATCGACGCCTGCGCCGACGGTACCATCGAAGGCGAGGTGGTCGCGGTGATCAGCAACCGCCCCGATGCCTACGGGCTGGAGCGCGCACGCCGCGCCGGCATCCCCGCCGAAGTGCTGGATCACACCGGCTTTGCCGACCGCGAGGCCTTCGACCGTGCGCTGATCGAGCACATCGACGCCTACCAGCCCGACCTGGTGGTACTGGCCGGCTTCATGCGCATCCTCACCCCGGCCTTCGTGCAGCACTACAGCGGACGCCTGCTCAACATCCACCCTTCGCTGCTGCCCGACTTCCAGGGCCTGCACACCCACCGCCGCGCGCTGGAGGCCGGGCGCACCGTACACGGCGCCAGTGTGCACTTCGTGACCGAGGAACTGGACGGCGGGCCGGTGATCCTGCAGGCCGAGGTGCCCATACTGCCCGGCGACGACGAGCAGACCCTGGCCGCGCGCGTGCTCGAACAGGAACACCGTATCTACCCGACGGTGATCCAGTGGTTCGCGGAAGGAAGGCTGCGCCTGGACCCGACGCACGGCGTGCTGCTCGACGGCGACCGGCTACCCGAACCGGTGCGCTGGCCGGCCGCTCAGTCCTGACTGATGCGGCTGGCGACCGGCCCCGACTGGTCGCGATACTTGGCGTCCTTGCGCTTGGTATAGGGCCGCTCGGCCGGACCGCTCAGGGTCTCGAAACTCATGGCACCGATCGCCATGCCGGGGCGCAATGCCAGCGGCAGCTTGCCCGAATTGAAGAACTCCAGCACGATGTTGCCGCTCCAGCCCGGGTCGATGCGGTGCGCGGTCACGTGCACCATCAGTCCCAGGCGCGCCAGGCTGGAGCGCCCGTCCAGCCAGCCCACCAGGTCGTCCGGCAAGGTGATCGACTCCAGGGTGATGCCCAGCGCCAGCTCGCCCGGGTGCAGCACGAAACGCTCGCCCTCGCCCACCACGATCTCGTCGCTCATCACCTTCTCGACCGCGGCATTCACTTCCTCGCGCGAACCGGAGAGGTCGATGTAGGGCGTCTGGTGCGAGCTGAACACCCGGAAACGGTCGCCCAGGCGCAAGTCCACACTCACACCGCTGATGCGGCTGACGTCGGGACGGGGGTCGAGCCGGATGCGTCCGGCATCCAGCGCAGCAATGATGTCGCGGTCGCAGAGTCTCATGGCCTGTTGCAAACCCGAAAATCAGGCGCGCAGTCTAGCATGCCCACACCGCCCGCCGCCTCGCGAAACAGGAAAGCCCCCTCCCCCGAAGGATGTAGAAGGCCCGCCCCTGATCCGTACACCCTGGCAGGGTCAGCGGCCCCGTCAGGATATCAGCGTGGAGCACTGCCTCTGGAGGAGAGGGTCGGAGTGCGGAGACAAAAGAAAACTTGCTTCATTCAAACCACCCTAAAGTCACACCGCCCGATGCCGTTACGGAAGACAATTCCGGTCCATGGCAGGGCTTTCCCCGGGGCGCACCTTTGCTAGGATGCGAATCCTGTTCCCGCCCGATGGGCCAACCGAAGAATCACCAGATGAACCAGATGAACAAGGGAAACACCATGAAGCCATACGCCACGGAGACCCCCACCCACGACACCCCCCGGCCAGGACGCCGCCGGCACCTGTTCTGGGCACTGCTCCCGACCCTGTTCCCCGGTCTGGCCCTGGCCTCGGCCGGCGGCGACGGCATGAACTTCACCAGCCACTGGGCCGGGTATCTCTCGGTGGGCATCTTCATCCTGGCCTACGCCCTGGTGATCGGCGAGGAATCGCTGCACCTGCGCAAGTCCAAGCCGGTGATCGTCGCTGCCGGCATCATCTGGACCCTGGTGGCCATCGTGTTTTCCCAGGCGGGCGACACCCATACCGCCGAGGAGGCGGTGCGCCACAACCTGCTGGAATTCGCCGAGCTGTTCCTGTTCCTGCTGGCGGCGATGACCTACATCAACACCATGGAGGAGCGCGGAGTCTTCGACACCCTGCGCATCTGGCTGATCTCGCGAGGATTCTCGCTGCGTACCATCTACTGGCTGACCGGCCTGCTGGCGTTCTTCATCTCGCCGGTGGCCGACAACCTGACCACTGCCCTGCTGATGGCCACCGTGGCCATGGCCGTGGGCGGCAGCAATCACCGCTTCGTGGTAGTGGCCTGCATCAACATCGTGGTCGCCGCCAACGCCGGTGGCGCCTTCTCGCCTTTCGGTGACATCACCACCCTGATGGTCTGGCAGAAGGGCATGGTCGCCTTCCACGAGTTCTTCGCCCTGTTCATCCCCTCGGTGGTGAACTGGCTGGTGCCCGCGGCCATCATGTCGGTGGTGGTCTCCAAGGAACAGCCCGAACCGGTGCAGGCAGGCGAAGCCCCGCTCAAGCACGGCGCCTGGGTGGTGGTCGGCCTGTTCGTGCTGACCATCGTCATGGCCGTCTCGGCCCACAACTTCCTGCACATGCCGCCGGTGCTGGGCATGATGACCGGCCTGGGCTTCCTGAAGTTCTACGGCTACTACCTCAAGCGCCGCGGCTCGCGTATCGAGGAACGCGAGCACCCGGGCGAACAGGGTCTGGGCATCGAGGGCGAACCCGAGGCACCCACCGCCCACGACCGCGGCGACGCGCATTTCAACATCTTCCACGCCATGGAACGCGCCGAGTGGGACACCCTGATGTTCTTCTACGGCATCATCCTGTGCGTCGGCGGCCTGGGCACCCTGGGCTACCTGGGACTGGTCTCCGAACTCATGTACACCGACCTGGGCGCAACCACCGCCAACATCCTGGTCGGTGTGCTCTCGGCCATCGTGGACAACATCCCGGTGATGTTCGCCGTACTGGCCATGGGGCCGGACATGTCGCACGGCCAGTGGCTGCTGGTCACCCTCACCGCTGGCGTGGGCGGTTCCCTGCTGTCCATCGGCTCCGCCGCCGGCGTGGCCGTCATGGGCCAGGCCCGCGGCATCTACACCTTCTTCGCCCACATGAAATGGACCTGGGCCATCGCCCTGGGCTACATCGCCAGCATCTGGGTGCACTTCGTGCTCAACGAGCACCTGTTCCACGTGGCGGGGCCGGTGATGGATTGACCGGGAGATCCCGCCCCTCGTGACGGGGCCAGGGCAGCGTCTCGCAACCGCTGCCCTAGCCCCTTTTCGTACTCATGAGTCTTTCCTCTTCGTATTAAGCACACGTAGCCATCACCGGTGGGAATGTAGCGTAGCGGAATTTCCGTCCGTGTGCATGGCATTGTTAGTCAAATTATCTATAGACCGTTCCACCCAACAATATCCTACGGTCACTCGAATCAAGCACCTGACTTTTTCGGATATCTACACCACTCTCCACCAGTATTTGTTTCATCCATGTCAGTTCAGGAGCTACAAGTTGCACTGTGTATTGGCACACTTTTCCGTTCAGTACACCAGAGTAGGAGATTCGAACCTTTCCTTCGCGGTAGGAGGAGCATATATCCATAAACCCATCACTTCCCTCATAAATCCTGTTCACTAGTCCATCAGGGTACTCAGCCTTGCTCACTTCGGCATCGATGACCTCAAATGCCACAGCCCCCCCACCATATACCTGCCCTACTAAAGATCTAATGCGCTTCGAAACTTCTGTTATATCCTTTGCTTGTTGAACGAGGGAATACATCGCGAGGATTCGAGTACACCAGGGTCCTTTATCACAACGAAATCCATCACCCCACTGTACTGATACTCGGTTATCGTCGTAAAATCGGTGTTTGAGCAATTCGACAGCTGCCCTGTCACAGTTGATCAAAACTAACTCTTCCACACTACGCTTAAGCACCGCAGCTGCATGATTACCAGTTCCTGCGCCCACCTCGACCACAACTCCATTGAGTCCTCCGAGTTGTTTCCGCAATAAATCGGCTTCGACTTCATATGCGGAGCCGCGATCAAATATTTTTTCAAAGAAGTCGTAATACCAAGATGGATGCATCATTTAAACCGCAGTGCCTCATGGTAAGCACGGAAGTAGCTGATCACATCTTTGTCGAGAATACGGAACGCGGGCTGCTCGATTCCATGAACACGTGACGTTGCCCACCCTATCCATAGTTCTGGGTTCCTGGCCGCATACTCAATAATCGTAAAGTTCAAAAAGCACGACACCTGCGGATCAAGAGAATAATAGGAATACTGCCCCTGACTTCTGGGCTGGCCAGCGATGTTTTGCAACTTCTTGGCCTCAGAGTCGAAATTCGGGCTTACCAAATCTACCATCATTGCTCCATTCTTGATCGCTGAATGCAGCGCCTGATGGTATGTCTTGTGTGCGTTATCTCCTGATCGAACACCATCCCTAGAGACTCTCGTGTTGAAAGTCACTTTAGCACCTGACAGGCGGTGACTTAACTCGACAAGGGCCTCATCTGATGTTCTGAAACGTGTTATCAAGGTGACTGATGGGAAAGAGCGTCCCAGTCTGTTCACCTCTTCGCTTATTGCCAGTTCCGTGCCACTCAAGCGAGATTCGAGAGCAACTCGCCCCCCCTAGCAACAACAGCACAGCGAGCCCTAGCGCCCCGAAGCCTACATTCACCGGGTCGTTCCCGACTAATCCCCAAAGGTCATTGCGAATGCCCACGACTAGTCCAGCACCGCTAATGGCCAAACTGCTCAAGTTTATGAATAATTCTCGTCCCTTCATAGGGATTCCCTTGTTCGGAATAAAGGCTGGTCTCGCAGCAATGTCCGCCCAATCTCAGTGAGAGAAAATAAATCACAATGCCACTCAGAAAGGCGGTCGCGTGTGGTCATATCGATAACATCCGGCGAACGGAGGATATGGATCAGCCCCCGCTGGTTTGGGTAGATTCCAGAAATCGCCTGAGCAAGGAAATCAGGCGACCACCGAAGGTGCAGATGATCCCGCAGGAGTTCGACTAGAGTGAATCGAAGTGCGTACCAGAATAGCCGGGTGATCAGCCTTTTGGGAATTAGCGTCGGGAGCTCGGAAAGATATACGGCACCTGAGGTGGCTGTCGCCCCATATGCTCGAAGATGCACCTCCGGACATGAAGCTCTAATCTGTTCCTGGTTTTTCCGGTACCGTTCCGCCAGATCCGCATATCTTTCACGTCCCCCCGCTAGAAATCTGCCTGTTTCGTAAAGATTTGCTGTGAACGACGGAAGTTCCCAAAACGAAAGGTGGCGGATGGTAGGATAGAAAAGAAGGTGGAGCACGGGTACGTTTGTCGGCACGTATCCACAATGATCCTGTTTTGTGATAATTGTTCTCTGCTCAATGCAGCCAATTGAGTCTGCAGCCAGACTAATAAAGGTATGCAGGTTCTGTACTGCACATTGAGCACCCTCCCCCTGTCCCACGACCACCACGTCTAGATCTTTTCCTCGCAGGCTACCGATTAGAGCGACGTCCATGCCTGCAGAGCTAAGAACTGATACCCATTTCTCAAATCCTTCGTTTATGGGGTTCATGCTCAAGCATATTCTCCAGATTGTTTCGGTGATCCATGGCTAACGGCATAGCTCACTGGCGGCAATGAAGCGCGGCGGAATTGCCGTCCAGTGGAGTGACTTGTTAGCTGCGATTTTCACTAAGCACACCCATTTTTCGTAGCTCTCTCAAGAGATTCACGATTTCATTTTTTAGCTTAAAATGCCCTTCTTTCAATACCTTGGCATATTCAACTAATGACGCATAATGTAATACTGCCTGTTGTTTATGAATATCTTGTTATGTTTCTTGATAAACTTTGTCTGCAAATTCAAATTTACCAACGAGATCATTATTTAACCTGAATGAATCGACCATTCCTTTTGCTAGGGTGTATGTAGTAATAATACTTTTCCTCAAGTCATTATCTGGTATACGACCGATTAGAAAGCTATTGCCGTTGTATACGGTAAAAAAATCACTTACAAGCGGATAATAGAAAGCAAGAGCTTCGCCTTCTTTTAGCGACTCAAGTTTTGAGCCCATGGTTTCTTGATGCCGTTCGTATATAGTCTCAACTTCATCGTGAATAGCTTGCAACAAACCATTTATCAATTTCTCTTCATTCTCTTCAGCATGTCGTTTCTGATGCTGGTATGATCTGTTTGTTGCAAGAATCGCAAAAAAGCCAGTGATCGCTCCGCCAATTACCGCGCCAGTGATTGCTGACCAAAAAGTAACTGAGCTAAAGTCCAATTTTCTCTCCTTATGCAGCTAACGATCTGGTAACAGGCGCGACGACGGGAGCGTCCTTGTTGACCCCTTTGTTAGCATTTACAGCAATGCCGTTAATGCTGGCAAAAAAGGTGCAATTATTGACATATGATTAGCCGCAAGTGCAATAAAATTCTTATACGCATCGGCTATATTTTCTGCTCTTGACGCTGCTTCCATTTCTCTTGTTGCTTCTATTAACTCCTTTTTAATATCAATGTCCGAGGACTCAATTGCTTCGATTATCTTTATGAAAACTTCACCTGAGTTATCAATATGTTGGGTGGTTTTGTGTGAATCTATAGCAATATTGCTATTCGTAACGTTGTTAATGTTAACACTGCTTGGGCTTTTATCTCTCATGGGGAGTCCATTCCCTAGTTTATATAAATCACTATTCTTCAAAAGCTCTAGCGTCTGTTTAACAGTTGACGCAAGATTAATTTGGTCATCAAACATCCCTAGCATTTGCCGAAATGACCACAAATTTAAACCAAGGTCTTTATGGGCTTGCTCGCCTTCTGATTTTATTTTATTTAAATCAGAATCAATCCAGGTTCCTTTAAACCGTTCTATTATTGAGGTCAGGGTTGGATAAGTAGTGAAATCAAAATTAATAGATTGGAGAGCATCTGACATGAAAAGAGGCATATCTCTCCCAGTTGCGCACACTTCTTCTATAGCGTACTTCTTCTGCTGATCCTCGATAGACCACACGCGACTAAAGTCTTCTTTGTTTTTCATGTGTGACCATCGGTCATCCATTGCACTGAATTCCTTGCCAATAGATATGAGCCTACTGATGAGACCTTCAACTTCTTGAAGATCTTTTCTAATTGTCATTTCGCTCTCATTTGCCATATGTGTCATTAATGCTAACAGTTTCTTGGACTGAATCTCGGTCCATCGTGATAGGCTGAATCCTGGTCCACCGTGATAGGCCGAATCGTCATATGACGGCTCCGCCCTGGCCTGATCGGCCGCCCTCGCGAGCTTCTGTCCCAGCCGCCTTGTCCCGAATATTCCAGTCGCCATCGTTCCTTCCCGACTCGGGCGGATTGTCGCTCGCTCAGGCTTGACCTGCCCGCATTGGTGCCACAACAGCAGCGAATCCAGTCTGCTCGCGGGATGCGGGCGCTGTTCTCGGGTCCGAACTTTTCGGAGGCTAGCCCAGAGCCGAACCGAATGCAATTCCCAGCTTTATCCGTAACTTACGACACATCCTGTAACTTGGACAGCAAAACGCACCACCCTCGTTCCAGCCTCCCGCATATCAAGGGGGCAGGAGAAGCGCACATTGTCAGCTTTTCTTTCACGTCCCTTGCGCTCTTTGCGGTCGGCTTTTCCCGCGCCGGCAGGGATCAGCGGCTCATCCGCACCACCTGCCGCCGCGGCCCCCAGTCACCGGGGCGGGCCTCGAAGACGCCAGCGATGGGGGTGGCGCAGTGGGCGCAGCGGCCTTCGGGGTCGAGGTGCCAGTCGCCGAGCTGGTACCAGTCGCGTTCGATGACCAGGCCGCCACAGTGCGGGCACCAGGTGCTCTGCCCCGCCTTGTCGTGCACGTTGCCGGTGTAGGCGTATTGCACACCGTTGCGCAGGGCGATCTCGCGGGCGCGCAGCAGGGTCTCGGGCGGGGTCGGCGGGTGCTCGAGCATCTTGTAGTCGGGGTGGAAGGCGGTGAAGTGCATGGGGACATCAGGCCCCAGGTGTTCAACCACCCAGCGGGTCATCTCATCGATCTCTTCGGGGCTGTCGTTCTCGCCGGGGATCAGCAGGGTGGTGAGTTCGAACCAGACATCCGTGTGATGCTTCAGGTACACGAGGGTATCGAGCACCGGTTGCAGATGGCCGCCGCAGATCTTGTGATAGAAGCGCTCGGTAAAGCCCTTGAGGTCCACGTTGGCCGCGTCCATGTGGGCAAAGAAGTCTTCGCGCGCGCCGGGCGAGACGTAACCGGCGGTGACCGCCACGGTCTTGAGGCCGCGCTCTCGGCAGGCCCGGGCCACGTCGACGGCGTATTCGAAAAAGATCACCGGGTCGTTGTAGGTGAAGGCCACGCTGCGGCAGCCGGTCTCTTCGGCCACCCGCGCGATGGCCTCGGGTGAAGCGGCGTCGGCCAGGGTGTCCATCTCGCGCGACTTGCTCATGTCCCAGTTCTGGCAGAACTTGCAGGCCAGGTTGCAGCCGGCGGTGCCGAAGGAGAACACTGGCGTACCCGGCAGGAAGTGATTGAGCGGCTTCTTTTCGATGGGATCGACCACGAAACCGCTGGACCGACCATAGGTGGTGAGTACCACCTGCCCGTCAAGGCAGCCACGCACGAAACACAGGCCACGCTGACCCTCGTGGAGCTTGCACTCGCGCGGGCAGACATCGCACTGCACCCGTCCATCGTCCAGCCGATGCCAGTAGTGGGTGGGCACCACCGAGGCACCGCTTTCGATCGGGAAGTCGCTCATGGTCGTTGAATCCTGGCGATGTGGTCCTATGTTGTTTATGGATACGTTTTGGAGAATTGCAAGTTGCGACAGATCCGGATGCCCAATGTCGCCGGCATGTTCTACCCCGCCGAACCCGAGCTGCTGGTGCGCACCCTGGACGAGATGCTGGGCAGGGCCCGGGTGCATGTGGAACCACCGCCGAAGGCCGTGATCGCACCGCACGCGGGCTATGTGTATTCGGGTCCGGTGGCGGCCAGTGCCTATGCCGCGCTGCGTCCGCTCGCCGGTCGCATCGAGCGGGTGGTGGTGCTGGCACCCTCGCACCGGGTGGCCTTCCGGGGCATTGCCGCCTCTACCGCCGAGGCCTTCCGCACCCCGCTGGGCGACATCCCGGTGGACAGCGAGGCGATCGAAGCTGCCACCCGGCTACCCGGCTACCCGGCTACCCGGCTACCCGGCTACCCGGCTACCCGGCTACCCGGCGTAGGCTACCTGGACGAGGCATTCGAGGGCGAGCATGCGCTCGAGGTGCAACTGCCCTTCCTGCAGCGGGTGCTGGGCGACTTCCGGCTGCTGCCCTTCATCGTGGGTGACGCCAACCCCGAAACCGTGGCGAACCTGCTGGATACGCTCTGGGGCGGCGACGAGACCCTGATCGTGATCAGCTCGGACCTGAGCCACTATCACGACTATGCCACCGCACGAAGCCTGGACGAACGCACCACGGCACGCATCGAGGCGCTGGACCTGCACATCGGCCACGACGATGCCTGTGGGAGTCGCCCCATCCGTGGACTGCTGCTGGCCGCGCGCAAACACGGGCTGCATGCCGAGACGCTGGATCTGCGCAATTCGGGGGATACCGCGGGTCCGCGCGACCGCGTGGTAGGGTATGGGGCCTATGTCTTCCACTGAATACGGCCACGAAGAACGCGCGCTGATGCTCGAGGTGGTGCGCGCGACCATCCGCGAGGGCCTGGCGCACGGACGACCGCTGCGGGTCGATCCGGCCGAGTTTCCCGAGCACCTGCAACATGAACGCGCCTGTTTCGTGACCCTGAACCGGCATGGCCAGTTGCGCGGTTGCATCGGGCATCTCGAGCCGATCCAGCCGCTGATTGCCGACGTGGCCGAAAACGCCTTCGCCGCCGCCTTTCGCGATCCGCGCTTCCCGCCCCTGCAAGCACACGAGACCAGGGGACTGGCGCTGCACATCTCGGTGCTCGGCGAGCCCGAGCCCATTGCCTTCGCTGACGAGGAAGACCTCTTGCGCCAGCTCCGCCCCGGCATCGACGGCTTGATCCTCGAGGCGCCGGGCGGCCATCGTGGCACTTTCCTGCCCTCGGTGTGGGAACAGCTGCCGGACCGCCGTGCGTTTCTCACCCACCTCAAGCTCAAAGCCGGGCTGCCTGCCGACTACCGCGACCCGCGGCTGCGCGCCTGGCGCTACACCACCGAGTCCTTCGCCGCGCCCTTCCGGTCGAGCAGCTCGAGCACCGCCTCGGCGGCCAGCCGGTCGGTGTCGACACGCAAAGACCGGTGGATCTCGCGATAGCGCGCCTGGATGTGCGCCACCTCGTCGGGTCGCTCGAAGAAGCGCAACACTGCCGGTGCCAGGCGCTCGGGGACACAGTCCCCCTGGATGAACTCCGGCGCCAGCCCCTCGCCCGCCAGCAGGTTGGCCATGGCGACATGCTCCAGGCGCACCAGCCGCAGGCCGCGCGCCAACCCGTAGGTGAGCGGATGCAGACGGTAGCCGACCACCATGGGCCGCTTGCTCAGCAGGGCCTCGAAGGTGGCGGTGCCCGAGGCGGTGAGCACCACATCGGCCGCGGCCAGCACCTCGCGGCTGTCGCCCACACTGGTCTCGATCGGCAGGCCGGGGGCGTGGCGCGCGATCAGCGCTTGCCACAGCGCGCCCTGCGCCTCACTGACCAGCGGGCTGAGCAGGCGCAGCCCCGGGCGTGCAGCCTGGACGCGCCGCGCGGTCTCGAGAAAGGGCTCGGCCAGGCGTTCCAGCTCGCTGCGCCGGCTGCCCGGCAGCACCGCCAGCACCGGCTGACCGTCGGCCAGGCCGCGCGCCGCGCGCGCCGCTGCACGGTCGGGATCGAGCGGCATGGCCTGCGCCAGGGTGTGCCCCACGTACACGGCCTGCACGCCGTGCGCGGCGAGAAAGTCCACCTCGAAGGGAAAGATGCTCAGCAGCAGATCGACGGCCTCGCGCAGGATCTTCACCCGGCCCTCGCGCCAGGCCCAGACGGTGGGACTGACATAGTGCACCGTGGGCACGCCCTGGCCGCGCAAGGCACGTTCGACCGCGAAGTTGAAATCGGGCGCATCCACGCCGATGAACAGGTCCGGCGGCTCGGCCTGCCATTGCCGGACCAGGCCACGGCGCAGGCGCAGCAGGCGCGGCAGATGCCGCAGTACCTCGGCCAGGCCCATCACCGAGAGCGACTCCATGGGCTCGAGCAGGCGCATGCCTTCTGCCTGCATGCGCGGCCCTCCCACGCCCTCGAAGACGATGTCGGGGCGCCGCTCGCGCAGGGCGCGCATCAGGCCGGCGCCCAGCAGGTCCCCGGAAGATTCGGCAGCGACGATGGCGATGCGCATCAGCGGATGCAGCTGCGCTCGCAGGCCCGCAGGAACTGAACGAAGCGCTGGATCTCGGGGTATTCACCCCACTCGGCCTCGATTCGCGAGACGGCATCCTTGACCAGCAGGTCGGAGCTGTACACCAGCCGGTAGGCCTGCTTGATGCGCGCGATCTGCTCACTGCCGAAGTCGCGCCGGCGCAGGCCCTCGAGGTTCAGCCCGCGCGCACGTGCCGGGTGCCCCGCCACCATCACGTAAGGCGGAACGCCCTTGGAGATGACGCTGCCCATGGCAGCGAAACTGTGCGCACCGATACGGCAGAACTGGTGCACGATGGCGAAACCACCGAGTATGGCCCAGTCGTCGAGGCGCACATGCCCGCCCAGCGAGGCGGCATTGGCCATGATCACGTGGCTGCCGATCTGGCAGTCATGGGCCACGTGGGTATAGGCCATGAACAGGTTGTCGTCGCCGATGCGGGTCACCCCGCCGTCCTGCACCGTGCCGCGGTGGATGGTGGCGAACTCACGGATGCGGTTACGGTCACCGATCTCCAGCCGCGTGGCCTCGCCCGCGTACTTCTTGTCCTGCGGGTCCTCGCCGATGGAGGAGAACTGGAAGATCTCGTTGTCGCGGCCGATACGCGTCTCGCCGCCGATCACCACGTGCGGGCCGATACGCGTGCCCGCCCCGATGGACACGCCGGGACCGATGATCGAGAAGGGGCCGATATGCACCCCCTCGTCAATCTCCGCCGCAGGGTCCACCACGGCGCGCGCGTCGATCATCTCAGAGGTCCCTGGCAGTACACATGATCTCGGCGCTGGCGCACACCGCGCCCTCCACCGTGGCCTTGCCCGAGAAGCTCCAGATCCCGCGCCGCACCTTCAGTACCTCGACCTCGAGTCGCAACTGCTCGCCGGGCACCACCGGGCGCTTGAAGCGCGCCTTGTCCACGCCCACCAGGTAATAGATCGCCTTGCCGCTGACATCCTCGGCATCCATCGCCAGCAGGCCGGTGGCCTGGGCCAGCGCCTCGATGATGAGCACCCCCGGCATCACCTGCTTCTCGGGGAAATGGCCCTGGAAGAAGGGCTCGTTGTAGGTGACGTTCTTGATGGCCACGATGCGCTTGCCGGTGTCGATCTCCACCACCCGGTCGACGAGCAGGAAAGGATAGCGATGCGGCAGCAGGCTGGTGATCTTCTGAATATCCATGACTGACATGATGACTCCCGGGGATTCTGGGCCGACCGGGGACTGCCCCGCCGGCGGATTATTCGTGTTCAGGAGGACTCGCCGTCCCCGTGTCTTTCCGCCAGGGCCTTCTCCAGGGCCTTGACCCGACGAAACAGGTCGTCGAGCTGCTTCAGGCGGGCAAAATTGCGACGCCATTGCTCGTGCGGTACCGCCGGCACGGTGCTGGTATAGAGCCCCGGCTTGCGCAACGAGCGGCTGACTGCGGTGAGACCCGAAACATGCACGCCATCGGCCAGCTCCAGGTGACCGGAGATACCGGCCTGGCCAGCCAGGGTGCAACCGGCACCGATGCGAGTGGAACCTGCGATGCCGACCTGTGCCGCCATGGCGGTATGGGCACCGACCTCGACATTGTGCGCGATCTGGATCTGGTTATCGAGCTTCACGCCGTCGTGCAGCACCGTGTCCTTCAGTGCGCCGCGATCGATCGTGGTGCCGGCGCCCACCTCCACGTCGTCACCCAGCACCACGCGGCCGAGCTGCGGGATCTTCACCCAGCGCTCGCCGTCACGGGCCAGGCCGAAACCGTCGGCCCCCAGCACGGCGCCGGGGTGGATCAGGCAACGCTGACCCATGCGCGTTCCGTCGCAGAGGGTAACACTGGCGACCAGCCGCGATCCCTTGCCGACTTCGCAATCCTTGCCGATCACGCAGTTGGGACCGATTTCCACGCCCTCGCCGATCACACTGCCGGCACCGATCACGCAGTGCGGCCCGATGTACGCGCTGGCATCGACCCGCGCCGAGGGATCGACCACCGCCGTAACATGAACCCCGGGTTCGGGTGGCGCCTTCGCCGTCAAGGCCGTGGCGGCCAGGGCATAGGCGAGCTGGGGATTGTCACTCACCAGCGCGTGGGTGGGACACTCGTCGGCTGCATCGGCATCCAGGATCACCACCGAGGTCCGGGTCTGCTTCAAGTAAGGCCGAAAGCGCTTCGAGGCCAGGAAGGCAAGCTGCCCCGGTTGCGCCTCGTCCAGCGAACCCACCGCCGACACGCGGCATTCGGGATCGCCGCGCAACTCGGCGCCCGTGATCTCCGCCAGCTCTGCCAGGCTATATTCCGGCATGCCTCAGTTCTTCTCGTCCATCATCGCCTGCAGACGCTCGAGTACCGTCTGCGTGATGTCGATGCGCGGCGACACCCAGATCACCCCGCTCTGGATGACCAGATCCAGCTTGCGATCCTGCGCCACCTGGGCGATCACCTCGTGCATGATGCGCGAGAAACGTTCCTCTTCCTCGCTGAAGCGCAACTGCTTGTCCTGCTCCAACTCGTCGCGCGCATGCTTGAACTTGAGCTTGCGCGCACTGATGTCGTTCTGCAGTCGCTGCTGCTGTTCCGCGGTGAGCCCCGTGCCCCTTGCCAGCTGCTCCTCGAGCAGCCGGATCTGCTTCTGCATCGCCGCCAGCCGCTGATCCCGCGCGCTGAACTCGGTGCGAATGCGCTCCTTGATCTGCGCCACCTGGGGAGCGTCCTGCAGCAGGCGCGTGGCATTCACATAGGCCACCGAGACCTCGGCAAGGGCTGCCGGGCTCGACAGGACCAGCACGACAAGAAGAGCGAGGAATTTTCGATGCAGCACGGGCAGACCTCAGAAAGTGGTACCGAAGGTGAACTGGAACTCCTCCGGCTCGTCCTGGTTGTCCTTCTTCAGGGGCTGGGCGAAGCTCATGGTCAGTGCGCCCACCGGCGACAGCCAGGCCAGGCCGACGCCGAAGGAGTAACGGAACTCCCCGGTGTCGAATCCCTTGCCCCCTTCAGTGTCGAACACCGAACCGGCGTCGAAGAAGGTCAGGAAACGCATGGTGTCACTGTACAGGGGCGACGGGAAATACAGCTCGGCATTGGCGATCACCCGGGCATTGCCGCCGATCGGGTCGCCGGTGCTGTCTCGCGGCCCCAGCGACAGGGCCTGGTAGCCCCGCACCGAGGTCGGGCCACCGGCAAAATAGTTCTGGAAGATGGGCAGTTGCGAGGTATCACCATAGGCCGCCCCGTAGGCCACCTCGCCGTTGAGCGAGAACACCAGGTCGCGGAACAGGGGCCAGTAGCGCCGATGCTTGTAGCCAACCTTGTAATAGGTGAGATCGCTGCCGGGCACGGTCATCTCGGCGGACAGGCGCTGGAAGGCGCCCTCGCTGGGGAACAGGGCATTGTCCCTCGAGTCGTGGCTCCAGCCCAGCGTGAGCTCGAAATCGAGATACCCGTTGCCTTCGGTGTTTTCCCAGTTGATGACCTCCAGCGGCGCCGCGGCCCCCCTCTGGAAATCGATGTGGTGCAGGGCCGCCCCGAAAGTGAAACGGTTGAATTCGTTGAGCGGGATGCCGAAGTGCACCCCCACGATGGCATCGTCGGTCTTGTAGTCGGCGGTGGACAGGTCGGCGAAGTCGGTCGAGCGATAGCTGAGGGTGAAACCGCGACTGATACCGTCCACCGTGTAGTAGGGATTGGTGTACGAGACCTCGTAACGCCGGTTGGCGGCACTGGTCTGCAAGGCGAGCGAAACCTTCTTGCCCGTCCCCAGGAAGTTTTCCTGCGAGATGCTGGCATTGAACACCACTCCGTCGGACTGCGAATAGCCCAGGCCGGCCAGCAACTGTCCGGAGGGCTTTTCGGTCACGTCCACGTTCACGTCCACCTGGTCGGGACTGCCCGGCACCGCCGGGGTTTCCACGTTGACCTTCTCGAAGTAGCCCGTGCGCTGCGCACGCTCGCGCGAGAGCTTGAGCTTCTCGCCCGAGAACCAGGCCGCCTCCATCTGGCGGAACTCGCGACGCACCACTTCGTCGCGGGTACGGGTGTTGCCCTTGATGTTGACGCGACGGACATAGACGCGCTTGCCCGGATCGACGAAATAGGTGATGGCGACGGTCTTCTTTTCTTCGTCGATCTCGGGAATGGCGTTGACGTTGGCGAAGGCATAGCCCTCGTCGGACAGCTTGGCGGAGATGCGCTCGCTGCTCTCGACCACCACCTTGCGATTGAACGGCTCGCCACGGCGCAGGTGGATCAGGGGAAAATAGTCCTCCGGCTTGCCGACATAATCCCCTGCCAGCTGGATGTCGGACAGCTTGTACACGTCCCCTTCGTGGATGTTGATGGTGACGTAGATGTCCTTCTTGTCCGGGGTGATGGTCACCTGGGTGGACTTGACCCGGAAGTTCACATAACCGCGATCCAGATACCAGGAACGCAGGGTCTCGAGATCGCCGGCGAGCTTCTGCCGCGAGTACTGGTCGTCCTTGGTGAAGCGCGAAAACCAGCCGCCGGTGCTCAGCTTGAACTGGTCGAGCAGATCCTCTTCGTCGAACGCCTTGTTGCCGACGATGTTGATGCCCCGGATACGCGCGGTCTCGCCCTCGACGATATCGATGTCGATGGCCACGCGGTTGCGCTCCAGCGGGGTCACCGTGGTCTTGAGCTTGACGCCATACTTGCCCTGGTTGAAGTACTGGCGTTCCAGTTCGCGCTCGATGCCATCGAGCACCGAGCGGTTGAAGGTCCGGCCTTCGGCCAGTCCCGCGTCCTTGAGGCCCTCCTTGAGCGCATCGGTCTCGATGGACTTGTTGCCGCTGAAGTTGATCTCGGCGATGGCGGGACGCTCGCTGACCACCACCACCAGCACGTCACCGTCGCGTTCCAGGCGCACGTCCTTGAAGAAACCGGTCTTGAACAAGGCGCGGATCACCTCGCCACTGCGCCGCTCGTCCAGGGTGTCGCCGGGCTTGACCGGGAGGTAGTTGAAGACCGTTCCGGCGGTGATCCGCTGCAGGCCCTCGACCCGGATGTCGGCGATGCGGAAACCGGCCGCCCAGGCGAGCTGGGCACTCAACAGCCAGACCAGAAAAGCGACACGTCTGGAAGATCCCCTCATCGTCTCCATCCTTATCACGGGTTCTGTTATCAGGTTTCGCCACGCCCGGACGCAGCACGAGCGCCACATTATAAAGGAACCGCCGAACAAGTCATGGCAGGAAGGGAACCACGGCCTGTAGCTCGGGGAGGAGGATGAGCAGGCTGCTGATGGGCACGGCCCTTCGGGCCTTTGCCCTCCCCAAGATGTTGGACAGGTCGAACGATGGGGCAGGATGGGCAAAGGCGCATCGCGCCGTGCCCATCAAAGGCCGCTACCCGAAGAGGCGCACGATATCCACGTAGAAGGCCACGAACATCAACGCCACCAACATGGCTATGCCGATGCGCTGACCGTACTCCAGCCAACGCTCGGGCAGCGGCCCGCCACGCACCGCCTCGATCAGGAAATACAGCAGGTGCCCGCCGTCGAGCACCGGCACCGGCAACAGGTTGATCACCCCCAGGCTGATGCTGACGATGGCCAGAAAGCGCAGGAAGGACACCAGGCCGTGGCTGGCCGTCTTGCCCGCCGCATCAGCGATGCTGAGCGGCCCGCTGAGGTTCTGGATAGATGCCTCGCCGGTCAGTATCCGCCAGATCACCTTGAGCGTGAGCACGCTGTATTGCAGGGTCCTTCCCGCGGCCTCGGGCAGGGCCTCCAGCGGCCCCAGCCGGTACTCTACCCTCCAGCGCGAAAGCACGGCCTCGTCCAATGGCTGGTTGACCGCACCGATACGCCCGATCTCGCGATCACCCTGCTGGCGGCGGGCCGGGATCACTGTCAACGCCAGCTCACGCCCCGCACGCTCGATACGCAGGTGGATCGGCTGCCCCGGGCGCGCCTGCAC
This sequence comes from endosymbiont of unidentified scaly snail isolate Monju, assembly GCF_000801295.1. Lineage (NCBI taxonomy): Bacteria > Pseudomonadati > Pseudomonadota > Gammaproteobacteria > endosymbiont of unidentified scaly snail isolate Monju. The sequence goes on along the minus strand of NZ_AP012978.1, from coordinate 788,423 downwards.
ATAGCGCACCCAGTCGCCCCAGTCGTCGATCGTCTGGCCGTCGGCATCGAGGATACGGTCTCCCGGATGGATGCCGGCCTGCGCGGCCGCCTCGCCCGGCAACACCTCGCCGAACACCGGCGGCACCACCGGCCGGTCGGGCCGGATGCCCAAGGTCTGGAGCAAGTCCGGTTGTGAAGCGGGATCGCCCACCGTACCGGCCGGCAACCGGTGCTCGCGCTCCTCGCCCGAGGGCAGGCGCCCACGCAGGTGCAGCGGCTTGTCGGACAGGGTCGACCCGGCCAGCGCCTGCAATACCTGCCCCCAGGTCGGCGTGCGCTCGCCGGCGACCGCGACGATCTCCTCGCCGGAGACCAGGCCGGCCTGCGCCGCCGGCGTCCCCGGCAGCACGTCGCCGATCAGCGGACGCGCACCGATCTCGCCGAGCACCAGAATGGCCCAGAAGGCAACGATGGCAAACAGGAAATTGAACAGCGGACCGGCCAGCACCACCGCCGAACGCACCCACAGGGGCTTGCGGTCGAAGGCGCGGTGCGCTTCGTCCGGGGGCACCTCGTCCTCGCGGCCGTCGAGCATGCGCACATAGCCGCCCAACGGGATGGCCGCGATCACGTATTCGGTGTCGTCGCGCCGTCCGCGCCAGGTCTTGAGCGGGCGTCCGAAACCGATGGAGAAACGCAGCACCTTCACGCCCAGACGGCGCGCCACCCAGAAGTGGCCGAACTCGTGCACCGTCACCAGGATGCCGATGGCGACGATGAAGGCCAGCAGCTTGAGCAGGAATCCGTCCATGCCCCTCAGACCCGATCGGCGACCAGGCGTTCCGCGACCCGCCGGGCCTCGGCGTCCACCGCCATCAGGCCCTCCAGCGAGTCGATGTCACCCGCGGTGACCTGCGCCAGGGTGTCCTCGATCAGGCGCGGTATCTCGGTAAAGCCAAGGTGATGATCCAGGAAGTGCGCCACCGCCACCTCGTTCGCGGCGTTCAGCACCGCGGGGGCGACACCGCCGGCGCGCACCGCATCGAAGGCCAGGCGCAGGCAGGGAAAGCGTTCGAGATCCGGCGGCTCGAAGTCCAGGCGTGCCACCGCGAACAGGTCGAGCGGCGCCACGCCCGATGCCTGCCGCTCCGGCCAGGCCAGGGCGTGCGCGATGGGCGTGCGCATGTCGGGGTTGCCGAGCTGGGCAAGCACCGAACCGTCCACGTATTCGACCAGCGAATGAATCACGCTCTGCGGGTGCACGACCACTTCGATACGCTCGGGTTCGGCTTCGAACAACCAGCGCGCCTCGATGACTTCCAGCCCCTTGTTCATCAGGGTGGCCGAGTCCACCGAGATCTTGCGTCCCATGTCCCAGTTGGGGTGGGCACAGGCCTCTTCCGGCGTGACCTGCGCCAGTTCGGCAGCCGGCCGGGTGCGGAAGGGCCCACCCGAGGCAGTGAGCAGGATACGCCGCACCCCGGCCCGGTCCAGCCCCTCGCGGAAGTTCGGCGGCATGCACTGGAAGATGGCGTTGTGCTCCGAGTCGATGGGCAATATCTCTGCACCGTGCGCATGGACCTCCTGCATGAACAGGGCACCGGCCACCACCAGTGCCTCCTTGTTGGCCAGCAGGATACGTTTGCCGGCGCGCACCGCCGCCAGGGCCGGTTGCAGGCCGGCGGCGCCGACGATGGCCGCCATCACCTGGTCGGCATCGGGATGCTCGGCCGCACGGATCACACCCTCCGCGCCGCCCAGCACCTCGATCTCGGGCGCCGCCTCGCGCAGGCGTTCGGCGAGGCGCGCTGCCGCATCCGTGTCGGCCATGGCGGCCAGTGCGGGACGAAATTGCAGGCACTGTGCGAACAGGCGATCCACGTCGCTGTTGGCAGCCAGCGCCACGACCCGGTAACGGTCGGCATGGCGCGCCAGCACGTCCAGGGTGCTCAGGCCGATGGAGCCCGTGGAACCGAGCACGACGATGCCGCTCATCCCGGAGTCTCCAGCCATTGCAGTCCCAGTGCAAACAGGGGCGCGGCGGCGATCAGGCTGTCGATGCGGTCGAGCACGCCGCCGTGCCCCGGCAGCAGGGTGCCGCTATCCTTGAGCCCGACCTGGCGCTTGAGCAGGCTCTCCCAGAGATCGCCACCGATCGAGACCAGCGTGGTGAGCAGGCACAGACCAAGCAGGGAAAGCAGCGGCACCGGGGCCAGCCCCAGGCGGTCGAACGCCAGACCACAGAGCACGGCACCGGCCAGGCCACCGGCCGCGCCTTCCCAGGTCTTGCCTGGGCTGACCTGCGGCGAGAGCTTGTGGCGACCGAAGGCCCGCCCGGCGAAGTAGGCCCCGGAATCGGCCACCCAGATGAGCACCAACAGGAACAGCAGCAGGGCCGGCCCCTGCCCGCCCCAGCCATGCAGGGCCATCACCGCCAACCAGGCCACCACCAGCTGCGCGGCACCAAGCACCAGGATCAGGGGACGCACACCGGCCACCGCCTCCAGCGGGCGACGCCAGGCGAACAGCACCAGGGAGGCGGGCAGCCAGAAGCAGATCGCCCCCAGCTGCAACCAGCGGTCACGCACCGGGTCGGGCCAGAGATACAAGGCCAGCAGGCACAGTCCCACGACACCGACATAGCCTGCCTGCACCGGCCAGGCCCGCAACCCACCGAGCCGCGCCATCTCGCGCGCGCCGAGCAGCACGAAGCCACCGAAGACCAGCGCCAGCCCCTGCCGCGAGGCGAGCAGCACCCCGGCCACGACCAGCGGCACCAGGACCAGGGCAGTGAGCACGCGTTGCAGCAACATCAGCCGGTGTTCGCCTTGTCGAGCTGCTCGCTGGCCTGGCCAAAACGACGCTCGCGCCGCGCGTATTCACTCAACGCCTCGGCAAAGGTTTCCTTGTCGAAATCGGGCCACAGCACGGGGGTGAAATAGAGTTCGGAATAGGCGCAGTGCCAGAGCAGGAAGTTGCTGATGCGCTGTTCGCCACCGGTGCGGATGAACAGATCGGGATCGGGCACATCCCCAAAGGCGGTGGCGCGGGCAAAGCAGGCCTCGTCGATGTCCGCGGGGTCCAGCTCGCCGCTGGCAACCTGCTGGGCCAGGCGGCGCGCGGCCTGGGTGATGTCCCAGCGGCCGCCGTAATTGGCTGCGATCTGTAACAGCAGGCCGTCGTTGTCGGCGGTGCGCGCCTCGGCCTCGGCGATCTGGCGCTGCAACTTCTGGGGGAAGGCACTGGTCTCGCCGATCACACGCAGGCGGATGTTGTTCTTGTCCAGCTTGCAGATCTCACGCCCCAGCGCGACCATGAACAGTTCCATGAGCATGTCCACCTCGCTGCGCGGGCGGCGCCAGTTCTCGCTGGAGAAGGCGAACAGGGTCAGGATCTCAGTGCCATGCTCCACACAGGCTTCGATGACCCGGCGCACCGATTCCACACCGGCGCGGTGACCGGCATGCCGAGGCTGCCCCCGTTGGCGCGCCCAGCGCCCGTTGCCGTCCATGATGATCGCCACATGGCGCGGGATGCACCCGGCGCCGTCAGGGAGGTCTCCCTTGCTCTCGCTTCCTGCCACACGTTCCTCGTGGTCTGTTCAGACAGACATCAGATCGGCTTCTTTCTTGGCCATCAGTTCGTCGATCTCCTTGACGTGCTGGTCGGTCAGCTTCTGGATGATCTCCTGACCACGACGTTCGTCATCCTCGGAGATGAGTTTTTCCTTGACCAGTTCCTTGAGGCTGCTGTTGGCGTCGCGCCGAATGTTGCGCACCGCCACCCTCGCCTGCTCGGCCTCCTGGCGCACGATGCGCGTCATGTCGCGACGGCGCTCCTCGGTGAGCGGCGGGATGGGCAGACGGATCATGGTGCCAGCGGTGTTCGGCGTCACCCCGAGATTGGACTCGAGGATAGCCTTCTCCACTGCGCTCACCATGTTCTGCTCATAGGGCTGCACGGTCAGGGTACGACCATCCTCGACGCCCACGTTGGCCACCTGGCGCAGCGGCGTCTCGGCCCCATAGTAGTTGACCGTGATGTGATCCAGCATGCTGGGATGGGCGCGGCCGGTGCGGATCTTGGCCAGGTTCTCGGCCAGCGCCTCGACGCTCTTGGCCATGCGCGCTGCCGCGTCCTTCTTGATGTCGTCGATCATGCGTCGTCTCCAGTTACCAGGGTACCGACCGACTCGCCCCGCATCACGCGCTGGAGGGCGCCCGGTTCATTGATGTTCATCACCCGCAGGGGCATGCCCTGCTCCTTGCACAGGACCACGCCGGTGGCATCCATCACGCCCAGCCCCTCGGCGAGCACGCGATCGTAGCTCAGGCGTGGGTAGAAGGTGGCGTCGGGGTGCTTGACCGGATCGGCCGAATAGACCCCGTCGACCTTGGTTGCCTTGATCATCAGGTCCGCACCGATCTCGATGGCACGCAGGCTGGCCGCCGAGTCGGTGGTGAAGAAGGGGTTGCCGGTGCCGCCGGAGAGCAGCACCACGCGGCCGGCCTCGAGATGCGCCACCGCGCGATCACGGCTGTAGTGTTCGCAGACGGTGTCGATGCGGAAGGCCGAGAGGGTGCGCGCCTCGATACCCTCGCGCAGCAGGCGGTCCTGCATGGCCAGGGCGTTCATCACCGTGGCCAGCATGCCGATCTGGTCGCCGCGCACCCGATCGAAGCCGCCGCCGGCCAGACCGGCACCACGGAAGATGTTGCCGCCACCGATCACCACCCCGATCTGCATCCCCTCGCGCACCGCGCCGGCGATCTCGCCGGCCACCCGGCCCAGCACCTCCGGGTCGATACCGAAATCGCCCGCGCCCATCAGGGCCTCGCCGCTGAGCTTCAGCAGAATACGTCGGGGAGGATGCGGGTCTGACATGGTCCGATGACTCTGATGCTGGGGAATGATGATACCGGAACAGGGGCCCACAGGCCCCTGGGTGACTTACTCGCCGCGCGCGGCCTGGGCCTGAGCCATGACCTCTTCGCGGAAGTCTTCCTGCTTCTTCTCGATGCCCTCGCCGACTTCGAAGCGCACGAACTGGTTCACCTTGGCACCCTTGCTCTCAAGCAGCTTGCCGACGGTGGTGTCCGGGTCCTTGACGAAGGGCTGACCCTTGAGGGTGATCTCGCCCAGGTACTTGCGCATGCGACCCTCGATCATCTTCCCGATGATGTTGTCGGGCTTGCCGCTCTCGCGTGCCTGCGCCTCGACGATCTCGCGCTCCTTGGCCAGCATCTCGGCGGGCACGTCGGCCTCGTCCACACACACCGGGTTGGAGGCGGCGACGTGCATGGCAATGTCGCGACCCAGCTCGGCATCACCGTCGATGTCCACCACCACGCCGATGCGCACTCCGTGGGAGTAGCAGGCCAGCACGCCGTCGGTGCTCAGACGCGCAAAGCGGCGCACGGTCATGTTCTCGCCGATCTTGGCGACCAGGGCCTGGCGCGCTTCCTCGATGGTGGTGTCCTCGCCCTCGTGCAGCGGCAGCGCCATCAGCGCCTCCACATCGTCAGCATCGCTGTTGAGCACGCGTTCGCCGACCGCGTCGGCGAACGACTTGAAGTTGTCGTCCTTGGCAACGAAGTCGGTTTCGCAGTTGACCTCGACGATCGCCGCCTGCTTGTTGTCCGGGGTGGTCTTGATCACGATCACACCCTCGGCAGCGGTACGGCCGGCCTTCTTCGCGGCCTTGGCCTGGCCGGACTTGCGCATGTTCTCGATCGCGGCCTCGATGTCGCCATTGGTCTCCACCAGGGCCTTCTTGCATTCCATCATGCCGGCGCCGGTGCGCTCACGCAGTTCCTTCACCAATGCAGCGGTAATAGCCATTGTCTCTACCTCGAAATAAAACGTTCAGCTCGCTTGAGCACGACGCCCCGGAGCGTCAGGCACCCCGGGGCGATGGTTTGTCATCCCGCGGGGATCAGCCCTCGGCCTCGGCCTCGGCCTCGCCGGTCTTGGGGGCCGCATCGCCGGCCACCGCGCGCGCAGCAGCAGCGCGGCCTTCCAGCACGGCGGCAGAGGCGCCCTGCGCGTACAACTGGATGGCGCGGATGGCGTCGTCGTTGCCCGGGATGACGTAATCGATGTCCTTGGGGCTGTTGTTGGTGTCCACCACGGCGACCACCGGAATATCCAGCTTCTTCGCCTCGGCCACGGCGATGTCCTCGTGACCATTGTCGATGATGAACAGAACGTCGGGCAGGCCCGGCATGTCCTTGATGCCGCCCAGGCTGCGCTCAAGCTTGTCCATCTCGCGCTTCAGGGTGAGCCGCTCCTTCTTGTTGAACCGGGCCTCCATGGAGCCGTCCTCGACCATCGCCTCCAGCTCCTTGAGACGCTTGATCGACTGCTTGATGGTCTTGAAGTTGGTGAGCATGCCGCCCAGCCAGCGGTGGTTCACATAGGGCATGCCACAGCGCTTTGCCTCTTCGGCAATGACCTCGCGCGCGGCACGCTTGGTGCCCACGAAGAGGATTCTGCCGCCATTGGAGGCGAGCTTGCCGATGAAGTTCATGGCCTCGTTGAACAGCGGCAGCGTCTTCTCGAGGTTGATGATGTGGATCTTGTTGCGCTGGCCGAAGATGTACGGGGCCATCTGCGGATTCCAGTAACGGGTCTGGTGACCAAAGTGCACGCCAGCCTCGAGCATCTGGCGCATGGTGATGTTGTTCATGGAAATCTCCGGATTGTATTGGGTTGAGCCTCCACGCACCCCACCGGCCCACCCTTGCGGGCACCCAGACCGAGATGGTTGCAGTGCGTGTGTGTATTTCGGCGACACCCGGGATTACCCCGCAGGCATTGCCGTCTTTGCCCCCTGCGGCCCATTGCCGCAGAGCGGCGCGTTTTATACCATGAACCACCTGTTCGCCTCAATTCGCAAGCACCCCACGACTGCTGCCTTCCCGACCCAGACTTCCCCGAGGACCCCATGCCCGTCACCATCAAGACCCCCGAAGAAATCGCGAAGATGCGCGTGGCCGGTCGCCTGGCCGCCGAGGTGCTGGAGATGATCGGCGAGTACGTCCGCCCGGGGGTTACCACCGGCGAGCTGGACCGCATCTGTCACGACTACATCGTCAACGAGCAGGGCGCCATTCCCGCGCCGCTCAACTACCGGGGCTTTCCCAAGTCCATCTGCACCTCGGTCAACCAGCAGGTCTGTCATGGTATTCCCGGCGACAAGAAGCTGAAGAAGGGCGACATCGTCAACATCGACATCACCGTCATCAAGGACGGCTACCACGGCGACACCAGCAAGATGTTCTACGTCGGTGAACCCAGCCCCTTCGCCCGCCGCCTGGTGGAAGTGACCTACCAGGCGATGTGGAAGGGCATCGAGCTGGTACGTCCCGGCACTACCCTGGGTGACATCGGGCACGCCATCCAGACCTTCGTCGAGGGCCAGCACTTCAGCGTGGTGCAGGAATACTGCGGCCACGGCATCGGCCGCGAATTCCACGAGGACCCGCAGGTGCTGCATTACGGCAAGCCCGGCACCGGCATGGCGTTGCGCGAGGGCATGACCTTCACCATCGAACCGATGGTGAATGCCGGCAAGCGCCACGTGAAGGTGCTGCCCGACGGCTGGACGGTGGTCACCAAGGACCGCAAGCTCTCGGCGCAGTGGGAACACACCGTGCTGTGCACCGCCGACGGATACGAAGTCCTCACGTTACGCAGCGAAGAGCGGTGATCTCCCCCGAACTCGACGCTATCCTCCAGGAACTTGACCGCCACGCCGCCGACCGGCCAGCCCCGGTGGCGGCCTGGAAATCGGCCATCCGCGCCGCCGGAGAGCATCTGGGCACCCTGTTCGAACAGGGCCGCAACGTGGTCGAACTGGTGCATGCTCGCGCCGGGTTCACCGACGCCGTACTGGCGCGCGCCTGGGCTGCCCACCTGCCCCCCGATGCCGAGGCCGCGCTGGTGGCAGTCGGCGGCTACGGGCGGGGCGAGCTGCACCCGACCTCCGACGTGGACGTGCTGATCCTGACCGCCGGCGAACCCGAGGCGCTGGCCGCGCACATCGAGCCGCTGGTGATGTTCCTCTGGGACATCGGCCTGGAGATCGGCCACAGTGTACGCAGCCTGGCGCAGTGCGTGGACGAGGCGCGCGGGGATGTCACCATCGCCACCAACCTGATGGAATCGCGCCATCTCGCGGGGCAGGAACGTCTGACCCGCGAGATGCAGGCGCTCACCGGCCCCGCGCACATCTGGCCCAGCGAGGCCTATTTCAGCGCCAAGCTGGCCGAGCAGCAGGCACGGCATGCGCAGGCCAACGATTCCACCCAGGACCTCGAGCCCAACATCAAGAACAACCCGGGCGGGTTGCGCGACATCCAGATGATCGGTTGGGTGGCCAAGCGCCATTTCGGCGCCACCCGGCTGTCGCAACTCAAGGACCACGGTTTCCTCACCGAGGAAGAGTACCAGGCGCTGAAGGCCGGCGAGAAGCTGCTCTGGGAGATCCGCTTCGCCCTGCACCGCCTCACCGGGCGGCGCGAGGACCGTCTGCTGTTCGAGCACCAGCGTGCGTTGGCCCGACAGTTCGGCTATGGCGAGGACAACCCGGCCATCGAGCGCTTCATGCAGCGCTACTACCGCACCGCCATCGAACTGCAACGCCTCAACGAAATGCTGCTGCAGCACTTCCAGGAGGCCATTCTCCAGCACGACGACCCGGGAGAACCCGTCCCCATCAACCGCCGCTTTCAGGCACGTGGCAACGTGCTCGAGGTGCGCAACCCGGCGATCTTCGCGCGCAACCCGCTGGCGATGCTGGAACTGTTCCTCATCCTCCAGCAGCACCCCGAACTCGACGGCGTGCGTGCCAGTACCATCCGCGCCATCCGGGCCCATCGCCACCTGATCGACGAGCGCCTGCGCGCCGACATCCGCGCGCGCAGCCTGTTCATGGAGATCCTGCGCCAGCCGCGCGGCATCACTCACGAACTGCGGCGCATGCACCGCTACGGCATCCTCGCCCGCTACCTGCCGGCATTTCGACAGATCACCGGCCTGATGCAGTTCGACCTGTTCCATGTCTATACCGTGGACGAGCACATCCTGATGGTGGTGCGCAACCTGCGCCGCTTCACGCTGCCCGAGCACGCCGAGGAATGCCCGCTGTGCCACGAGCTGGTACAGCAGGTCCCCAAGCAGGAATTGCTGTATCTGGCCGGCCTGTTTCACGACATCGCCAAAGGCCGTGACGGCGATCACTCCGAACTGGGCGTGGCCGACGCCCGCGCCTTCTGCCGTGACCACGGTTTGTCGCACTACGACACAGAACTGGTGGCCTGGCTGGTGCGCCAGCACCTGCTGATGTCGTGGACCGCGCAGCGCCAGGACATCGACGACCCGGCAGTCATCCACAGCTTCGCCGGCAAGGTCGGCAGCATCGAGCGCCTCACCTATCTCTACCTGCTGACCGTGGCCGACATGCGCGGCACCAACCCGCAGATCTGGAACAGCTGGAAGGGCGCCCTGCTCGATCGCCTGTACCGGCGCACCCGCGAGGTACTGGCCGCCGGGCTCGACAACGCCGAGGACGAGAACGCGCGCATCCAGGCCGTACAGTCACTGGCGCGCCAGCAATTGCTCGACGGCGGGCTGGACGAGGAGGCGATCCGCCTGTGCTGGATGCGCCTGAGCACCGAATATTTCCTGCAGACCCCGCCGGAGAACGTCGCCTGGCACACCCGACTGCTGCTCGACCACGACCCGAACGGCATCCAGGCCGCGGTGCGCGACGACCCCGAGCGCGGCTGTACCGAGATCTTCACCTTCGGCCCCGACCGCGACGGCCTGTTTGCCGACACCGCCGCCCTGCTCGACCGCCTGGGGCTGGATATCTTCGGCGCACGCATCGACACCACCGACGACGGCATCTCGGTCAACAGCTACTTCGTGCTGGAGATCGACGGCCAGCCGCTGAAACCTGCTCGCCGCAACGAGGTGGCCGAGGCACTGCGGGCACAACTGAATGCGGGCGAGCCCGTCCCCCCGCCGCCGTTACGCCCCCCCTCGCGCCGCCTGCGCGCCTTCGACTACCCCACCGAGATCCGCTTCGAACAGGATGCCGACCGGGGCGTCACCCGCCTGCACCTGCGCACACAGGACCGTCCCGGCCTGCTCTCGCTGATCGGCTCGGTACTCGCCGGGGAAGGCCTGCGCCTGCACAGCGCCCGGGTGCTCACCGAGGGCGCCCGGGCGCTCGACTGGTTCACCCTCACCGACCGTAAAAACCGCCCCATCACCGACGAACAACAACAGGCCCGGCTGCAACAGGCCCTGCTGGAGGCACTGGGCTGACGGGGCGCCGATTCGCGACGGGGACGCCGCTCCTGCTTGACAGGAGCTCCCCCCAGGCCGAATGTTCGCGGCGAGAATACTGCTCCCTCAAGCCATCAGGCCTGGACCAGCTCGCAGGCATTGCCATCGGGATCACGGCAGAACAGGGCCGCACGTCCGCTGCGGCTGCGGGTATAGGGAACGCCCCGCGCATCGAGCCGTGCACGTAGCGCCTCGAGGTCGGTCACCGAGAAGGCGACATGGCGGTCGCGCCCGCCGTGCAGCGGACGCCCCTCGAGCGGGTCGGGGCTGGGCAACTCCAGCAGATGCACCTGCAGGCCGGGGCCCGCGCTCAGCCAGGCACCAGGGTAGCCCAGGTCGGGGCGCGCCGGGTCCACTGCCAGCCCCAGTACGTCGCGATAGAACGCCAGCGCGCGATCGGTGTCACGCACCAGCAGGCTGACATGATGCAGACGGATCTCACTCATGTTCCACCACCTTCTTCTCGTCCAGGGAAATGGCCACCAGACCGGCGCCGATGATCATGAGGCCGCCCAGTCCCTCCTGCCAGCCCAGCGTCTCGCCGGCCAGCCACCAGGCGCTGAGCGCGCCAACCACGATCTCGAACAGCATGATCACCGAGGATCGCTGCACTGGCATGCGGCTGACTGCATACACCACCGCGAAGGTGGAGAGCAGGAATCCCGGCACACCCAGGGCCATCGCGCCAACCCATCCACGCCAGCCGGCCTCGGGCAGTGGCTCGCCGGTGAGCGCCAGCAAGACCAGTGAGACCAGCACCACACCAATCCAGGACAACTGGGTCTTGAGGGTGTCGGACAACATCCCGAGACGACGGATCATGACATTGGTGAGCGCAAACGCCAGGCCCGCGCTCAGTGCCAGCCAGTCACCGCGAGTGGTCGGGTCACTGAAGATGTCGGGCCGGTAGAGCATGACCACGGCGCCCGCCAGCCCCAGCAGCAACATGAACCAGGTCACTGTCCGGATACGCTCGCCCAGCAGCCAACGGGCGAGCAGCACGGCCCATAGTGGCGACAGGTAGAACAGAATCAGCACCCGCACCACCTGGTCATCGATCACCGCCAGCAGGAAGGCAACATTGGTCCAGCCGGCAGCGAACACCAGCCAGACCACGGACCAGCCACCGGAGGGCACGTCCCGCGAGGCAAAGCCACGCGCCAGGGTCATCACCAGCAGGGCGCAGGCATAGCTGATGAGCGTTTGCCACAGACCGGCTACCCCGGCCTCGGCCAGCCAGCGCACCGGGTACCAGATCAGCCCCCAGAAGGTCGCCGCATACAGCAGCGCCAGCAACGGCAGCAGGCCGAAGAGATGGACATTCATATATAATCGCCGCCTCTGTATCCCTCGCCCCAGACCATGAACCCGGATCTCGACCGACTCCAACCCTACCCTTTCGAGAAGCTGCGCGCCCTGTTCGCCGGCGTGACCCCGGCAGACAAGCCGCACATCGCGCTCTCGATCGGCGAGCCCAAGCATGCCACACCGGGCTTCGTCGTAGATAGCCTGCGCGCGCACCTCGACGCCCTGGGCAATTACCCGTTGACCCGCGGCCTGCCGGCGTTGCGCCAGGCCATCGCCGACTGGCTGGTTGCCCGTTTCGCCCTGCCCGCGGGCGGCATCGACCCCGAGACCCAGGTACTGCCGGTGAACGGCACCCGTGAGGCCCTGTTCGCCTTCGCCCAGGCGGTGATCGACCGCCGCCACGCCCCCCTGGTGGTCTCACCCAATCCCTTTTACCAGATCTACGAGGGCGCGGCCCTGCTCGCCGGGGCGGAACCGCTGTTTCTGCCCTGCACTGCCGATACCGGCTACCTGCCGGACTTCTCGCAGGTGCGTGCCGAACAATGGGCGCGCGTGCAACTGGTCTATGTCTGCTCGCCGGGCAATCCCACTGGCGCGGTGATGCGCCAGGACGACTGGGCCGAACTGCTGGCCCTGGCCGACGCACACGACTTCGTGATCGCCGCCGACGAGTGCTATTCGGAACTCTACTTCGACGAGGATGCCCCCCCGGTCGGCCTGTTGCAGGCCGCCGCTGCGCTGGGGCGCGACGATTACCGTCGCTGCGTGGTGTTCCACAGCCTGTCGAAACGTTCGAATGCGCCGGGACTGCGCTCGGGCTTCGTGGCCGGGGATGCGCAGATCCTGAAGCACTTCCTGCGTTATCGCACCTACCACGGCTGCGCCATGCCGGTGCAGCATCAGCAGGCCAGCATCGCCGCCTGGCGTGACGAGGCCCATGTGCGCGAGAATCGGGCCCTGTACCGCGAAAAGTTCGACGCCGTGCTCGCCATCCTGCAACCTGTGCTGGACGTGCAGCGCCCCGAGGCCGGCTTCTACCTGTGGGCGCGGGTACCTGGCGGTGACGACGAGGCCTTCGCGCGTGGGTTGTTCGAGCACCAGCACGTCACCGTGCTGCCAGGCAGCTATCTGTCGCGCGCGGTGGACGGCGAGAACCCAGGTGCCGGCCATGTGCGCATGGCACTGGTGGCCACCCCCGAAGAATGCATCGAGGCGGCGGAACGCATCCGCGCCCACATCGAATCCCTATAGAGAACCCCACACAGGAGCCCTCTCATGAGCGAGATCCAGAACATCATCGAAGAAGCCTTCGAAAAGCGCGCCGAGATCACCCCGCGCAACGTCGAGACCCGGGTACGCGACGCGGTCAACGAGACCCTCGACCAGCTCGACCGCGGCGAGATCCGCGTCGCCGAAAAGCGCGACGGGGACTGGGTGGTCAACGAGTGGATCAAGAAGGCCGTGCTGCTGTCGTTCCGCATCAACGACAACGAGTTCATCAAGGGCGGCTTCACCAACTACTGGGACAAGGTGCCTTCGAAATACGCCGACTTCAACTCGCGCGACTTCCGCGAGTCCGGCGTACGCGTGGTGCCGCCGGCCACCGCGCGTCGCGGCTCCTACATCGCGCCGAGCACGGTGCTCATGCCCTCTTACGTGAACATCGGCGCCTATGTCGATTCCGGCACCATGGTGGACACCTGGGCCACGGTCGGCTCCTGCGCCCAGATCGGCAAGAACGCGCACCTCTCGGGCGGGGTCGGCATCGGCGGCGTGCTCGAGCCCTTGCAGGCCGCGCCCACCATCATCGAAGACAACTGCTTCATCGGTGCCCGCTCCGAGATCGTCGAGGGCGTGATCGTCGAGGAAGGCGCGGTAATCTCCATGGGCGTCTACATCGGCCAGTCCACCCGCATCTACGATCGCGAGCGCGACGAGATCCTCTACGGTCGCATCCCCGCGGGCTCCGTGGTCGTCCCCGGCAACCTGCCCTCGAAGGACGGCAAGTACAGCCTCTACTGCGCGGTGATCGTCAAGCGCGTGGACGAGAAGACCCGCTCCAAGGTCGGCATCAACGAGCTGCTGCGGGATATTTGATTCGACAAAGAAGAACCACAAGGGACACGAAGAACACAAGGATTTTACTGTGAGCGACCTTCTCGACCCCGGATTACTGCGGAAATGCAGGTCATCACAGCCGTCTGTCGCCTTGTTCCTTCGTGTTCTTTGTGCTCTTTGTGGCAGGCATTCATGATCGAGCTCTACGGCATCCCCAACTGCGACACCATGAAGAAGGCCCGTGCCTGGCTGGCCGAGCACGGCATCGACTATCGCTTCCACGACTACAAGAAGGAAGGCATCGACGAGACGACGCTGCGAGGCTGGATCGAGCAGGTCGGCTGGGAGACCCTGCTCAACCGCCGCGGCATGATGTGGCGCAAGGTCCCGCCGGAGGTGCGCGAGCACATCGACCAGGCCAGCGCCATCCGCCTCATGCTCGAGACCCCGAGCATCATCAAGCGACCGGTCCTCATCGACGACAAGGGCCGGGTGCACGTCGGCTTCAAGCCCGAGCAGTACCAGGCCCTGTTCGGCTGAGCCTGTCGCCATGCCGCACACTACCGGTCCATCCTGCTCCTCCCCCGCTTGCGGGGGAGGCCGGGAGGGGGCCTGTGATCGCACATTCCCGACCTCCTTCACACCCTGTACGGTTATCATTCCACCATGTCCGAGACCCTCGACCTCGCCATCGACCTGATCGCCCGTCCCTCGGTCACGCCCGAGGACGCAGGTTGCCAACACCTGATGATGAAACGGCTGGCGGCCGCCGGTTTCGTCAACGAGCCGCTGCGCTTCGGCGAGGTGGACAACCTCTGGTCGCGCCGAGGCACACAAGGCCCGCTGTTCTGTTTCGCGGGACACACCGACGTCGTACCGCCCGGCCCACGCGAGGAGTGGCACAGCGATCCCTTCGTGCCCGAGGTGCGCGACGGCCTGCTCTACGGGCGCGGCGCGGCCGACATGAAAGGCTCGCTGGCGGCCATGGTCACCGCGGTCGAACGTTTCGTCGCGCGACACCCGGGGCATCGCGGCTCCATCGCCTTCCTGATCACCAGTGACGAGGAAGGCCCAGCGGTGGACGGTACCGTGAAGGTGGTCGAGACGCTGCAAGCGCGTGGCGAAAGGATCGACTGGTGCCTGGTGGGCGAACCCTCTTCCACAGAGCGGGTAGGCGACGTGGTCAAGAACGGACGGCGCGGTTCACTGGGCGCGCGACTGGTGGTACACGGCGTGCAGGGGCACGTCGCCTATCCGCACCTGGCGCGCAACCCGGTGCACCAGGCCCTGCCCGCGCTGGCCGAGCTGGCGGCCACCGAGTGGGACCGGGGCAACACCTTCTTCCCGCCGACCACCTTCCAGATCTCCAACATCCGTGCCGGCACCGGCGCCACCAACGTGATCCCCGGTGATCTGGAGGTGCTGTTCAACTTCCGCTATTCCACCGAGACCGACGATGCGCAACTACGCCAGCGTGTCGAGACGGTGCTCGATGCCCACGGCCTGGACTACGCCATCGAATGGACCCTCTCGGGGCACCCCTTCCTCACCGCCGAGGGCGAGCTGGTCGAGGCGACGCGAGCCGCGATCCGCGAGATCGCCGGTATCGACACCGAGCTGTCCACCGCTGGCGGCACCTCCGACGGCCGCTTCATCGCCCCCACCGGCGCGCAGGTGCTGGAACTCGGCCCGGTCAATGCCACCATCCACAAGGTGAACGAATGTGTCAGCGTGGCCGACCTGGATACCCTGTCGGCCACTTACGAGCGGCTACTGGAACGGCTGCTGGCTGACGCCTAGCCCGGATATTTCACCGGCCGAACAACGCTCTAAGCTAAGACTTTTTCTCCCGCGTTGTTCTATCCCGATTCCGGCGGTTTCTCGCTCGCTGCGGCTTGGTTTTCACTCAAGCGATAGCGCAGGCTATCGCTTTCGTTCCAAACCGGCGCCACAGCGGCTGCGAATTCCGCCGGCTCTCGGGATGCCGGTGAAACATCCGGGCTAACGCAGATTTCGTCCCATGACGCGCCGCCGCGCCCGCCCCATCTGGTAACGCTTGGCCTGGCGCACCCGCTCCTGGGCCATTTCGATCAGGCGCTCCTGACAGCCCTTTTCCTCTTCGGGCGTACGCGGCTGGCGTTGCACATAGCTGCCGTCGGGCTGCATCTCCCAGGCATTGCGGTAATCGCTGAGCTGCACATCGAGGATCTCGCGCAGTTCGCGGCGCAGATTCTCCGCCTCGACCGGAGCAACCACCTCGACGCGTGACTCGAGATTACGCTTCATGCAGTCGGCCGAGCCGGTGAAGTACTCTTCCTTGCCACCGTTGCGGAAGTAGTAGATGCGGGCGTGTTCGAGAAAACGCCCGACGACCGAGATCACCCGCACGTTCTCGGACAGTCCCGGCACGCCGGGTCGCAGACGGCAGGTATCGCGCACGATCAGGTCCACGTGCACGCCCTCGCGCGCCGCCTCGTACAGGGCGCGCGTGATGTCGGCATCTTCCAAGGCATTCATCTTGAACTGGATAAGGCCCGGGGTACCCGACTTGTGCAACTCACGTTCGCGGGCGATACGCTCGAGCAGACCGGCCTTGAGCATCTTGGGTGCCGGCAGCAGCTTCCGGTAGTAGCGTTCGGGCGTATAGCCGGTGGTCAGGTAGTTGAACAGCTCGGTGGCGTCCACACCCATGTCGTGATCGTTGGTCAGCAGGCCGAGATCGGAATACACCCGCGCGGTGCCCGCATGATAGTTGCCGGTGCCCATGTGCAGGTAGCGGCGCAGGCCGTTGTAGTCCTTGCGCACCACCAGCACGATCTTGGAGTGGGTCTTGAGACCGACCACGCCGTAGGTGACATGGATACCGGCCTCTTCCATGCGCGTCGCCCAGCGGATGTTGGCCGCCTCGTCGAAACTCGCCTTGAGTTCCACCACCACCGCCACCTGCTTGCCGTTGCGCGCGGCCTGGATCAGGTAGTCCACCACCTTGGTGTCGCTGGAGGTCCGATACAGCGTCATCTTGATGGCGCGCACCTTGGGGTCGTACGCCGCCTCCTTCAGGAAGCGCTCGACCGAACTGCGGAAGTTCTCGTAGGGATGGTGCAACAGGAAGGGGCCACGCTTGCGAATGGCATGGAAGATGTTGCTCGCCACCCGGATCTCGGGATGGTCCACGCCCTGGAAGGGCGGATAGTGCAGATCGGGCACGTCCAGCTCGGCGATCTGCAGCAGGTGCCGCATCGCCAGCATGTCGCCACCGGCACTGAACACGTCTGCATTCTCGTCCAGGCCGAGTTCGGCAGCGAGCATGCCACGCGTGGTGTCATCCATGTCGTCCTGGATCTGCAGGCGCACGATAGGCGCGAAGCGGCGCTCGCGCAGTTCCGACTCGATCAGTGACAGCAGATCGTCAGCGTGTTCCTCGTTGCGCTCGGTGTTGGCGTTTCGCGTCACCCGGAACTGGTTGCAATGCACGATCTCCATCTCCGGCAGCAGCATGCTCAGGTTGTGCTGCACGATGTCTTCGATGGCGACGAAGTGCGTGGAATCCGGCAAGCGGATGAAACGCGGCACATCCTCGCCGATGGGGATCTTGATGCGCGCCAGCGAGGTCTTGCCTTCCTCGCCCGGGAAGCGCACCAGTACCACCAGGTTGAGCGACAGGTTGGAGATGAAGGGAAACGGGTGTGCCGGGTCGATGGCCTGGGGCGTGATCAACGGAAAGATGTTGTCGTGGAAATAGCTGCGCAGCCAGCTCACCTGCTCCGGCCTGAGCTCGTCGTACCCAAGGATGGCGATATCATGCTCGCGCAGCGCCTCGAGCAACTGGTGCAGTACCTCGCGCTGCACCGCCTCTTGCTCGCGCACCACGGCATAGCACTCGGCGATCTGCTCGCGCGGGGTACGCCCATCGACGGTGCGCGTGGTCACGCCGGCACCGATCTGCTGCTTGAGCCCGCCGATACGCTTCATGAAGAACTCATCGAGATTGGAGCTGACGATGGCCAGAAACTTGAGCCGCTCGAGCAGCGGATTGCGCTCGTCCTCGGCCTCGTGCAGCACGCGGCGGTTGAACGCCAGCCAGGTCAGCTCGCGGTTGAGATACAGCGAGGGGTCGGACAGATCGTGCACACAGGCCGGACTCTCGGCATCCACCTGCAGGGCAGACTGTTCGTTTCGGGGGACGACGGACTCGGACATCGATGGCTCCTGCGGTCTTGCCGGCGGCAACCGGCCCTCTGTTGCTTCCCTGCTTATATCATAGCCTCCACCAGGCCCGACACAGGTAGCCCGCTTGCAGCGCTGACCCGCTCACGACGAAACCGGGATAAAGATCCCTTCCGCCACCCGGCGAGACTGGAACACAGGATAAACCGGTCGAACCCCTCCAGGTTCAGGCCCAGACGCTGACACCCAGCATCTCGTTGATGGCCTGCCGTTGCTCGGCCCCGGCCACCGCACCATAGGCAGACAGGGCGCGATGCACCAACCCGGTGGACCGGTTCTCCTGGAATGACATCTCACGTAGCCCCGCCTGCAACCGGGTGACCGGCAGCTGAGACGTGGCCCGCTCCTGCCCGGAACCCGCCCTGCCCGCCGCTTCGGCAGGCGCGACCTGCTCGACCGGTCGTCTGGCACCGGTCGGCAAGGGGCGATACAGGGCAGTTTGCAGGGAAGCGATGCGCATGGTTCGTCCGTCAACCAGGCCAGGAGCTGGCAGGGAATTATAGTCGAGAGGCAAAAAAAAGGGGCCAGCCGGCCCCGTGGATCAGGCTGCGGCTCAAGCCACCTTGGCGAAGGTGTACTCCGCGCCGTTGCGCTTGACCTTGCCGGTGCGCTCGAAGACCACCTCTTCTCCGTCGGCGACCTCCTTCTGGTCACCCGCGACCACCACCAGGCCCTCGTGGGTCACACCGCAATGAATGATGCCCAGCTTGTCGTGGTGTGGGACCGTCAGGGTCAGGGTCTCGTCACTCATGCAGGCTCCTCCTGTGTGGGTTTCAAGTAAAAAGACAGACGAGCCTTTAATATGGGACCGCAACGGCGCGACTCAAAACCACAAAGGGTGGGGTTGTTGCCCCCGGGGTGCCGCTCAACCCGGCGGCCAGGTCATCTGTCGCCCACCCAGCAGGTGCAGGTGGATGTGGAACACGGTCTGGCCGCCCTCGGCATTGCAGTTCATCACCGTGCGGTAGCCGCGTTCGGCCAGGCCCTCGTCGGCAGCGATCCTGGCTGCGACACGAAACAGGTGGCCGACCAGCGCCTCGTCGGCCTCGGTCAGGTCGTTGAGGGTAGTGATGTGACGGCGCGGGATCAGCAGCACGTGCACCGGCGCCTGGGGATTGAGATCACGGAAACCGACTACCTGGTCGTCCTCGTAGACCTTCTCCGCCGGGATCTCGCCGGCGGCAATCTTGCAGAAGATGCAGTCACTCATGGATCGTTCTCCATCAATCGGCGGCGCCCGGCAAAGGCATGTGCCAGGGTGCCGCTGTCCACGTATTCGAGTTCGCCGCCCAGGGGCACGCCGTGGGCGATGCGCGTGACCTGGATGTCCAGCCCCGCAGCCAGCTCGCCGATATAGTGCGCCGTGGCCTCGCCCTCGACCGTGGTAGTGGTGGCGAGGATCAGTTCGCGCACCTGGTCGGCGCGCAGGCGTTCACGCAGGTCATCGAGCCCCAGTTCGGCGGGGCCGATGCCGTCGAGCGGCGAGAGTCGCCCGCCGAGCACGAAGTACAGCCCCCCGAAACCGGTCGCCTGCTCGATGGCCATCACGTCGTTCGGGTTCTCGACCACGCACAGCAGGCCGGGATCGCGCTGCGGGTTGGCGCACAGGCGGCAGACTTCGCGCTCGGTCAACGTGCGGCAGCGGGCGCAATGGCCGATCTGCTCCACCGCCTGCTCGAGCAGCCGCGCCAGCCGCCGTCCCCCTTCGCGGTCGCGCTCGAGGATATGAAAGGCCATGCGCTGCGCCGACTTGGGGCCAACCCCGGGCAGGCAACGCAGGGCCTCGATGAGCTGTTGCAGCAGGGGTGTCTCGCTCACCCAGCCGGCCTCAGAAGGGCAGCTTCATGCCCGGCGGCAGGTTGATGCCGGCGGTGACCCCGGCCATGCGCTCCTTGGTGTGCTCCTCGAGACGATGTACCGCGTCGTTCATGGCGGCAGCGATCAGGTCCTCGAGCATCTCGCGATCATCACCCATCAGGGATTCGTCGATCTCCACCCGACGCACCTCGTGGCGAGCATTGATGGTGATCTTCACCAGGCCGCCGCCAGACTGACCCTGGACCTCGGCCCGCGCCAGTTCCTCCTGCGCCTTCTGCAGTTCTTCCTGCATCTTCTGCGCCTGTTTCATCAGGTTGCCAAGACCACCTTTCATATGCGTTCTCTCTCGATGTCAATGAATGAAGTCAGTGCTCGACCGGGCGGATCGAGTCCTCGACCAGCTCGGCATCGAAACCGTCCTGCAGGGCCTGCACCAGGGGGTCGGCGGCAATGTCTTCGCGCGCCTGACGCTCGCGCTGCATGCGTGCCTGCTGCTGTCGCTGCGCCGGGGTGTCGGCTGCCTCCTCGGTGTGCCACTGCAGGCGCAACTCGCCGGCATACTGGCGCAGAGCCTCGAGCAGGCGCTGTTCAGCCAGTGAACCGAGCAGCGAGGCACAACTGGCATCGACCGCCAACGTGAGGGTGTGGCCATCCCAGTCGCGTACCGCCGAGTGCGCCGCGAGCTGGGCGGCCATGCCGCTCAGGCCCAGGCGCGGCAACAGGGCATGCCAGTCGCCAAAGGGGTTGTTCCCTTCCCCTGCAGGCGCGCTCTCCGCCACCGGGGCCGGCGTCTCCCGCGCCTCGGCAGCGGGTGGCGCACTGGCTTCTGCAGGTGGGGCCGACGGGGCCGAGGCCGGGGCCGCGCGCGTCGGCGCCGATGCGCGCTGGCCTTCGGGCCCATCGTCCGGGCGAAATGCCAGCATGCGCAGCAGGACCATCTCGAATCCCGACTGCGCATCCGGCGCCAGTGGCAGGTCGCGCTGGCCGACCAGGGCGATCTGGTAGTAGAGCTGGGTCTCCTCGGGCGAGAGTGCCGCGGCCAGGGCCTCGAAACGCTCGCGCTCGCCCCAGCTCGCCGACCAGGCCTCGGGGGTGGCCTGCAACAGGGCGACGCGGTGCAGCAGCAACAGCAGGTCCTTGAGCAGGGCAGCGAAGTCCGGAGACTTCTCGGCCAGGGCACGTACCCCTTCCAGCATCCCGGCGGCATCGCCCTGCTGCACGCGCTCGAGCAGCTCGGGCAACAGGTCCGAGGCGCTCACACCGAGCATGTCGCGCACCGCCTCGTAATCCACCCGGCCGCCACCGAAGGCAATGGCCTGGTCGAGCAGGCTCAGGCCGTCGCGCATGCTGCCATCGGCGGCGCGCGCCAGCAGGTAGAGCGCGCGTGTATCGTGTTCGATGCCCTCCTCGCCCAGGATGTGTTCGAACTGTCCCTGGATCTGCTCGATGGGCAGGCGGTTGAGACTGAATTGCAGACAGCGCGACAGCACCGTGACCGGGACCTTCTGCGGGTCGGTGGTTGCCAGCAGGAACTTGACGTGCGGCGGCGGCTCCTCGAGCGTCTTGAGCAGGGCATTGAAACTGTGGCTGGAGAACATGTGCACCTCGTCGATGAGGTACACCTTGTAGCGCCCGCGCACCGGTGCATAAGGCACGTTCTCGAGCAGCTCGCGGGTGTCGTCCACCCCGGTCTTGGAGGCGGCATCCACCTCGATCAGGTCGACGAAACGCCCTTCGTCCACCTCGCGGCAGATGCTGCACTCGCCACAGGGCTGCGTGGTCACCCCCTGTTCGCAGTTGAGCGACTTGGCAAGGATGCGCGCGATGGTGGTCTTGCCCACACCTCGGGTGCCGGTGAACAGGTAGGCATGGTGCAGACGGTCGTTCTCCAGCGCGTTGCTCAGCGCACGCACCACGTGTGCCTGACCGACCAGCTCGGAGAATGTCTTGGGACGCCAGCGACGCGCCAGTACCTGATAGGACATATCGCGGATACCTGCGGAAAGCGGATTGGCAGTTTAACCGAATCGGGCGCGCGGGCGGGAAAAGGGCGGCGACCCTGCCAGCGATTCCCGGCGCACGCGTCAGCTGCTGTGGCTGCTCCCTTCCGGGCCTGACCAGGTTCACAACCTAGCGTCGCGGGAGGCCAACAGGGTCACCATTGAACGGCGAATTATGCCAGAAAAAGGCCCGATGCGAAGAATTCACCCCAAAGACCATGAAGAATACAAAGATTCACCTGGAAACATCCGCGCCCCAGCAACCTTTGCGTCCTTTGCGGTTTCGTCCCCTAACCTGTCGGCACCTGCAGCAGGGGCCGGGCTTCGTCGCCGTGGAGGTAGTCGAGGAAAGCCTGGGCGATCGGCGGCAGACGCTTGCCCTGGCGATAGACCACGTGCCAGTGGCGCAGGATGGGGAAATCCTCGACATTCAGCACCACCAGGGCGCCAGCCTTGAGTTCCAGTTCCAGGGTGTGGACGGAGACCAGTCCCAGTCCAAGACCGGCCTCCACGGCGTTCTTGATCGCCGAGTTGGAGGTGGTTTCGATACCGGTGCGCAGCTGCATGCCTCGCTCGCGGAAAAAGCGTTCCATGGCGATGCGCGTGCCCGATTCGCACTCGCGCACCACGAAGGTCTCGGACTGGATGCGCTGCAGGGGAATGGGACCCGGCTCGGCAGCGAGGGGGTGATCGGGCCGAGCGATCACCACCAGCGGGTTCTCCATGAAGGCCTGCACCTCCAGGTCCAGCCCTTCGGGCGGCTTGCCCATGATGACGATGTCGGTCTGGTTCTCCGCCAGTTGATCGAGCAGGGTCTTGCGGTTGGTCACGTCCAGCGAATAGGTGCTCTCGGGATAGCGCTGGGCGAAGGCGCCGAGGATGCGCGTAGCAAAGGAATTGGCCGTGGTCGCCACGCTCAGGCGCAGGTGGCCGCGACGCACGCCCTTGAGCGCGGCCATCACCTCGTCGAGTTCGCGCAACTGCTCACCGATGTGACGGCAATAGTTGTACATCTCGCGCCCGGCCTCGGTCAGGTGAATGCGCTTGCCCAGTTTCTCGAACAGGGGCAGGCCCGCGGCACCCTCGAGTTGACGCACCTGCATGGACACCGCCGGCTGGCTCAGGTGCAGCTCCTCGGCGGCGCGGGTGAAACTCAGGTGGCGGGCGACCGCCTCGAACAAGGTGAGCTGACGCAATGTGAGATGCATGTCGAATGCCCTCATGCCTGGACCTACCCCACCCGTTGTGGGGCCAACACCACCCGGGCCTGATCCAGTATCAGGGCATCATCCGGCACGAGGGAACCGCCATGCCGCAAGCCCTGATCTTGAAATCAACACCCTTCCTGATACCGGCAAACTGCTTCAACCGCGTGCGGCTGCTGCAACTGCGCAGCGAGGGATCGCTGGAATTCGGTCTGCCCGGCCTGCCGGGACACCACATGGTGCTGCGCGCCGGCATCACTGGCAATGCTGGAACCGTCCCCTGCGCGCCCTGCTGATGACCTGGCACGACTTCCGCATTCGCCAGCGCGACGATCTGGACGCACCGGTCGCCTGCACCCTGTCGGTCCACCATCCCTACAGCCGCACGGTGATCCACCGCATCCACGACAGCCTGCGGCAGCATTGCGCGCGCCAGTGCCCGCCGCCATCGGACAGTACCCTCCTGGGCTTTCCCGAGCCCGAGGGCGGATAAGTATAGACTTATCGTTACGATAATTAAATCAGTATTTCCTTATATCTTGTAGTCCCTTAAAATGTACGCCTATAAGGCATATGCCTATAAGTTGCAGGGCTTGGCCTCAGCCTTGACCGAACCCTGTGTTCCCGGTGCCAGCTGGCACCTTCACATTATTTATCAGCCGAGGATATCTACATGGCTCTCGATCAATCCAGTCGCTATTCCGACCTCAGCCTGAAGGAAGAGGATCTCATCGCCGGCGGGCGGCACATTCTGTGCGCCTACAAGATGAAGCCCAAGGCCGGCCATGGCTACCTGGAAGCTGCCGCGCACTTCGCCGCCGAATCCTCCACCGGCACCAACGTCGAAGTCTGCACCACCGACGAATTCACCAAGGGCGTGGACGCACTGGTGTACCACATCGATGAAGCCAACGAGGACATGCGCATTGCCTATCCGATCGAACTGTTCGACCGGAACATCACCGACGGCCGCATGATGATGGTCTCCTTCCTCACCCTGACCATCGGCAACAACCAGGGCATGGGCGACATCGAGTACGCCAAGATGATCGACTTCTACATGCCCAAGCGCGCCATCGAACTGTTCGACGGCCCGGCCAAGGACATCTCCGACCTGTGGCGCATCCTCGGCCGCCCCATCGTCGACGGCGGCTACATCGCCGGCACCATCATCAAGCCCAAGCTGGGCCTGCGCCCCGAACCCTTCGCCGAGGCGGCCTACCAGTTCTGGCTGGGCGGTGACTTCATCAAGAACGACGAGCCCCAGGGCAACCAGGTGTTCGCTCCCCTGAAGAAGGTCATCCCGCTGGTCGCCGATGCCATGAAGCGCGCCCAGGACGAGACTGGCGAGGCCAAGCTGTTCTCGGCCAACATCACTGCCGACGACCATTCGGAAATGATTGCCCGCGGCGAGTACATCCTCGAGACCTTCGGCGAGTTCGCCGACCACGTCGCCTTCCTGGTGGACGGCTACGTCGGTGGTCCGGGCATGATCACCACCGCCCGCCGCTGGTTCCCCAACCAGTACCTGCACTATCACCGTGCCGGTCACGGCGCCGTGACCTCGCCCAGCTCCAAGCGCGGCTACACCGCCTTCGTGCTGGCCAAGATGTCGCGTCTGCAGGGGGCCTCGGGCATCCACGTCGGCACCATGGGCTACGGCAAGATGGAAGGTGACGCCGACGACCGCGTCATCGCCTACATGATCGAGCGCGACAGCGTGGACGGTCCGGTGTATCACCAGGAGTGGTACGGCATGAAGCCGACCACCCCGATCATCTCCGGCGGCATGAACGCACTGCGTCTGCCCGGTTTCTTCGAGAACCTGGGCCACGGCAACGTCATCAACACTGCTGGCGGTGGCTCCTACGGCCACATCGACAGCCCGGCGGCTGGCGCGATCTCCCTGCGCCAGGCCTACGAGTGCTGGAAGGCCGGCGCCGATCCCATCGAATGGGCCAAGGAGCACAAGGAATTCGCCCGTGCCTTCGAATCCTTCCCGCACGATGCCGACGCCCTGTACCCGGGCTGGCGCGAGAAGCTGGGCGTGAGCGCCGCTCACAAGTAAGCACGGCTTGCACGACCGGCGAAAAAGCCCCCCTTCGCGGGGGCTTTTTCTTCATGCCGCCGCGGTGACATGAAGAAAAGGCAATCACCCGAACACGGATACCAACCATGAGCGATACCGACCAGTACCTGATCCGCCAGGAACCTTTCTATCAGCCGCAGGCCGACGAGGTGCTGCTCTACGAGGCCGCCTATGACGAGCGCCTGCCGGTGATGATCAAAGGGCCGACCGGCTGCGGCAAGTCGCGCTTCGTCGAATACATGGCCTGGAAACTGGGTCGGCCACTGATCACCGTGGCCTGCAACGAGGACATGACCGCCTCCGACCTGGTTGGCCGCTACCTGCTGGATGCCGACGGCACCCGCTGGCTGGACGGCCCGCTGACCGTGGCCGCGCGCATCGGCGCCATCTGCTACCTGGACGAGATCGTCGAGGCCCGGCAGGACACCACCGTGGTCATCCACCCGCTCACCGACCACCGCCGCACCCTACCACTGGACAAGAAGGGCGAACTGGTCGAGGCCCACCCCGACTTCCAGCTGGTCATCTCCTACAACCCGGGCTACCAGTCGCTGATGAAGGACCTCAAGCAGTCCACCAAGCAGCGTTTCTCGGCCATGACCTTCGACTACCCCGAGGCCGCCCTGGAGGCCGAGATCGTGGCCCGCGAGACCGGCACCGACGGCCAGATCACCGAGAAGCTGGTGCAGATCGCGCATACCGCGCGCAACCTCAAGGGACACGGCCTGGACGAAGGCATCTCCACCCGTCTGCTGGTCTATGCCGCCCGCCTGATCGCGCGCGGCATCGCCCCGCCGCGTGCCTGCCGCATGGCGCTGGTCGACCCGATCACCGACGACGAGGACATCCGTTCGACCCTGCACCACGCCATCGACGCCGTCTTTGCCTGATTTCCTTTTTCATCACAAAGAACACAAAGGACACAAAGACAACGATTGCCAGGCACGAATCCAAGTGGACCCTCCGCCAACCAAACCTTCGTGTTCTTCGTGTCCTTCGTGGTTACCTCATTCGACCATGAACGAAACTGAAATCAAGGCCTGGCGCCAGCGGCTGAACTGCAACTTCGAGCAGATCGACCACGTCTTCGAGGCCTGCATCGAGGACGCTCTGGCGAACCTGTCGCCGGAAGGCGTGAACGCCTACCTCGACGGCGCCACCCTGATCTGCCTGACCGGCCGTGGTGTCGAGCCGGTGCTCAGCTACCTGGAAGAGATGCCGGACATGGTATGCCGCCTGGGTGACGAATCGTTGCTGGAGACGGTGGCGCAGACCGCCTGGAAACTGTCGCGCAACGCCAATGGCCGCTCCATCCCCATGTTCCTGCAGACCCTGGGTGAGGTCTCGCGGCGGCTCGGCAGCGCCGACCTGCTGCGCAACTACTGCGAACTGGTGCTCGACTTCATGCGCCGCACCAGCGGCTCGATCCACGGCAACCAGAACGCCACCCTGCCCAGCCCCTCGCTCGACGACCTGCTCGAGCGCATGCCGCAACTGCTCCACGAGCTGTCCTGCCAGGGATTGCGCAACTGGATCGAATACGGCCTGCAGCACTACCCGCACCACCCCGAGCGGCAGCGCGACTACTTCTGTCTGCAATCGGCAGACAGTCGCGCCGTGCTGCACCGCGAGCGCCACGGCACCCTGTTCATCGACCACGAGCGCGAGCTGCATCTCTATCTCCAGGCGCTATGGAACACCGACGATCTGCTGGTGCCCTACTCCAGCGCCTTCGACCAGCTGCGCAAGCCCATGCCCTACTACGACGATCGCGGCATCCGCGTGCCCGACGTGTACGACGAACGGGAGGGCATCAGTGGCCTGGACCGCTACCGCGCCCTGCTCGCGCACATCGCGGCACACAAGCGCTGGAGCACCCCCATCGTGGCCGACAACTACAGTCCCTTCCAGCGGGTCGCCATCGAGACCTTCGAGGACTGCCGTATCGAGCAACTGGCGATGCGCGAATACCCGGGCCTGCGCCGCCTGTGGCTGGCCCTGCACCCGAAACCGGCCGAAGACGCCTGCGACCCCGAGAACGAGTCCTGCATCCGCCAACGCCTGGCGATGTTCTCGCGCGCCACCCTCGACCCGGATCACGGCTACCGCAACCCCGACCTGCTGACGTTCCTGGAACGCTTCCGCGAACTGCTGGCCGAGGGTGAAAGCTCGACCCAGGACATGGCCGCGCTGGCCATCTCCTACATCGCGCGCACCCGGCGCCAGGCCGATCTGTCACCGAAGGTACACTTCACCGACACCGAGGTGGACTACCGCGACGACAACCGGCACCTGTGGATCTTCATCGAGGAAGGCGACGAGGAAGAGCCGTTCGACGAGGAGCGCCGCCCCCAGGACACCGAGGAGACCGACCGCCTGCCGCCGCGGCACTACCCGGAATGGGACTACCAGGCCAAGACCTACCGCCCCGACTGGGTGAGCCTGTACGAAGCCCTGCACCCTTCCGCCGACCCGGCCTACATCGACGAACTGCTGGCGCGCCACCGCGGCCTGGCCAAGCAGCTCCGGCAACTGCTCGACCGCATCAAGCCCCAGCAGTACGTGCGCGTGCGCTACCAGGAGGACGGCAGCGAACTGGACCTGGACGTGGCCATCCGCTCGCTGATCGACTTCAAGGGTGGCGCGCAGCCGGACCCACGCATCAACATGAGCCACCGCCACGACGGCCGCGATATCGCCGTGACCCTGCTGCTGGACCTGTCCGAGTCGCTCAACACCGTGCCCGAGGGCGCCGACCGCAGCATCCTCCAGCTCAGCCAGGAGGCGGTCTCCCTGCTGGCCTGGGCCATCGAGCACCTGGGCGACGAGTTCGCCATTGCCGGCTTCAATTCCGACACCCGCCACGAGGTGCGCTACCAGCACATCAAGGGTTTCAGCGAACACTGGGACGACACCGTCAAGGCGCGCCTGGCCGCCATGCAGGCCGGCTTCTCCACGCGCATGGGCGCGGCCATGCGGCACGCCGCGCACTACCTGGCCCCGCGTAAGGCCGACAAGAAGCTGCTGCTGATTCTCACCGACGGCGAGCCGCACGACATCGACGAACAGGATCCGCGCCAGCTCATCGAGGACGCCCGCCGCGCAGTCCACGAGCTGGACCAGCAGGGCGTCTTCACCTTCTGCGTCAACCTCGACCCGCGCGCCGACGACTATGTCCAGGACATCTTCGGCCAGGCCTATACTGTCATCGACCGGGTCGAACGCCTGCCCGAGAAGCTGCCCCGCCTGTTCCTCAGCCTGACCCGCTGACCTCCCTCGCGGGGAGCACCGCAGGCAGGGCAGGGAAAGAAGAATCCTTATCCTGAACCCTCAATACATAATTGTGAGCTTATGGCTACAATCAGAAAGTCTGAGTTCACTTTATAGATGACCTCTCCCATACCCACTCTCAATCCTGAGTGATTCACTCGGATTGGACCCGATAACCGTGCAGGCTGTCGGACGCCAGGCGTCCGGTGCCCCTCGAACACCGACCCTCTGGAGAGGACAAGCAATGGCGAAGAAATACGATGCGGGCGTAAAAGACTACCGCGAAACCTACTGGATGCCGGACTACACGCCGAAGGAGACCGACCTGCTGGCGTGCTTCAAGATCATTCCGCAGCCGGGCGTGCCGCGCGAGGAAGCCGCGGCCGCCGTGGCCGCCGAGTCGTCCACCGGCACCTGGACCACCGTGTGGACCGACCTGCTGACCGACCTCGACCACTACAAGGGCCGTGCCTACGCCATCGAGGACGTACCGGGCGACGAGGAGGCCTTCTATGCCTTCATCGCCTACCCCATCGACCTGTTCGAGGAAGGCTCGGTGGTCAACGTGTTTACCTCTCTGGTGGGCAACGTGTTCGGCTTCAAGGCCATCCGCGCCCTGCGTCTGGAGGACGTGCGCTTCCCCATCGCATACGTCATGACCTGCAACGGTCCGCCGCACGGCATCCAGGTCGAGCGCGACATCATGAACAAGTACGGCCGTCCGCTGTTGGGCTGCACCATCAAGCCCAAGCTGGGCCTGTCGGCCAAGAACTACGGTCGCGCCGTGTACGAATGCCTGCGCGGCGGCCTGGACTTCACCAAGGACGACGAGAACGTCAACTCCCAGCCCTTCATGCGCTGGCGGCAGCGTTTCGACTTCGTGATGGAGGCCATCGAGAAGGCCGAGCGCGAGACCGGCGAGCGCAAGGGTCACTACCTGAACGTCACCGCGCCCACCCCGGACGAGATGTTCAAGCGTGCCGAGTACGCCAAGGAGATCGGCGCGCCGATCATCATGCACGACTACATCACCGGCGGCTTCACCGCCAACACCGGCCTGGCGCAGTGGTGCCGTGACAACGGCGTGCTGCTGCGCATCCACCGCGCCATGCACGCCGTGCTCGACCGCAACCCGCACCACGGCATCCACTTCCGCGTGCTGACCAAGATCCTGCGCCTGTCCGGCGGCGACCACCTGCACACCGGCACCGTGGTCGGCAAGCTGGAGGGCGACCGCGAGGCGACCCTCGGCTGGATCGACCTGCTGCGCGAGTCCTACATCAAGGAAGACCGTTCGCGCGGCATCTTCTTCGACCAGGACTGGGGCTCCATGCCCGGCGTCTTTGCGGTCGCCTCCGGCGGTATCCACGTCTGGCACATGCCGGCGCTGGTCACCATCTTCGGCGACGATGCCGTGCTCCAGTTCGGTGGCGGCACCCTGGGTCACCCCTGGGGCAACGCGGCCGGCGCCGCGGCCAACCGGGTGGCGCTGGAAGCCTGCGTCGAGGCTCGCAACGAGGGCCGCGAGCTGGAGAAAGAGGGCAAGGACATCCTCATCCAGGCCGCCAAGCACAGCCCCGAACTCAAGACCGCGATGGAGACCTGGAAGGAAATCAAGTTCGAGTTCGACACCGTGGACAAACTGGACGTGGCGCACAAATAAGCGCCCCGCCACCCCGGGCCGGTCGTGGCTGGCCCGGGCCACGCATCCCAAATTTTCGAGGTATCAACAATGAGCGAAATCCAAGACTACAACTCGAGCGTCAGCGATCCGTCGAGCCGCAAGTTCGAGACCTTCTCCTACCTGCCCGAACTCGGCGTGGAAAAGATCCGCAAGCAGGTCGAGTACATCGTCAGCAAGGGCTGGAACCCGGCCATCGAGCACACCGAGCCGGAGAACGCCTTCGACCACTACTGGTACATGTGGAAGCTGCCGATGTTCGGCGAAACCGACGTGGACGCCATCCTGGCCGAGGCCGAGGCATGCCACAAGGCGCATCCCTCGCATCACGTGCGCCTGATCGGCTACGACAACTATGCCCAGTCGCAAGGCACTGCGATGGTGATCTTCCGCGGCCCCATCAGCGCCAAGTGCTGAGCCACCGGGGCCGTGAACACGGCCCACTGCCGAGGCTGCCGGCCCCCGGTCGCATGACCGGGGGCCACCCCCGAGGGGCATCCGCCAGGTGCCGTCACCTGGCCGATGTTCTTCCCGAACATTCCCAATCCCAAGCCCAAGCGCCGTGCGCGCCAACCGTGGAGAAGCGTCATGTCCGAGATCGATCGCGAACAGTATCTCGTCCAGGAAGAACCCTATTACCGCCCCGTGGGCAACGAGGTCGCCATGTACGAGGCGGCCTATGCCGCACGCATGCCGGTAATGCTCAAGGGGCCGACCGGCTGCGGCAAGTCGCGTTTCGTCGAGTACATGGCCTGGAAACTGGGCCGACCGCTGATCACCGTGGCCGCGCGCATCGGCGCCATCTGCTACCTGAACGAAATCGTCGAGGCCCGGCAGGACACCACCGTGGTCATCCACCCGCTCACCGACCACCGGCGCGAGCTGCCGCTGGAGAAGAAGGGTGAGCTGGTCAAGGCGCACCCCGATTTCCAGATCGTCATCTCCTACAACCCCGGCTACCAGTCGCTGATGAAGGACCTCAAGCAGTCCACCAAGCAGCGTTTCGGTGGCCTGGACTTCGACTACCCGGAGGCCGAGGTGGAGACCGAGATCGTGATGCACGAGGGCGGCGTGGACCGCGAGATCGCCGACAAGCTGGTGCAGATCGCACAACGTTCGCGCAACCTGAAGGGTCACGGGCTGGACGAGGGTATGTCCACCCGCCTGCTGGTCTATGCCGCGCAACTGGTGGCCAAGGGGATCGATCCGCAATCGGCCTGCCAGATGGCGCTGGTCACCCCACTGACCGACGACCCCGACATGCGCGACACCCTGAGTGCCGCGGTCAATACCTATTTCTGATTCCCGGTCAACCACAAAGGACACGAAGATCACAAAGGCGATGGTCACCGATGCTCCAGACAGCCGGCAACGGCTGACGGAAATTCCGGCATGCGCGGGAAGACGACGGCAGGTGTTGCGCACCGTTTTCCTTCGTGCCCCTTGTGCCCTTCGTGGTTAAGACACCATGAGCGTCGATTTCTCCGAATACGTCAGTTGCCTGGAACTCGAGGAAGGCCACGAGCACCGCGAGGCCATCGATGCCGCCTACCACGAGGCGGCTCGCCTGATGTCCCCGCGCGGCCTGCAGAACTACCTCGAGGGCATGCGTGCGCTCTGTGCCCTGAGGCGTGGCGCCGACCTGGTGCTGACCTACGTGGAGGAGATGCCGCTGGTGGCCAAGGAGGTCGGGGAAGACGTGATCCCCGACGTGGTCGAGTCGATCATGAAGCTGGCCTCGCACACCTCGGGCACCGTGCTGGCGCTGATCCTGGCCAACCTGCACCTGGCCGCCCAGCGCCTGGGCGATACCGAGGTGCTGCGCGGCTATCTCAAACTGCTGCACCAGCTCGCCGGCAAGGCACCGCGCGGCCTGCGGCCGATGATGGAGCACCTCGACGAGCTGCTCTCCAAGCTCACCCTGGGCGGCCTGCGTCGCTGGGCCATGTGGGGCGCACAGGCACACCAGCGCGACCTCGACGGCCAGATGGCCTACTTTGCGCTGGCCACCGAGTCCTCGCGCTCGGTGCTGCAGAAGGAACGCCGCGGCACCCTGTTCATCGACAACCAGCGCAAGCTCAATTTCTACCTGCGCGCGCTCTGGGGCCGCGCCTTCCTGATGCGGCCGACCTCGGGCGACTACGAGACCCGGCAGGGCCTCAAGCCCTTCATCGAGGACTTCCAGATCCACGTCCCCGACGCCTACGACCCGCACCGCGGCATCGACGGCATCGAGATCTACCGGGCGGCGGTGGCGCATGCCGCCGCGCACATGGTCTATACCACGGAGCCGATATCGGCCGAACAGCTCTCGCAGGCACAGATGCGCTGTATCGAGTTGTTCGAGGATGTGCGCATCGAGTACCTGGCCTGGTCCGAGTTTCCCGGCCTGCGCAAGCTGTGGCTGCGTTTCTACGAGCCCGCTCCCGAAGACCGCGGCGAGGACATCCACGAGGTCATGGACCTGATGATGCGCACCACCCGCGCCATCATGGACCCGGACTACCGCGACCCGGAAACGGCCATCGACGAGATCGCCCGCGACTTTCGTGCAAAACTCGAGGCCGATCCCCGGCAGAAGAACCTGAGCTGGTTCGCCGGCATCGATTTCTACAACCGGCTGACCGAGATCGCGCGCATCCCGAGCGTGCGCGTGCTCTCCGACTGGCCGGTTCCCTACCGCGACGACAATTGCTATATCTGGGAATTCAGCGAGAACCTGTTCGAGTCGCAGGGGGCCGACTATCTGCCGGCCACCCAGCAGCAGGTACGCAAGTACGTCTCGGCCATCGACATGGCCAACGAGGTGGACTGCGAACTGGCCGGTGACGACGCCCAGGAGGTCTGGATCTGCGCCACCGAGTTCTTCCCCTACGAAGACGCCGGTGAGGCAACGGTCAGCTACAACGCCATGTGGGGCAAGGAACCGGTCTCCGAGCCCCACCACTACGACGAATGGGACTACCACGTGCAGCTCGCCCGCCCCGACTGGACGACCGTGATCGAGCGTCGCCAGCCGCGTGGCAACCCCGAGCTGATGGACGAGATCCTCGAGCGTCACAAGCCCATCGCCTCGCGCATCCGTCACCTGATCGACGCCCTGCAGCCCCAGGGCATCGTGCGCAAGCGCGGTTACGAGGAAGGTGAGGAACTGGACCTCAACGCCGCGGTGCGCGCGATGATCGACATCCGCCGTGGCGTGATGCCCGACCCGCGCATCAACATCCGCATCACCCGGCACATCCGCGACCTCGCCATCGTGCTGCTGCTGGACCTGTCGGAATCGACCAACGAGAAGGTCGGCGGCCTCAAGGAGGGCGACCCCGGCTACGAGGAGGCACCGACCATCCTCGACCTCACCCGCGAATCGGCTGGTCTGCTGGCCTGGGCCATCGACGCCATCGGCGACGCCTTCGCCGTGCACGGCTTCGCCTCCGACGGGCGCCACGACGTACAGTACTACCGCTTCAAGGACTTCGAGCAGCGCTACGACGACGAGGCCAAGTCACACCTCGCCGGCATGCAGGGCGGTCCCTCCACCCGCATGGGCGCGGCCCTTCGGCATGCCGGCTGGCACCTCACGCGACAGAACGCCACCAAGCGCCTGGTGCTGCTGGTGACCGACGGCGAACCGGCCGACATCGACGAACGCGACCCGCAATACCTGCGGCACGATACCAAGAAGGCGGTCGAAGACCTGGCGATGCAAGGCATCTACACCTATTGTCTCACCCTCGATCCCAAGGCCGACCAGTATGTCGCGCGCATCTTCGGCGAGAACAACTATTCCATCGTGGACAATGTGGAGCGCCTGCCCGAACGCCTGCCCAACGTCTTCGCGGCGCTGACCAGCTGACTGCTCCTCCGCCTGTTCGGTGCTCACCGAAGATACCGATCACGTCGTAAGGGAACGAGCCTCCTGCAATGGGTAGGAGATCCTATGTCTGCATGCAACGATTTCTTGGCCGATATTCGGTTTCATTTCGCAAGATGGCAAAAGCGACCCTGGCGAGCTTTCTGCCGAGGATGACCAAGGCCTGGACCGGCGCCAGGCCGCGGTCGAGATACCGCTGGTAGAAATCTCGCCAGGCCGGCGTTCGACACGCGCGCATGGCAGCGAGGTAGAGCAGGCGTCGCAACTCGGCGTTGCCTTTCTTGGTGAGCTTTCGTCGCCCACGCATCTGACCGGAATCATGCACGCGCACATCCATACCCAGGAAGGCGATAAAGGCGTCGGAGGAGCGGAATGAGCCGCGCTGAAAGGCGGTGACCAGGGCGGCGGCGGTGAGGGGGCCAAATGCCCTCGATGGCCTGCACACGCAAGGCCCTGTCTTTCCAGGCAGCTTTCTCGAGCCATTTCTGGATCTGCTGATCGATCTTTCTTTCAAGTGTCTTGAAGTGATCGAAGAGCGCCTGAATCTGTGGCTTGAGGCCTGGCAGATCAGCCAGGCTTTGTCGCAGTTTGGTCTTGGCCTGGACGATGACGGCACGCCGGTTGAGCAATCCCAGCAAGGTGGTATAGGCCTTGGGAGGCGGGCTCCAAGGGCGCAGGCTGTCGCGCTCATTGACCAGGTAACGGCGCAGCAGGCGAGCATCGGAGGTGTCGTTCTTGGCCCGGATGCCCACGCTGTCCCGATAACGACTCAAGCGGAAACCATCAATGAGATAGATCGTATGGCGGGCCTTGAAGGCGAGTTCGCACACCAGGAGGTGAAAGGTGCTGGTGGCCTCGAGGGCGATTTCGACCGGACCCGGTGGCAGCGAATCGAGCCAGGCGGCAATGGACTGACGGTCATTGGAAATCGACTGGACGGGGCCGTTGCTGTCATCACAGATATCCAGGCCCTGTTTGCTGACATCGATACCGATCAGCAGGGGTTGCACAGGCATTGCCATGATGTTTCCTCCCGACTAGTGTAGAGAGCAGGATTTGTCGGGGTTCACCCAAGGCGCTGGCTTGCGAAAATTGTCGGTCCGTATTGGCCGATAGATCCCTTATTGGCGCTGGGGTGAGGGCGGGACGATTTCTCCTACTGTCTGTACTCAAGGTCAAAGGTCAGATGCGGCGTTCGTCCCTCCGCCCCGACAGGTCCTTTCTGACCCATCGAGAGGAAACATACAAGCGGCACCCTCGCCGCGAACCCTTCGGCCCGAGGACGGGCCTCCTACAGGGTAGGAGCGGCATCCCCGCCGCGAACCCTTCGGCCCGAGGACGGGCCTCCTACAGGGTAGGAGCGGCATCCCCGCCGCGAACCCTTCGGCCCGAGGACGGGCCTCCTACAGGGTAGGAGCGGCATCCCCGCCGCGAGCCCTTCGGCCCGAGGACGGGCCCCCTACAGGGTAGGAGCGGCATCCCCGCCGCGAGCCCTTCGGCCCGAGGACGGGCCTCCTACAGGGTAGGAGCGGCATCCTCGCCGCGAACCCTTCGGCCCGAGGACGGGCCTCCTACAGGGTAGGAGCGGCATCCTCGCCGCGAACCCTTCGGCCCGAGGACGGGCCTCCTACAGGGTAGGAGCGGCGTCCTCGCCGCGAACGGTTCGGTATCAGGAAGGGACGCGAAACGGCAACACCTTCTTGATGCGCGCCTCGCAACCGCCGCCGTAACGGCGTTCCAGCAGATCGAGCGCCTTGCCGAATTCGCCGATCAGGCGCTTCTGCAAGTCGCATGCTCCCGGATGGTAGTAGACGAAATCGATCGGCACCGGGCGGTCGAGCGCATCGGGACGCAGCTCGGGGCGGAACTGCCAGGTCAGCAGGATCAGCCGCCCGCCCTCCTCGCCCTGGGTACGATAGGCCTGGCTGTCGACGAAGATGCTCTCCTCGTCGTCGATCACGCCGAGAAACTGCATGCTGCGAATGGGCACGAATACATGGGCATGGTCGCAACGCGCCAGCAGCAGGCGGCAGCGATTGAACAGGGCAGCAGGGATGGTGGAGGTCTCGCGTCCCGTCTCCAACGGACGAAAGAACACCTCCGGCACATACCCGCCCATGGGCCTCAGCCCTCGTCGTCGAGTTCCGGGTTCCAGCCCAGGGCGCGGGCGCGCGCCACCGCTTCGGCATAGATCCGCTGATGACGCTCGCGCAGCTCGGGCAGCAGGTTGGAGACCAGGTGGCCGTACTTGTCCCACTCGCGAGTGACCTTGTCGTACAGCGCGTCGATGCCCTGCAGAGTCCAGCCCGCGCAGGTCTCGGTCTCGGGAATCAGCCCGAACACCCAGGCATCGCGGATGATGTTGCCGGTGGGATTCATGGCCCCGGTGGGGTCCTTGTCGATACCCTCGTAACGCTTGTCTATCATCTCGCCTCGCCCCGATATCAAAGAACGGAATGCCGGCAATTCTACCTCAGCGCCGGCGCCCCCGACCCTTGCCTCGACCTCGCGGACCACGATCGGGACCGACCCGCAACAGCGAGCCATTGATTTCCTTGCCGTCGAGTGCGGCGATGGCGGCGCGTGCCTCGTGGCCTTCCATTTCGATGATGGCAAAGCCCCGGCAGTCACCGGTGAACAGGTCCCTGGTCATCTTCAGCGAGCGGACGATGCCGAATTCGGCAAACAAGGCATTCAACGCCTCTTCGGTCATGGAGCGCGGCAGGCCGCGCACGGAGAGTGCGATCACAGGATTCTCCCGGGTGACGGATACGAAAAAGGCGGCCTGCTGGCCGCCTCTCGGTCACTGGCGTACGGGTCGCTCAGACGGCGATCACGTTCTCCGCCTGCGGACCCTTGGCACCGGCCACCTCATCGAATTCGACGCGCTGACCTTCTTCCAGCGAACGGTGGCCTTCACCGACGATGGAACGGAAGTGGACGAACAGATCCTTGCCGGATTCGCGCTCGATGAAGCCATAGCCCTTGGCGCTGTCGAACCACTTTACGGTACCGGTTTGTTTTGCAGACATTGCTGATTCCTCTCTGGAATGAATTTGAAAGACCCAACCTGAAACTCAGGCGGGATAACCACGAATCCTGACGAACACTCGGAATTCGTATCGGATGTAACAGCGAGGAAACAGACGAAACGGGAAGCGAGGTGTAACGAAGGAAGATCATGTGCGGTGCACAGTAACAGGCCCCGACGTGCCCTACAAGCAATATTTTCACTATCTCGCATTCGGCAGCTGTGAGCTGCCGCCCCAGGTGCACGCACTGGCCTCTCGCCGCGAGCGCTATAATGCAGCCTTTTTCATTTCGAGCGAACGGAGCGAACCATGCGTTTCCATCTGAACAATCTGCGTGGCGACATCTACGGTGGCATCACCGCCGCAGTGGTGGCACTGCCACTGGCGATGGCCTTTGGCGTGGCCTCGGGACTCGGTCCGATCGCCGGCCTGTACGGGGCCATCGCCGTGGGCTTCTTTGCCGCCGTGTTCGGTGGCACCGACCCGCAGGTATCCGGCCCCACCGGACCCATGACGGTGGTGATGGGCGCCATCGTCGCCGAACATGCGCAGAACCTGCCCGAGGCCTTTGCCATCGTGTTTCTCGGCGGGCTGTTGCAGATCGCCTTCGGCATGTTGCGCCTCGGGCGCTATATCGCCTACACACCGTACTCGGTTGTCTCAGGGTTCATGACCGGCATCGGGGTCATCATCATTGTCATCGAGACCCTGCCCTTCATCGGTCACCCCACCGCTGCCGGCGGACCGGTGGGCACCTTGCAGACCTGGCTGCACCTTCAGGGTGGAGTCAACATCGACGCCCTGCTGCTGGGGCTGTTCGGGCTGGGCATGGTGGTGTTCTGGCCGGAACGCCTGGCGCGCCTGCTGCCATCGCCTCTGGCCGCACTGATTGCCGGCTCGCTGCTCGCTGCCTTCGTGCTCACCGATGCCCCCATCATCGGCGAGGTGCCCACCGGCCTGCCCGAACTGCAACTGCCGACGCTGTCCTTCGAGGTGCTGCCACGCATCCTGCAACCGGCCTTCATTCTTGCCTTGCTCGGCTCGATCGACAGCCTGCTGACCTCGCTGGTGGCCGACTCGATCACCCGCGACCGGCATGATTCCGACCGCGAGCTCATCGGCCAGGGCATCGGCAACATGGCCGCCGGCCTGATCGGTGGCCTGCCGGGCGCGGGCGCCACCATGCGTACCGTAATCAACGTACGCGCCGGAGGGCGCACCCCGATCTCCGGCGCGCTGCATGCGCTGGTCCTGCTGGCCCTGGTACTGGGGCTGGGGCCGCTGGCCGAACACATACCCCATGCCATCCTGGCCGCCATCCTGCTCAAGGTCGGCTGGGACATCATCGACTGGGGCTACCTGAAGCGCCTGAAACGCGCACCGCGCGACAAGGCCTTCGTGATGCTGGTGACCCTGTTGCTGACCGTATTCGTCGATCTCATCACGGCGGTGGCGGTGGGCCTGATCCTGGCCGGCTTCATCACCGCACGCTGGAATGCGGAGGAAGAACTCAAGGGCATCGCGCACCTCGCCTCCCCCGACGACGCCGAGAATCATCAACTGAGCGAGGCAGAACGCGAGGCGCTGCGCGAGGCGCAGGGCAAGGTCGCCCTGGTGCGCCTGCGCGGGCGCTTCTCCTACGCCTCGGCGCGCGAACTGGTGCGCCGCGCCAGTACGGTGGACAGCGACATCGCGCACGGCGCGGTGATCTACGACTTCTCGGACGCCACCCGCCTGGATACCAGCGCGGCACTGGCGGTCGAGGAACTGCTGATCGTCGCCGAGGAGGCCGGTATCGCCTGCGTGATCTGCGGTCTCAGCGGCGAGGCGGAACAAGCACTGAGAGACCTGCGCGTACTCGACAAGATCGCCCCCCTCGCGGGTCCTCGACGACCGCAGGCAGGCCATTGCCCTGGCCTGCGAACTGGCAGGCGGCCGCCCCCAGGGGTAGAATGTACGGTTTTTCCTGAAAGGGCAGACGTTCTGGCGGCATGAGCAAGACCTATCCCTACCCCATCGCGCGCATCGGCCTGATCGGCGGCGGCCAGCTCGGACGCATGCTGGTCAAGGCGGCCAAGCGGCTCGGCTGTACCACCGTGGTGCTCGACCCGGTGGAAGACTCGCCAGCCGGGCAGATCGCCACCCGTCAGATCGTCGGCGGCTACCATGACGCGGACCGGATCCGCGAGTTGGCCGCCGATTGCGACGTGCTCACCTTCGAGCTGGAGGCCATCGACGCGGACACCCTGGCCGAGCTGGAGGCCGAAGGGCACCCGGTGCATCCCTCGGCAGGCGTGCTCAAGACCATCCAGGACAAGCTGGTACAGAAACACTTTCTGCGCGATAACGGCATCCCCACCTCGCCCTTCGAGGCCGCCGACACACCCACGGCCGATCAGTTCGCCGCCTTCGGCTACCCCCTGGTGCAGAAGGCGCGCACCGGCGGCTACGACGGGCGCGGCGTGGTGATCATGCGCGGCCCCGAGGATTTCGAGCAACACCTGCCGGTCCCCTCGCTGATCGAAGGCTTCGTGGAGGCCGACAAGGAGATCGCCGTGCTGGTCGCGCGCAACACGCACGGCGAGGTGGCGACCTACCCCCCGGTGGAAATGTGCTTCCGCCCCGGCGAGAACGTGCTCGACCTGCTGCTCGCGCCCGCCGACATCGGTGACGACATCCGCACCGAGGCCGAAGCCATTGCGGTGCGCACCGTCGAGGCGCTCGACGGCGTGGGCATCTTCGGCATCGAGATGTTCGTCGACCGCAAGGGCGAGATACTGGTCAACGAGATCGCGCCGCGCACCCACAACTCCGGCCACCACACCATCGAGGCGAACATCACCGATCAATTCGAGCAGCACCTGCGCGCCATTCTCGGCCTGCCGCTGGGCAGCACCGAGACACTCAGCCCGGCGGCCATGCTCAACCTGCTGGGCGCGCCGGGCGAGAGCGGCCGGCCGGTGATCCGCGGCCTGGAAGAGACCCTGGCCATCCCCGGCGTGTGCCTGCATCTCTACGGCAAGGCCAGGACCACCCCCTTCCGCAAGATGGGGCACATCACCATCCTCGACCACGACACCGCCGCCGCAAAGGCCAAGGCCCTGCGCGTGCGCGAGACCATCGAAATCGGCGCGGAGGAATCGCCATGACGGACATCGCCGTCGGCATCATCATGGGCAGCGACTCGGACCTGCCGGTCATGCAGGGAGCGGGCGAGCTGCTCGACGAACTGGGCGTCCCCCACGAGATGACCATCGTCTCGGCACACCGCACGCCGAAGCGCCTGTACGACTATGCCGCCAGCGCCGAGCAGCGCGGGCTGAAGGTGATCATCGCCGGGGCCGGCGGCGCGGCCCACCTGCCCGGCATGGCCGCCGCCATCACCCCGCTGCCGGTGATCGGTGTGCCGGTAAAGTCCTCGGCACTCTCGGGCGAGGACTCGCTGCTGTCCATCGTGCAGATGCCCCCCGGCGTGCCGGTGGCCACGGTGGCCATCAACGGCGCCAGGAACGCCGGCATCCTCGCCGCCCAGATGCTCGCCATCGCCGATCACGCCCTGGCCCAGCGCGTGCGCGACTACAAGCAGGCGCTCGAACAGATGGTGCTCGACAAGGTCGCCGCCTGGGAGAAGGACGGACCACACTTCGCCGGGCGCTGAGCGTCGGCCTGAAGGCCGACCGGCAGGGAACATCTCCCGCGTTCCGCAGGTCGGGCTTCCGCCCGCCCCCCGGGGCAGGAAGACGTCACCCCGCCGAGACACAAACGACAAACCCTCCGCGCAGCCTTTCCCGCCCCGGCACGAAATGTTATAAAGTTGCAAATCCCACTGTCTCGCACCCCATGCCCGCCCTGCTCTCCCGCCTGCTGAGCCTGTTGATCGCACTGCTGTCGCTGTCGGCCGCCTGGACAGTACACGCCAGCGTGCCACCGATCGCCGCACTGGCAGCCGAAGTGGGCGGGGCGCATGTCCAGGTACTCAGCCTGCTGCGGCCGGGCGACAACCCGGTGACCTTCGCCCCGGCGCCGAGACAACTGCTGGCGCTGGCCAACAGCCACCTGTACCTGCGCGCCGGCCTGCCCTTCGAGCACGCCTGGATGACGCGGTTGCGCCAGGTGAACCCGCGCATGCGGGTGGTGGATGTGCGCGAGGGCATCGAGGTCCTGTCGCAGCATCATGCGCATGGCGCGCATGAGCAAATGCCCGATCCACACCTCTGGAGCGACCCGCTGGCGGCAATCCACATCGCCGACAACATCCGCCGCGCGCTCAGTGAGCTGGACCCGACACACGCCGACGACTACCGGCGCGGCTTCGAGGCGACGCAACGACGCCTGCAGAGGCTCGACCACTGGATCCGCGCACGGCTGCACCGGCGTCATGCCGACACTTTCCTGGTCTATCACCCGGCCTGGGCTGGGGCTATTTCGCCCGCCG
Organism: endosymbiont of unidentified scaly snail isolate Monju; assembly: GCF_000801295.1. Taxonomy (NCBI): domain Bacteria; kingdom Pseudomonadati; phylum Pseudomonadota; class Gammaproteobacteria; species endosymbiont of unidentified scaly snail isolate Monju. Next base: position 747,089 of record NZ_AP012978.1, on the reverse strand, counting down.
TTACGGGCTGAGCCAGCTGGCCATCGAGCACGAGGGCAAGCAGGGCGGCGCGCGCTGGCTGACCGGCCTGATCGAGCACGCGCGCCGCAAAGGTATCCGCGTGGTGCTGATCCAGCCACAGTTCGACCATCGCCAGGCCGAGCAGATTGCCCGCGCCATCGGCGCCCGCCTGGTGACCATCGACCCACTGGCCGCCGACCAGCAGACCGAGTTGCGTCGCCTGGTCGAGGCCTTGACGGAGGCGGCATCGTGAACCCGGTGATCGAACTGCGAGGCGTCGGCTTCACCTATGACGCCGAACCGGTGCTCGAGGACATCGACCTGGCAGTGCGCGAACGCGAATTCCTGGGCATCGTCGGTCCCAACGCGGGCGGCAAGAGCACCCTGCTCAAGCTGATCCTGGGCCTGCTCAAACCCGACCACGGCCTGGTCCACGTACTCGGCGACACGCCGCGCGCCACCCGGCACCTGCTGGGCTACGTGGCGCAGCACCCGGGCTTCTCGCGCAACTTTCCCATGAGCGTGCGCCAGGTGGTGGAACTGGGGCTGCTGGGTCGCCGCGAGCGCGGTGGGCCACTCGCCTCGCTGCTGCCCGCACGCCTGAACGCTGACGAACGGGCGCGGGTGGCGCAAGCGCTCGACGAGGTCGAGGCCGGCGATCTGGCCCCCCGCCAGATCGGCGGCCTGTCGGGCGGCCAGTTGCAGCGCGTACTGCTGGCGCGCGCCCTGGTGTCACGGCCACGCATCCTGCTGCTGGACGAGCCCACCGCCAACGTGGACCAACGCGCCGAAGGCGAGATCTTCGACCTGCTGAAGCGACTCAACGAACGCATGACCATCCTGGTGGTGTCACACGACATCGCCTTCGTCTCCAGTTATGTCACCCGGGTCGCCTGCATCAACCGTACCCTGGTCTGCCACCCCACCACCGCCATCGATGCCAGGCTGTTGCGCGAACTCTACGGCGACAAGGTCCGCATGGTGGCCCACGAGCACACGACATGAGCGAATTCTTTCAGGCCCTGCTGCACTACCAGTTCCTGCAATACGCCCTGATCGCCGGCGTGCTGGCCGCCATCGGCTGCGGACTGATGGGGCCCTACGTGGTGGTGCGGCGCATCGGTTTCATCGCCGGCGGCATCGCCCACTCGGTGTTGGGCGGCATGGGCGTGGCACTGTATTTCGGGGCCGACCCGCTGGTCGGAGCACTGGTCGCCGCGGTGCTCTCGGCGCTGCTGATCGGCTGGGTTCGCCTGCACTGGAACACCGGCGAAGACATCCTCATCGGCGCGCTCTGGGCCATCGGCATCCTGTTCATCTCGCGCATCCCCGGCTACCAGGCCGACCTGGTGAGCTACCTGTTCGGCAACATCCTGCTGGTGCCCGAGCGCGAGCTCTGGTTCATGGGCGCGCTCGATGCCATCCTGCTGCTGGTGGTACTGGTCTGGCACCGGCAGATCCTGGCGGTGGTGTTCGACGAGGAATACGCGCGCCTGCGCGGGCTACCGGTCACCTTCCTCTACCTGCTGCTGCTGCTGGTGCTGATCGCGCTCACCGTGGTGCTGCTGATCCACGTGGTGGGGCTGATCCTGGTGCTGGCCCTGCTCACCCTGCCGGCCGCCGTGGCCGGCCAGCACGTGCACTCGGTAGCCCGCATGATGGCCATCGCCACCCTGCTGAGCATCTTCCTGGTGGTAGCGTGGCTGGCCATGTCCTACGGCCCCAACCTGCCGCCCGGGCCCGCCATCGTGCTGCTCGCCGGCCTCGCCTACCTGGTCTCCACCCTGTTTTCCCGGAGACGCCGATGGACGTGAACAACGAGCAGTGGCTGGCCCGCGCCGAACGCCTGTGCCGGGCACGGCGGGTACGCCTGACCCCACAGCGCGCCACGGTGCTGCGCCTGATCTGCGAGGCCGAGCGCCCCCTGAGCGCCTACGAGATCCTCGATCGCATGCCGATCGGCAAGCGCCGCCCCGCGCCACCCACCGTGTACCGTGCCCTGGACTTCCTGCTCGAACAGGGGCTGATCCACAAGCTCGAAAGCCTGCACGCCTACGTGAGCTGCCATCACCCCGAACACCCGCACGCCAGCCAGTTCCTTATCTGCACCGATTGCGGACGGGTGAACGAACTGTGCGAACAGGGCATCGAACGGCAATTGCGCGAGGCCGTGGATGCCACGGGCTTCCGTACCCGGCGCCCGGTAGTCGAGCTGCTGGGCACCTGCGCCAACTGTCGCCGTGACCATGAACCGAACTGAAGAGATCCTGCGCAACTTCATGGCCAAGCACGGCCTGCCGGCCGCCTTCGCCGACGCCGCCCACCAGCACTATCTGCCCCTGGCCAAGACGCTAGACCACCTGCGCGAGCGCCTCGGGCGACCGCTGGTCGCGGGCATCCACGGCTGCCAGGGCTCGGGCAAGAGCACCCTGGCCGAGCTGCTTACCGCCTGGCTCGCACAGGTGCATGGGCGGCGCTGCGTGGCGCTGTCGATCGACGACTTCTACCTCACCCGCGAACAACGCCGCGAACTGGCCGAGCGTGTGCACCCGCTGTTCATCACCCGGGGAGTACCCGGCACCCACGACACCGCGCTGCTCGACCGCACGCTGGATGCCCTCACCCTCGCCTCCGGCACCGTCGCCATCCCGCGCTTCGACAAGATCACCGGCGACCGTCAGCCCGAGCACGAATGGCCGCGCACAAGGACCCCGGTGGATATCGTGATCCTGGAGGGCTGGTGCCTGGGCGTGCAACCACAAGATCCGGCGGCACTGATGTCGCCGATCAACCGCCTGGAAGCCGAAGAAGACCCGGACGGCCGCTGGCGACAATACGTCAACGACTGCCTGCGCACCGACTACCTGCCGCTGTGGGAGCGCATCGATTACTGGACCATGCTCGCCGCCCCGTCCTTCGACTGCGTGTTCGAGTGGCGCATGGAAGCCGAGCGCGGGCTACGCGCGCAGGGCAACGGACAACACCTGATGGACGAGACAGCGATGCAGCGCTTCATCGAGCACTATCAGCGCCTCACCGAACATGCGCTGGCCACTCTGCCGCCACACATGGACCAGCTGATCCGACTGGATGAACAGCGCTGTGTCCAATCGAGTTCGAAGCCCTGATGAGGATTCTCAGCCCCCTGACAACGCAAAAGGCCCCACCCGGGGCCTTTTGCGTAATTGGCGGTGGAGAAACAACTTACATCAAGAACCGCTGACTATCGGCAACTCCACTCCAGTTGATTGATACTGCTGGTACGCAGTAGTACCCAATGGTAACCAGGGCTTGAATATACTAGGCCGCAACAGCCGTCAGCCGTATCCGGTGCTGCGATTCATCTTCATCTTCGCAAGACTTGACAGGGGATCATGGTGCCTCCGGCAATCGTAGCAACCGCTCACTGCGCCAGACGCGCACAATGCGAACCTTGCCCGGATCGTGCCGATAGACGATACGAAAAGGTGGCTGGATCAACTCCCTTAAAAAAGGCTGGTCGAACTCAGGCACGATTCTACCCAACTCAGGATGCTTTTCGAGCGCCTCGATCCGTTGGAAGATCTCAGTGACAAGCCTCTCCCCGGCATCGGGAACGCCTTGTTCCGCATACCAAAGCCGGATCTTCTCCAGATCGGCAACCGCCGACTCCGCAAAGCGGATAGTCACTTCGCCCAATGGCATCACTCCGAAGCTGACAGCCCAAGTCGGCTCTTTGCCTCTTCCAGGGACAGCTCCCGCCCAGCATCGAGATCAGCAAGGCCGGCCACCACCGCTCGCATGAAATCCCGCTCCTCCTCAGAAGCTTCATAGTCCGCGACGGACTGCACTACAGCCACCCCACGCCCACGGCTGGTCAGGAGTACCGGCCGGTGCGCCTCGGTGGCATGCCGAACCACCTTACCCGGGTTGATCTTCAGATCCGTCAGCGGTACCACGTCTTCGGAAAACTTGACTCCCATTGTTCACCTCTATTTAGCACACCTATCAGGTGCTGATTATAGCACCTGATAACAGCACCTCTTAAGAGAACCCCTGTTCACTACCCCCGCAGCCATGCAGCTGTGCTGATTGAGTTGCTTCCAGTCGCCCTGTGAGCCTTCATGAAGACGACATAGCACAGGAGCGCAACCCATGAGATATGAGCAGACGGTTTTCAACCACATGAACCAGCAACAACTGGCAGAGTACTGGGGCGTATCGACACACACCCTCGAACGGTGGCGTGCGATCGGCCGGGGTCCGCACTTTGTGAAGATCGGTGGCCAGGTGCGCTACCGACACCCACAACTGATTCGGGCGGGTGGCAGTAAACTGCCGCTTCACCCGGTCCAGTGGTCGTTCCGCCGTCGTGTCGCCGATCGTTGTCCGGCAACGGCGGCCTCACACCACACCCCGCAACCCCATGACACGCATCAGGCGTTCCACCGTGCAGCGGGCTACCTCGATGCCTTCCCGGTTGAGCTGCCGCCATACCTTCCTGGCACCGTACACCTGGAAGTTCTCTTCCCAGATCCGTCGAATCTCGTCTGACAGGGCGCGATCCCGCTGCAATCGCCGCGGCAGTCGCTGTGGATCGGCCTCACGGGCCTTGTGCTCATAGTAGGTGGACGGGGCGATCGGCAGCACCGCGCAGATCGGCTCGACCCCGTAACGATCCCTGTGATCGTCGATGTACGCGATCATCTCTTCAGTTTGCGGTCGAGCTCCGCCTGGGCAAAAAAAGCCGACGCCGTCTTCAGAATCTCGTTGGCCCGCCTCAGCTCCCGGTTCTCCCGTTCCAAGGCCTTGAGCCGCTCGCGCTCCGACGTCGTCAGACCCTCACGCAGTCCTTGATCACGCTCGGCCTGTCTCACCCATTTGCGCAGTACAGCCGATCTTGGCCGCGATGGAGGTCATCGCCGCCCATTGGGAATCATGCTCGCCCTGATGATCAAACACCATGCGAACCGCCCGTTCCCGGACCTCAGGGGAATATCTCTTGCTCGTATCCATAAACTCTATCCTCTCAAGAAATGGAGTCTCCTGGAAACACGGGGCGGTTCAGTTCACCGAGCACAAAAAAACCGGTCTCTAGAGAACCGGCGTTTTCGTGTATTGGCGGAGAGGGAGGGATTGATTCGCGGCTACGCCGCTCACCCCTTCGGGGCGCCGTCGCTTCGCTCCGGCGTCCTGCGGCGCTACGCGCCTTGTCGAACCCTGACGAGGATTCTCACCCCATCACTCCCTGATAATGCAAAAGGCCCCATGCAGGGGCCTTTTGCATTACTGGCGGAGAGGGAGGGATTCGAACCCTCGATACGCTATTAACGTATACACACTTTCCAGGCGTGCTCCTTCAGCCACTCGGACACCTCTCCGAAATTTGCTCGCGCGTGGGCAACCTTGGCCCCAGCTCGCGAGGGCGGGAACATTAGCGGAAACAGGCGTTTTTGGCAACCGGCTCAGAGGTGGTGGCTGGCCTGCACGCGGGGGACGTGTTCCATCAGGCGGCGGAAGTCGTCGCCTCTCACGTGCACCAGGTGCTTGTGGTCGCCGGCCTCGAAGTAGATGGCCTCCTGGTGGCTGAGCGCGACATCGAGCACGGTATCGACGCCGTAAGCCTCGCCGACAGGGGGGATGGCGCCCTTTTCACAGTCACTGAAGGTGAACTCGAGTTCCTCGCCATCGACCAGCTCCAGACTGCGAGCCATGACCTGGTTGAGGCGGTCCAGGTCGAGGCGATGATTGGCAGGAATGACCGCCAGCAGGTAGTTGATATCGTCTCCGAGCAACACTGGGCGGGCCATCTGCTCCGGGGGGACATGAGCAACCTGGGCGGACTGTTTCGGGTTGTCGGTTCGGGGGTGCTCGATGATCTCGTATTCGATACCGTGGCTATCCAGGTAGTTCTGGATGGTCGCTGCGACGGCCATCTCTGTGCCCTCCTCTCTTGGGTGATCCGCGGAATTTGGCTGCGGCCTGGCTTGAAGTATAGTTCGGCCACGGTTTTCGCAAGGGGATGTCATGAGCAGGACCCGCAACAGGAAGCAAAAGGCCGACATGGCCTCACAGGCCGACCGCCACCGGCTGTACGAGCTGGCGGTGCAGTGCGCCGAGGCCGAGGTGGATTTTGTCATCGACACCTTCCGCGAGCTGCGGGGCCGCAAGCCCCTGCACCTGCGCGAGGATTTCTGCGGCACCGCCAATGTGTGCTGCGAATGGGTGCGGCGCGGCGCACGGCACACGGCGGTCGGCGTGGACCTCGATGGCGAGGTGCTCGACTGGGGTCGACGCCACCGCCTGGGCGCACTCACCGAGCGTCAGCGTTCGCGAGTGGCCCTGCTCCAGGACGATGTCCTCGACGCCCAGACCCGGCCGACCGACGTGGTGCTGGCAATGAACTTCAGCTACTGGCTGTTCAAGCAACGGAGTGATCTGCTGCGCTATTTCCGCAGCGTGCACAACAACCTGGTGGACGACGGCATCTTCTTTCTCGATGCCTATGGCGGTTACGACGCCTTCCGCGAAATCGACGAGGAGCGCGAGATCGACGATGGCGGCGAAGGATTCACCTATATCTGGGACCAGGACCACTTCAACCCGGTGGACAACAACCTGGTCTGCCACATCCACTTCGCCTTTCCCGATGGCTCGGTGATGGAGCGTGCCTTCACCTACGACTGGCGGCTGTACACCCTACCCGAGATTCGCGACCTGCTGGACGAGGCGGGCTTCTCGCGCACCACGGTGTACTGGCAGGGATGGGACGAGGACGGCGAAGCCAGCGGCGAATTCTACCCCACCGAGACCGCGGACGCGGATGCCGGCTGGATCTGCTACCTGGTCGCAGAGAAATAGCACGCCTGCGCTTCCTCCGGCGTCCCGCAAGTGAGGGAAGAGTGACCCAGGCAGTGTCCGCAAACGGGCGCTGATCCGAGGCCCTGCAAACAGAGAGGGTTCGGTTTCAGGCTTCCTGAAGCCCTTGGTGTCCTTTGCGGTTTCCACCTCCCGTCTCCCCCCAGACAAGGTCAGCGAGCCAGTCAGGGTGGGAGTCCGGGACGTCGCGCCGGCAGGTAGAAGGCCCGTCCTCGGGCCGAACCGTTCGCGGCGAGGACGCCGCTCCTACCGTAGGAGGCCCCTCCTCGGGCCAAACGTTCGCGACGAGGACGCCGCTCCTACCGGTCTGCCGGGGCCGGCTTTGCGGCGGCCGGCTTCTCCTGCGGGTTCTGTTGTGGCTTCTTTTCTGCCTTTTTCGCCTTGGGCTTGCCGGCAGAACCGAAGCCCGCGCCTTCCTCGCCCCACATGTTGCGGAACTCGGTCGGCGCGTTGCGGAAGTTGCGCTCGAACTCGTTTTCCACGTCGATGGGGTTGGGCACGCTGATCTGCGGCGCGGTCCAGCCCGGCGGCATGCGCCCCATGTTGTACGGGGTATTGATGGCGTCTTCCCACATGTTGGCTATGGACTCTTCGGGATCGGAGGGGTCGATCCACTTGAAAGGCACATCATTGCCCCAGGGCGTCACTCCCTTCCAGCGATCAGGGCCGTAGCCACCGAAGAAGCCGTCGCCCCAGCCCGGGAAATTGCCCCAGGGCATCTGTTTCATGGGGTGATCGCGCCACTTGTCGTGCGCGAAAGGCCCACTGCGCCAGGGCTGGAACCGCGGATGTGCCCAGTAGCCCTCGTGGTCCAGGGGATTCTGCAGCGGGTTGTCACCCCCGAACAGATCCCAGTCGTCCCAGCGCTTCTTGCCAAAGCCGCGCGGAAAGCCGCCGTAAGGCATGCTGGATCCATAGGCCGGCGGGTAATACCCCTGGGCGCCCGGATAGGCATAGGCGCCGGCCGACGGCGGGGCCTGGTAGCCATAGCCCGGGTACTGGCCATAGCCGTAGTCACCATAGCCCGGCTGGGCATAACCGTAGGGAACGGCCGGTGGCTGCGGAGGCGCGGAGTAACCGCCCTGCGGATAACCCTGCGCAAGCACCTGGCCGGCGCCGCTCGCAAGCCCGAGCAGGATGGCGGCAGAAAGGGATTTGATCGATTGTTTCACTGGTGCGCTCCCGATGCCCTCGAAAGGCGGACAGCCCGCCGACATCATAATAATCAAAGATATGCTTATGCTATCAAATATTTATTTATAATGCTGTCTTTCCCCGGACCATCCGTCCACTCACAGGAGAGCCCGCCATGTACGAATTCAACCTCACTCTCGACCTGCCCTTCGAACAAGCACTCGAAAAGGTCCGCGAGGCCCTGATGTCCGAACACCTGGGCATCGTCAGCGAAGTGGACGTGCAGGCCATCTTCAAGGCCAAGATGGACAAGGACATCCCGCCCTATCGCATTCTGGGGGCCTGCAACCCGAAACTCGCCGACCGGGTGCTCTCGGTCGAACCCAATGCCGGCACCCTGCTGCCCTGCAACCTTGTACTCCGTGACGCCGGCGACGACAAGACCGTGGTCAGCTTCATGGACCCGGTCGCCGTGCTCGGACTGAGCGAGTCGGCCGAGGTACGCGCGGTGGCCGAAGAGGCCCGGGACAAGCTGCAACGGGTGGTTGCTGGCCTGGGTGGCTGAGACCACGGACAAGCCACATCCCCTCGGCCGGATCGTCGCACGCCGCGAAGACGCCTGCGGCCCCGTAGAGGTCCGGGAACTGGGGCAGCACCGCTTTCTCACCTTCGGCAACGTGGTGGAGCAGAGCTGCTGCAACACGGCCCAACCGTGGCGACTGGAGCATGTCTATACCCAGGCGATGATGCTCGGCCTGTTGCTGCGCCCGGATCCCGGCTCGGCACTGATCCTCGGCCTGGGCGGCGGCAGCCTGGTGCGCGCCCTGCGTCACGCTGCCCCCGACCTGCGCCTTGCTGCCGTGGAGAGCCGCCAGGCCGTGATCGAGCTGGCCATCGAATGGTTCGGCGTCGATCCCGGCGACCCGCAGCTGCGCCTGCATTGTGCCGATGCGGCCGATTTCGTCGCCGGCACGCAGGAGCGTTTCGACCTGATCTTTGCCGATCTCTACCTGGCCGAAGGCGTCAACCCCGTGCAGACCCGGCTCGACTTCCTCGAGCACACCCGGGAGCGCCTCGCCCGCCATGGCCTGCTGCTGCTCAACGCCTGGTGCAGTGAATTCCGTGACGCTCGGGAGACCCACCAGGCGCTGGACGCGGTGTTCGGCGAGTTCCGCCTGGCCCTGCACGTGCAGGGCGGCAACAGCATCATCTTCGCCTTCCGCGACCACCTGCCAGTGGTCGATCGCAACCGCCTGTTCTCCTCGGCGCAGGCCATGGGACTGCGCCTGGACATCCCCCTGCAACGCCTGGCTCGCACCCTCTGGCGACAGAACGCGCAGGCATTGCGCAGCGGGCGATATCGCCCGGGATAGGCGCCAGGGTCCGACACGGACGCCAGGAAAGAAAAAGGCCGGACGCCTCACGGTGCCCGGCCTGCTTGCGCGACAGAAGATTCGCCGTATCAGCCAGCTTCCTTGCGCGCCTTGGTCTCCTTGATGACCTCCTCGGCCACATTGGCCGGGCACGGCGCATAGTGCGAGAACTCCATCGAGAACTGGCCACGACCCGAGGTCATGGTCCGCAGGTCGCCGATGTAGCCGAACATCTCCGAGAGCGGACACTCGGCCTTCACGCGCACACCGGTGGGACCGGACTCCTGACCCTGGATCATGCCGCGGCGGCGGTTGAGGTCGCCGATCACGTCACCGACATGGTCTTCTGGGGTGAACACGTCCACCTTCATGATCGGCTCGAGCAGTTGCGGCCCGGCCTTGGGCACCGACTGGCGGTAGGCACCCTTGGCGGCGATCTCGTAGGCGATGGCCGAGGAGTCCACCGGGTGGAAGCCACCGTCGACCAGGGTCACTTTCACGTCCAGCAGCGGGAAGCCGGCCAACGGACCTTCCTGCATGCTGACCGCGAAGCCCTTCTCGACTGCCGGCCAGAACTCGCGCGGCACGTTGCCGCCGGTGACAGTGGACTCGAACTGGAAGCCGCTGTTGGGCTCGCCCGGCTCGATGACGTAGTCGATCTTGGCGAACTGGCCCGAACCACCGGTCTGCTTCTTGTGGGTGTAGCTGTCCTCGACCCGCTTGGTGATGGTCTCGCGATACGCCACCTGCGGCTTGCCCATCTCCACGTCCACGCCGTGGGTGCGGCGCAGGATGTCCACCTTGATGTCGAGGTGCAGCTCGCCCATGCCCTTGATGATGGTCTCGCCCGAGTCCTCGTCGGTCTCGACGCGGAAGGACGGGTCTTCCTGCATCATCTTGTTGAGCGCCACGCCCAGCTTCTCGGTCGAACCCTTGTCCTTGGGCTTGATGGCGATGGAGATCACCGGATCGGGGAACACCATCGGCTCGAGGGTGGCCGGATTGTTGGGATCGGCCAGGGTGTGGCCGGTCTGGGTGTTCTTGAGACCCACCAGGGCGATGATGTCACCGGCCTGTGCGGAATCCAGCTCCTTGCGCTCGTTGGCGTGCATCTCGACGATGCGGCCGATGCGCTCGGTCTTGCCGGTGTAGGTGTTGAGCACGGTGTCGCCCTTCTTCAGCCGACCCGAGTAGATGCGGGTGAAGGTCAGGGCGCCGAAGCGGTCGTCCATGATCTTGAACGCCAGCGCGCGCAGCGGGCGGTCGGGATCGACGATGGCGTACTCGCCGGTCTCGTTGCCCTCCAGATCGACCTCCGGCTGGGGCTTGACCTCGGTCGGGTTCGGCAGATAGTCAACCACCGCGTCCAGCACCAGCTGGATACCCTTGTTCTTGAACGCCGAGCCGCAGTAGGTCGGGAAGAAGTCCAGGTTGATGGTGCCCTTGCGGATGCAGCGCTTCACGTCCTCGATGGAAGGCTCCTCGCCTTCAAGGTAGGCCTCCATCAGGTCGTCGTCCTGCTCCACGGCAGTCTCGATCAGCTTCTCGCGGAACTCCTCGACCTTGTCGGTCATGTCCGCGGGCACGTCTTCGATGTGGTACTTGTGCGGATCACCCGAATCGTCCCAGATCCAGGCCTTGCGGGTGAGCAGATCGACCACACCGACGAACTCGTCCTCGATGCCGATCGGCAGGGTCATGACCAGCGGGTTGGCGCCCAGCACGTCCTCCACCTGCTTGACCACACGGTAGAAGTCCGCGCCCATGCGGTCCAGCTTGTTGACGAAGATGATGCGCGCCACCTCCGACTCGTTGGCATAGCGCCAGTTGGTCTCGGACTGGGGCTCCACGCCGCCGGAGCCGCAGAACACGCCGATGCCGCCGTCGAGCACCTTCAGCGAGCGGTACACCTCGATGGTGAAGTCCACGTGTCCGGGGGTGTCGATGATGTTCAGGCGGTGATCCTTCCAGAAACAGGTGGTCGCCGCGGACTGGATGGTGATGCCGCGCTCACGCTCCTGGTCCATGAAGTCGGTGGTGGCCTCACCATCGTGCACCTCGCCGATCTTGTGGGTCTTGCCGGTGAGGTTGAGGATACGCTCGGTGGTGGTCGTCTTGCCCGCGTCCACGTGGGCGAAGATGCCGATGTTGCGATACAGGGCGATGTTGCGATACAGGGTGAGATCAGTCATGTCGGGTCTCTTTATGAAGCGTTCAAATTCCAGTTAATCCAAATCTTCTGCCACCACGGGAATCGTCTCCCGACGGCTCCGGACTGCCAGACAACGGCCGAACGTATGCAAAAGGCCACCAGACAGCAAAACCAAGTAATTGATTTTGCTGACATTTGGTACAATCCGCAGAGAGAGAAATAGGCGCGTATTCTAGCATTGTGGGACGGAATCGCCCAGCAAAAGTTCCTCCGCCAAACGGTTCGGCCCGAGGACGGGCCTCCTACATGTGGGAGCGGCGTCCTCGCCGCGAATGATCTGCCGCGAATGTTCGACCCGGGGACGGACCGCCTACAGCCAGATTGCATCCCAGTGGGGGTAATGTCCGATATCATCCACCAACCCCGCCCGCAACGGGTTGGCCACGATATACCTTGCCACCTGCCGCAGATCCTCGTCCCTGCGCAATGCGTGATCATGAAAACCTGCCAGCCATATCTTTCCCCGTCCGATTCGCCTGGCTGAAATGGATTTCATGCTGGCAATCACGCAGGACAACGGTCTCCGCTCTCCCAGTTGAAGCAGCCAATGTACATGATCCGGCATCACCACAAAGGCCAGGGTATCGGCAAGCTCGTGTGACTGGATCTCCATCAGCACCTGTATTACTCGCCTGGCCGAGTTCAAGTCCTGAAAGACAGGTTCACGTGCACGCGTGACAGTGGTCACGTGATAAATCTGACCGGGGATCGAAACACGACCCTTGCGGAGATCTTTTCCGTGATACACCGGAACCATCCTTGGTCCTCCTCAGCAAATTGTTCGGCCCGGGGACGGGCCTCCTACATCACCTGTGGGAGCGGCGTCCCCGCCGCGAACATTCGGCCCGGTAGGGTTCGGCCCGAGGACGGGCCTCCTACAGGTGAACATTCTTGCCGCGAATGTTCGGCCCGAGGACGGGCCTCCTACATGTGGGAGCGGCGTCCTCGCCGCGAATGTTCGACCCGGTAGGGTTCGGCCCGGGGACGGGCCTCCTACAGGTGAACATTCTTGCCGCGAATGTTCGGCCCGGGGACGGGCCTCCTACGTGCAGGCGCGTTGCACCACTGGCTGATCGCCACGCAGGGTGCACACGATCCACAGGCTGTCGCTCTCCTCGGCGATCCGCACCAGTTCCGGGAGTTGGCGCGAGGACATGCGCTGGATGGTACGCGCCAGGGCAGCGCGATTGGCACGGCTGAGGCGCTTGAAGGCAAGAAAACCGGCCCGGGCGATATTGAGCTGCACCTCGGGCTCCCAGGGACCTGTCTCCAATGCACGGGCGAAGGCCTGCTGGAATTCCGCGTCGATCTGCCCGAATCGCGCCTTGGCCACCGCCAGGTCCGCCCAGGCATAGGGCCAGGCCGGACGTCGCGCGAGCGAGTCCCGGTAATACTGCAAGGCCTGCGCGCCACGACTCTCCGCCCTGGGGGCGATCAGCGCACCCCATTCGTACAGGCCCCCGGCCTGTTGCAACAACCGCGGATCTTCGGGCGTCCAGCCCAGCGCCGCCCGCACCAGTTCACGTGCCCGTTGCCATTCCTGCTCTTTCGGAAGATGCCGACGCTCGGCCCAGGTATCGAGGTGGGCCTGCACGAAATAGGCATAGACATCGGCGACCCCGCGAGGAAAGGCGCCGACGGCGACGACAAGCAAGGCCACCATCAGGCCGCTCGCCGCGATCCGCAGTCCGGGGCCTCGCGCGGCCATCAGGCCAATCCGCAGATCCGTGCCGGATTGTCCCTCACCAGGCTCCATGCCGTGGTCTCGTCGAGACGCTCACACACGGCCTTGAATCCGGGGCGCATGTCGGGCGGACGGGCGTGCAGGTTGTGGGCATCGCTGGCCAGCACCGTCACCCACCCCCTTTCGAGCAACTGCCAGGCACGCTTCAGGGCCTGGGAGCCGAAGCCACCCGTCACCGCCGCCGCCGTGACCTGCAGCAGGCAGCCCTGCTCGAAAAAGGGATGAATCTTCTCGAAGCGACGGATCACGTCCTTGTTGCGCTCCGGGTGGGCGATCATCGGCTGGTATCCCTGGCGCAGCAGAAAGGCCGTCAGTTTCTCGCTGCCCGGCGGGATATGGCTGTGAGGGAATTCGAGCAATACCACGGGACGCCCTTCCCATTCACCGATGGTCGGCAAGACACCCTGGCGCGCCTGCAACACGACCTGGTCGCTCACCCGGACTTCCGCGCCAGGCGAAACCCGCAGGGCGATACCCGCGGCATCGAGGGCCTGCTGAAAATCCTCACAGGCCGCGGCAATACCGTCGCGGTGATTGTCGTAACGACCAGGATGCACATGCGGGGTCATCACGGCATGGCAAATACCAGCGTCGACCGCGACCCGTGCCAGTGCCAGCGCCTCATCGAGGTCTTTGGCGCCATCGTCGATACCGGGCAACAGGTGGCAGTGCAGATCAATCACCCGTTCCCCTCCGGTCAGTCCTGGGTGTAGCCGTAAGAAGCGTAGTAACCGCCGCCGTCGCCATCGTAGTAGCCGTAGCCCTTTTTCTTCTTCTGCGACACGTCGTTGAACACGGCACCGATCAAATGCGCCTTGTAGTGGCGCAGTCGCTTGATGCCCTCCTGGGCGGCAGGATACGGCGTACTGTCAGCCTTGATCACGTAGATCACCCCGCTGGCATTGCGCGAAAGCACCAGGGCGTCGCTGACCGCCAGGGCCGGCGCACTGTCGATGATGATGTGGTCGAAGGTCCGCCCCAGGGTGTCCAGTGCCTCCTTGAAGCGCCGCGAGGACAACAGCTCCAGCGGATTGGGCGGCACCACCCCCGAAGGCATCACGTAGACATTGCGCTCATCCAGCTGGTGCACGCATTCCGAGGCATTGGCCGACTGCGACAGGAACTCCGACAACCCCTTGGCCTTGCGATCCAGGCCCCAGGTGGTCGCCACCGTCGGCCGCCGCAGGTCGGCATCGATGAGCAGCACCTTGTGCATCTCGCCGAGGGAATCGGCAAGGTTCATGGCCAGGGTACTCTTGCCATCGCCCGGCACCGAGGAGGTTATAACGATCACCTTGTAGGGCTCGTCCAGGCCGGACAGCAACACCGAGGTCCTTACCGTGCGGATGGACTCGGCGAACCGGGACTGGGGGTGGCTGCGGGCGTAGTCCAGCGGGGTCTCGCCCTTGCCCAGCTTCAGGTGCAGCACCGCTCCCAGCAACGGCAGCCCCAGACGCTCTTCCACGTCTGAAGCCCGCTTGAAGGTATTGTCCAGCCGCTCCAGCAGAAAGGCCAGGCCGATACCGAACAACAGCCCCAGCACACCGGCGATACTCACGATCTGCCGCTTCTTCGGCTTGACAGGCACAACCGGCACCGCCGCCGGGTCGGCGATACGGGCATTGGCCTTTTGCAGATCACCGGCCTGGCTCGTCTCCTTCAGGCGCCTGAGGAACATCTCGTAGAGCTGTCGATTGGAATCCACCTCGCGCTCGAGCACGTTGAGCTGGTAGCTCTTGCGATGGATGGACTGCATCTCGTCCTTGGCATTCTCCAGCGAGGCGCGGATGGCCCGCTCGTTGGTGAGCGCCACCTGGTATTCCTTTACGAGGCTGGCGATCACGCTGCTGACGCGCTTGCGCACCGCGGCGCGCGCCTCCTGCAGGTCGGCCCGGGCCGCGGCCATCTTGGGATGCTTGGCCCCGTAGCGCTTGGCCAGGATCTTGAGACGGCGCTCGGCATCCACCTCGGCGCCCTTCAGCGAACTGACGACCGGGTCGTTGAGCACAGCCGGAATGGAGGACAGCTTGTCGGGATCCCCCTTGGCGGCACGCACCTGGCTGACGGCGGCCTGCGCGCGAATGCGCTCCTGCTCGGCCACCACCAGATTCTGCCGCAGGTCCTGCAACTGCTCGGCGGTGAGGGTGCCCACGCCACCGGAATCGATCAGCTTTTCCTTTTCGCGGTAGGCCTGCAATGCCTGTTCGGAAACGCGCAGCTTCTTCTTGAGCTCCTCCAGGCGCGAGGCCAGCCAGGCCGTCGCCTTCTTGGTCATCTCCAGGCGGGCGTCGAGATCGCTCTCGATATAGGTATCGGCCAGGGTGTTGGCTATGAGTGCTGCCAGCGCGGGATCATGCGCCTCGAAGCTGATGCGCACGAAACGGGTGTTGCGTACCGGCGCGACCTTGAGGCGATCGAGAAAGTCACCGATCAATGCCTCGCGCGCGGCCAGGGCCTCTGCCTCGGGATCGGGCGCCCCCTCGTCTGCCGCCGGCAGCCAGGCCGCAAACCACTCACGCCAGTTCAGACGGAAGGACCATCCACTGTCCTTTTGCGGCAGGAATTCCGGATTGTCGGCCAGCGAGAGCTTGTCGATCACCCTGGCGGCCAGGGCACGCGACTTGAGGATCTCGACCTGGGTACGATAGTAGGCATCGTCACCACTGACCGCATACACGTCTTCGATCTGTACGATCCTGGTCGATTCCGGCTCGATCAGCAGCGAAGCGGTCGCCTGGTAGACAGGCCGCTGCTTGAATACCACCAGCACGAACAGCAGGGCGATACCGATGATGCTCCACTTGTGAGAATGGATGATACGCCAGTATTCGCGCAGGTCGACGGTCTCGTCATCGAACTCCTCGCGAACCGGCTCCCTACTGATGTCTTGAGCGTTCATAAGCGCCGAGCCGGCTTGCACCGACCCTCTCTTTGATCCGATTTATCCGTATTTCCGCTTCTCTCAGAAGAAGCTGCGGCCTACCGAGATGATGTCTCCGGGGTGCAATTGATCGTCCAGGTGGATCTGCTGCGGCTTGCCAAAGGCGTCGTCACCGTGCACGACCGTCAGCGCCCGCTTGTTGGCGCGCTCGGCAAAACCACCCGCCAGCGAGATGGCCTTGCGTACTGTCATGCCCGGCTGGAAAGGGAACGAACCAGGACTCTTGACCCAGCCGTTCACGTAGAAATGGCGGTATTCGACAATGGAAACGGTCACCTCGGGATTGACCAGATAGTCCCCCCTCAACCCCTCGGTGATACGCTGCTCCACCTCGCGCAGGGTGCTGCCCTTGACCTGGATCTCGCCCAGAAAGGGATAGGAAATGGTGCCACTGTCGTCCACCAGGGTCTCGACCGAGAGATCCTTCTCGCCATAGACCTGGATTCGGATCTTGTCGCCCGCCCCCAGGCGGTAGTTGTCCAGCGCCTGTGCCGCCAACGCCATGTTGCCCAGCAGGCAAGACAGCAGCACGACCAGCCCCCCCTCCAGCAGCCTCTTGCAGCCCGTGATCATGTATTCCACCTCGAACCCCCGGGTTCGCCCTTACATGTTGATGCCGACCTGCACGCCGAACTGGTTGTCCTTGTAATCGAGTCCCGCCTGATTGCTGTCACGCCGGCTGTGCGAAATCGTGGCGCCGAACAGCAGCCAGGGGGGCGCGCGATATTCCACGTCGATGCCGAACGAACGGTTCCGGTCGCGGCGGGTACTGCCACCGTACTCGATGCGCGATTTGTCCAGCGACAAGCGCGTACCCAGCACATCGGTCCAGTCGTGGTTCCAGGCCAGCCCCAGGCTGCGCGTGTCCTGGTAGGAGCCCACGCCGTCGGACTCGCCGAAGTCCCGCGAGGTGGACAGCTGGAAACTCGAGTAACTCAACGGCTTCCAGTCCACGCCAAGCTCCCACGAGGCGCCCGAGGCATCACTCAAGCCGGCGGATGACATGTTCTTCTTCTGCCAACCGGCCTTGGCGAAACCCGCTGTCTGGAAGGTTGCCTCCCAACGCACCCCGACCAGTCCCCGGAGCTCGGTGCTGTCGAGGGCCGCCACATCGTAGTTGATCTTTTGCAGATCCAGATCGAAGGTCATGGCGGTGTTCGGCGCCACCTTCATCGACAGCCCGGCCGACAAGGCGTCGGACTTGCGATCCTGCAGGATGGTCGTCGCGCGGTTGTTGTCGTACTTGCGCTTTTCGTGAACGTAGCCGAACTCGAGCTTCTGCTCGCCAATGCCATAGCTGACCCGCCCCTCGCCGGACCAGACATGGAAACGGTCAGGCGCTTTTCGTGAACGTAGCCGAACTCGAGCTTCTGCTCGCCAATGTCATAGCTGACCCGCCCCTCGCCGGACCAGACATGGAAACGGTCAGGCTCGGAAATCGCCAGGGGCGTGCCGGCACTGGTACCGGTACCACGGGCCTCGTGCCCACGCTTGTAGCCCAGGCGCCCATAGAAGGTGAGACGTTCGGTCGGCAGGTAGGCCGCCTCGCTGAACAGATCGACATCCAGGTAGTTGTCGTCGCTGCTGTCGAAATAGACGCCCCGCTCCATGTCGAGCTCGAAGGCTACCTGGGTAGCCTCACCCGCATCGTACTCAAGCCGGGCCCCGGGAGTGAGTACCAACAAGGTGGACGACTTCTTGTTGGTATCGGTCCGAAAGATATTGTCGTCATGCGTCAGTGCAATTCCGATGGACGGATAGAACATCCCGCCATCCAGGATCACGGTGCCGGGCTCTCCGCCCTTGATCGCATGCGCCTGCCCCGTCATCAGCAACGGCAACATCGCCGCTGCCATTGCCACCCATCCCCTGTTCTTCCCTTGCAGCGACATATCCATCCCCATCCAGTTGGCATATCCTTAAATTCGGTCGGAATTCTACTGGCTCCCACTGGCCATTTGCAATTGCATCAAACACATCCAGTGGCGGGTGAGTATTTCATCGGCTACGCCCAACCTACTAATCCATCTCGTCCGTTTGCGAGGAGGGGGTGGAAGAGACCCCAGACGTCCCCTCCCAGCCTCCCCCGCAGGCGGGGGAGGAGCGACCACTCTCGAGCCCCTCGCGAGCGAGGGAGGAATGTGCTCAATTCTCCGACGGCCTCTGGTATGCGGCCACCCAGCCCAGCGCCAACAGCACCACGAACAAGATGGCATTCGACGGGATCTGCAGATTGAAATCCACACTCGAGTGCATAGCGAAGGCGATGCCCGCCATGATCACCGCGAAACCTGCCCCCCGGTACAGGCGACGCCGGCGGCGCCACATGGCCCGCATACCCATCCACCAGGACGGCAGCGCAATGAACAGCAGCAAGGCACTGCCGGGCAGGCCGGTCTCGACGGCCAGCTCCAGGTAATCGTTGTGCGCGTGGTCATAAAAGCCCTGGACTATGCCATCCCGATAGGCGGGATACACCGTGTAGAAGCTGCCAGCCCCACTGCCGGTACGCCAGAAATCACGCACGGGCGCGAGCGTGTCTTCGGCGACATAACGCCGCTGCTCGGTTTCGATGCGGGTCTGCTCGATCCGCTGCATCACGCGCTCGACACCGAACCAGTGCCCTACGATAAAGGTGTCGATCAGCAGCAGACTGCCCAGCAACAGCAGGGGACCGGACCAGGAACGCCGCCCGGTCGCCACCAGCCAGAGTCCGCCGGTAACGAGCAGGCTGGTAAAGAAGGCACTGTTGCCCATGCGCGAATGCGTCATCACCAGCCCGACCACCATGGCCGCCAGCAACACCCGCAAACGCAGCTTGGGGCCCAACAGGGTGCGTACCCAGTGGCGCAGGCGCTGGCGCCACCCGAGAACCCGTTCTTCTTCCAGCCCGGCCAGCAACAGCCCGATGCCCAGTGCCAGGCAGAGTTCGAGATAACCCGCCAGATGATTGCGATTGATGAAAGTACCGGTCGCTACTCCCTGGCCGGTATCCTTGTGAAAAAAGAAGCCCCACTCCAGGCCGGACATCACCATCAGGCTGCCGTACACCGCCTGAAATGCCCCGCTGAACACCAACACCCACATCAGGCGCCGCAGCCGAGCACGGCTGTTGACCAACGCCAGCGTGAGCACGAAGACCAGCAGACAAGACAGGCTCTTCAGCCAGAACACCCCCCGGCCCAGGGCTCAAGCGACACCGGTGCCGTGCCTTGCGGATCGACCTCCCGCCAGGCCTGCCAGGCACGGGGCGACAACCAGGACAGCCCGCCGGGCGGCAAGGGCAAGCGTTGCAACGCCAGCCAGACCAGCCACAACACGAAGACCAGCAACACCCAGCGCGCCTGCATCAGTGCCGGACCCGGCTCCACCCGGTGTCTCAGCCACAATCCCAGCCACCATGCCGCCAGCAGCGACAACAGGGTGTACATGAGCACCACGGCCCATACCCGGTTGCTGCCAACCGGCAGCGGCAACCAGAGCAGCAATGCCAGGAACCCCACATAGAGTCCACGGTCTGCTGGAGTGCCCGTCGCCTGCGTTGAAGTCATACCGCCCATACGCGAAGAGACCCGCCCGCAGGCAGGCCTCGACAAACAGGGTTGAGGGTTCGATGGTCTTGTGTGGAATGATCCATCTGCCAGCTTGCCCGGGGCTCCCTCCCAGCCTCCCCCGCAAGCGAAGGAGGAGTTGATCTGGCGGTGCCCGCAAGCGCCGGAAGCGTTGATCCGGCGGCGCCCGCAAGCGGGATAGGCATTGATCTGGCGGTGCCCCGGAAGCGGGGTGAACCCTCGGCAACCGGGGAGGGGCCTTACTCCCCCCGACTGGCGGAGAGAGTTGGGGAGTCCCCAAGCAGCCAATCAATCAGGAAGGACTGACACCACCGCCGCCACCACCGCCGCCACCACCGCCGGGCAGTCCGCCGCCCGTTCCGGTATCCGTGTTGCCATCATTGCCGTTGTCGTCATTGCCGTTGTCGTCGTCCTTTTTCTTCTTCTTTTTCTTCTTGTCCTTGTCTTTCTTGCCCGCGGCGGTTGCTTCCAGATAGGGCTCGGGGTCTACACCCGCCAACAGCAGGCCCTGTGCGATGGCCGCCTGCTCGCCCCCCTCGCCCAGCGTTTCCTGTGCGACCTTGACGATCTTCTCTATGGTCTTGTCTGCCTCACCCTTCTGCGCCAGTGCGGCCTGCACGGCCTTGGCGATCAAGTTGGGCGCCGCTTCGGGATATTTCTCGAGAACCTTCTTCAGCGCCTTCTCGACAGGCATGCCCTGATCCAGCAGGGCCTGCAGCATAGCCTCGGCCGACTGGGCCTGCTCGGCCGCCTGACCACCCTTGTCTTCATCGGCCAGCACCATGCCGGGCATGGCCACGCCCATCAAACACAGTGCCAGCACTACACCGATCTTATTCTTCATTCCCTTAATCTCCTTGAAAAGCGACCGGCCGCTACACCGATTCCAGCAACGATTCTATACGAGGCCATTCCACAGCGACAACTCGAAAACCGCATCGTGGGAAGCCCCTGCCCACTGGAAAATACTTGCAAGCCGACCCGCAAAGCACCCTGGAGTGTGACACATTACTGGCATCTCCACTCTTTATTAAGGAACCTCTGATCAAGAGGCACCTCTGATCACGTCGGCATCCCCATTTATCCGGGGTCCATGAATCACAACCGATTGCTGAGCAAATGGATCCCGGCTCGCGCACGCGGCGCGTGCCTGGCCGGGATGACGGCCCCTCGACTTGATCAGACTGTCCTTAACGTCCCCTGCAAGCAAGGGAAAATACATCGCTCTCCTCGGCAAGCGAAAAATACATTGAATCGACCCCGGTCAGCAGGGAACAGAGCGGGTCAGATGCTCCCGCACGATTCGGACGCTCGACATCCGTCAAGGCACCTCTGATGAACTCTGGCGCGAGCAGATTGTGGTGAAAAATCGTCGGGTTCGAGGCGCGAATCGCGCGTAATAGCCCGCTATTGCGAAGATTCGCAACGTAGACAGGCGATTTGGCGCCGCAAGATGCCGTGTCATGAGTTGATCAGAGGTTCCTTAATGCATCCCCGGGCAAAATCGCTAAAATACGCGGCCACGTCTGCTCAGGGAGACCTGTGCCGAGCGTGGGGCCCAGGGAGCTTCCGACCGACTCCCCTCTCCCCAACGGGGAGAAGGGGCGAGAACCGTTTACCCCTTGCGGGGGAGACCAGGAGGGCACCCCCCAACATTCACACATGGACAAGGTAGTGACATGTCGCACAAGAAAATCGCCTTCATCACCGGCATCACCGGCCAGGACGGGGCCTATCTCGCCGAATTCCTGCTGGACAAGGGATACGAGGTCCACGGCCTGAAACGCCGCTCCTCGCTGTTCAACACCGACCGCATCGATCACATCTACCAGGACCCGCACGTCGAGGACCAGCGCTTCGTCCTGCACTATGGCGACATGACCGACTCGGCCAGCCTGATCCGCGTGATCCAGGCCATCCAACCCGACGAGATCTACAACCTCGCCGCACAGAGTCACGTGGCGGTCTCGTTCGAGTCACCGGAATACACCGCCAATGCCGACGCCATCGCCACCCTGCGCCTGCTCGAGGCGATCCGCATCCTGGGCCTGGAAGACAAGACCCGCTTCTACCAGGCATCGACCTCCGAGCTGTTCGGCAAGGTACAGGAGATCCCGCAGAAGGAGACCACTCCCTATCTATCCGCGCTCGCCCTATGCCGCGGCCAAGCTGTATGCCTACTGGATCACGGTGAACTACCGCGAGGCCTACGGCCTCTATGCCTGCAATGGCATCCTGTTCAACCACGAGTCACCCATCCGGGGCGAGACCTTCGTGACCCGCAAGATCACCCGCGCCCTGGCGCGCATCAAGCTGGGTCTGCAGGACCGGCTCTACCTGGGCAACCTGGACGCGAAGCGCGACTGGGGACACGCCCGCGACTATGTCGAGATGCAATGGCTGATGCTGCAACAGGACGAACCCGAAGACTTCTGCATTGCCACCGGCAAGCAGTATTCGGTGCGCCAGTTCGTCGAGATCGCCGCGCGCCACGTGGACATCGAGGTCCGCTGGGAAGGCCAGGGCGTGGACGAAAAGGGCTACGACCAGAACGGCAACTGCATCGTCGAGGTGGACCCGCGCTACTTCCGCCCCACCGAGGTGGAGACCCTGCTGGGTGACGCCAGCAAGGCACGCGAGAAGCTGGGCTGGCAACCGCGCATCACCTTCGAAGAGATGGTGCAGGAGATGATGGAGAACGACCTGGCTCTGGCACAGCGCGACCACCTGGTGGAAACCCGGGGCTTCAAGGCCTTCAAGCACTACGAATAAGGAGCGGCACATGGCCTTTCTGGACGACGCCGGCGCCAGGGTCTATGTCGCCGGGCATCGCGGCATGGTGGGCTCGGCCATCCTGCGTGCCCTGAAGCGCGCCGGCTTTGCCAACCTACTCACCCGCACCAGCGCCGAGCTGGACCTGCGCCGCCAGGCCGAGGTCGAGGACTTTTTCGCGCAGGAGCGGCCGGATTATGCCTTTCTGGCCGCCGCGCGGGTGGGTGGCATTCTGGCCAACGACAGCTATCCGGCCGACTTCCTCTACGACAACCTGGCCATCGAGGCCAATATCATCCATGCCGCGCATCGCACGGGCGTAAAGAAGCTGCTGTTCCTGGGCAGCACCTGCATCTATCCCAAGCTGGCCCCGCAGCCCCTGAAAGAGGAATACCTGCTCACCGGCCCGCTGGAGCCCACCAACGAGTGGTACGCGGTGGCCAAGATCGCCGGTATCAAGCTGTGCCAGGCCTACCGCAAGCAACACGGCGACGACTTCATCTCGGCCATGCCGACCAACCTGTACGGCCCCGAAGACAACTTCGACCTGGAAAAGTCACACGTGGTGCCGGCCATGATGCGCAAGATGCACGAAGCGCGCGAACGGGGTGAAGCCGAAGTGCCGTTGTGGGGCACGGGCAAGCCACTGCGCGAATTCCTGCACGTGGACGACCTGGCCGAGGCCCTGCTGTTCCTGATGCAACACTACAGCGATGCCGAGCATGTCAACGTCGGTGTCGGCCAGGACCTGAGCATCCGCGAGCTGGCCGAGACCATCGCCCGGGTGGTCGGCTACCAGGGCGAACTGGCCTTCGATCCCACCAAGCCCGACGGCACCCCGCGCAAGCTGGTCGATACGACAAAAATCAATGCCCTGGGCTGGCATCCCCGTATCGGCCTGGAAGAAGGCCTGCGCGATACCTATCGCTGGTACCTGGCGAATCGTGACCGCCTGCGCGGTCAGGATCGGCAGGCCACTGCAAAGGAACCTCTGATCAACTCATGACACGGCACCTTGCGGCGCCAAATCGCCCGGTTCCACGTTGCAAATCTTCGCAATAGCGGGCTATTACGTGCGATTCGCGCCTCGAACCCGACGATTTTTCACCACAATCTGCTCGCGCCAGAGTTAATCAGAGGTTCCCAAAAGTCAGAAGATTGTCAGAAGCCTCCCGGCAGGACGACGATGTCTGCCGGCCGCGGAAAAGCCCGGCACAACAATGGCTGAACGGCATGGATTCCGGCGCCACGGCGCCTGGCCACCATTATTTGCGCCTGAAATTCCCGAATACGCCCCCCATACTTGCGACGCACTTCACACTTTGGAGTAGAATTCTCTTGTCGTTGTCGGAGATGACCGACATGGCAGGAAGCAGGTCCCGCCGAGGAAACTCCGATCAAGTCCCTTCCCCGCCCGCAGGGGAGACCAGGAAGGAGACAAGGGCTTGCCTGCCTCCCCTCTCCCGTCCTCTCCCACACGCGCCCGGGACACACTTGATCGACGTTCCTGATAACGGAGACCACGGTACGGCTCCTTGGAGCCGGGAAGCACAGAACAGGGGGCCTTGCACCCCTCTCCCCCGCGCTCAAACAGCGTGCGGAAGAAGACCGATTCTGCGCTTCCCCCAGGAAATCTCAGCCGGCACAGGGAGCTGGCAAGGAAGACAAGGACTGAGTAATGGACACCAGGGAATTGTTGGCAGGAATGCTGTTGGGGGCAGGGATTACCGCTCTCATCCTCTTCTTGTTGCGCAAGATCGCGTTTCGCATCGATCTGCTCGACCGTCCCGATAGCCGCAAGCAACACCAGGGCGCCATTCCCCTGGTCGGGGGACTGGGCATCTACGCCGGGTTCGTACTGACCGGCCTGCTGCTCGGCATCCCCTTGTACGATTACGCCGCGCTGATCGTCGGCGGGCTGATCCTGGTTGCCGTTGGCCTCGTGGATGATCTGCACGAACTGCCCCCACAAGCACGTTTTGTCGCCCAGGCCATCGCCGCACTGCTGATGATCTACTGGGGCGGCGTCGAGTTGACGGACCTTGGCTACCTGCTGCCGGGCATCGACCACCCCGTGAAACTGGCGTGGCTATGCGTCCCCTTCACCGTCTTTGCCACGATCGGCGTGATCAACGCACTGAACATGGTCGACGGCGTGGACGGCCTGGCCGGCTCCGTCGTTCTCAACGCCCTGCTGGCCTGGCTGTCGCACGACCTGGCCGACGTCAGCGTGCTACTCCTGCTGGCCAGCGCCGTGATGGCCTTTCTCGGCTTCAACTGGCGCTTCAAGCTCGACAAGAAACCGCTGATGTTCCTGGGCGACGCCGGCAGCCTGCTGCTGGGTTTTGTGCTGACCTGGTTTATGATCAAGCTCAGCCAGGGGGAACACCGCGCCATGGCACCCACCACCGCGCCGTGGCTGGTGGCCATCCCGCTGATCGACACCATCGTCATGATGGTGCGGCGTATCCGCAAGGGCCGGTCCCCGTTCACCGCCGACCGCGAGCACTTTCACCACGTGCTGCAATACGCCGGCTTCAACCGCCGCGAGACCGTGTTCATCATCCTGGGCGCCTCGGTGGTGTTCAGCGCCATCGGCATCGCCGGCGAACTGCAGCGCGTACCCGAACCGGTCATGCTCGCCGCGTTTCTCGCCGTGTTCGCTACCTACTATGCACTCATCATGCGTTCCTGGCGGATGATGCGCTTCCTCAAGCGTTCCATCTGCCGCCGCCACAAGCATGACCGCCGGCAACTCCAGGACCGGCGACAACAACAGATCCCCTGGGTTGGCCCCGAACGCCGTCAACTGGCCGACCGGCGCCAAACGCTGGACCGGAGAACATCCGGCGACACCGCGCCCAGCTCACCCACCCCGAGCGCACCGCAAAGCACCGGGAAGAAGGTCGGGGCCTTGCGGTAGGTCTGAAGCCTGCCCAGATCAAGCCCCCCGCTCGCGGAAAGCGACGATCCTCCCTTCCCCGCCTGCGGGAACATCCACCGTCCACACCTCTCCACTTGCGGGGGAGGCCGGGAGGGGGACCATCAAAGCCGCCAAACATCCATCCCAGCGACCGCAAGCGCCTCCCGGTCGAGCACGGACTTAACGTCCATCAGCACCACACCCAACCCCCTAACCGCCGACAACGAATTCCTACCTAATTGGGAGGCTACGACCTCATTCACACCGGCAATCACGTTACCAATAAATCCCTCACGACGTTCGTTTCTGGAGAACAACTTTCTGCCGCATGACATGAGCTAGAAAAACAGGCGCAGAAACCCCCATCCGCCGCCACAGCCTTCTCGGCTGCTGTACGAGGCGCGGCAGCCACTCCAAGCCCATGCGCTGGAACATGGGATGGGGACGCTTCACCCGACCGGTGTAGAAATCGAACACCGCCCCGATGGCCGCGGCAAAACGCACGTTCAACCGCTCCTGCTGGCCGAATATCCACTTCTCTTGCTTGGGTGCGGTCATGCCTACCCAGAGCACGTCCGGGGCAGCACGGTTGATGGCCTCCACCATCTCGTCCAACTCCTGCTCCGTGTACTCGAGCTTGAAAGGGGGTGAATAGGTACCCGCCACCTCCACCCGCGGATAGTCGCGGGCCATGCGGGCACGGATCTCCGCCAGAGTCTGCTCGGTGGAACCAAGGAAGAAAACCCTGTAGCCACCCACCTCGTTCAATGAATCCAGCACCCCCTTGAAGATGTCGCTACCGGTCACTCGCTCGCGGATCCGCCCGCCCAGCATCCTCGAAGCCAGCACGATGCCGGCCCCGTCGGGTACCAGCCAGTCGGCCCTGCGCAGGGCTGCGGCAAATCGTTCGTCCTTCAGCGACTCGGCATAGGAGTGGGGATTGAGGCACGCAAGCCAGCGGCACTCCGCTCGTTTGTCACCGCTCCATATCCAGTCCACCACCTCTGCCACCGTGTCCTCCACACCGGATGTGCCGACCCGGTACCCACAGATATCTTCCCGGCGCTGTTTCATCCTTTTGCCCTCTTCTTGTTCACTTCCATGGCAGTCTCGTAGATCTCCATCAACAGCCGGTAGTTGATCGATTCGGTATATTTCTCCTCGAAGGTGACCCGAGCCCTTTCGCCCACGCGCCGCAGCCGATCCAGCGAGGCCCAGGCGTTGCACACCGCTTCCAGCAGCGCATCCGGATCGCCGGGAGCAAATACCACACCCGCCTCCCCCATCCGCACGATCTCCGGCAAGGGACCAATCCGAGATACCGCCGCCGGCGTGCCCAGAGCGAAAGCCTCTCCTATTACCATTGGAAACCCTTCGAAGCATTCTGAAGGCAGCACCAGCAACCTGGCTCGACCGATCTCCTCCTGCGCCTTCTCTGGCGGAAGCTGTCCAAGAAAGCAAACCGGCAGCCCCCGCCCCAGCCGCCGCAGCTCGCCAGCCAACGGGCCGTCGCCCACAATACGCAGTTCGGGTGCGTCGGTACCCCACTGTCGCCAGGCCTGCAAAAGGGTTTCCACCCCCTTTTCGACCGACAGCCGGCCAACAAACACCACGGTTTCCCGGCGAGACTCCCAGGGGATTACCTCGGGATCACCGGGGTAGAAATTGGGTTTGACATGCACCTTTTCCGCCGGCAAGCCAGCGTCGATCATGACCTGGCGCTGGAACTCCGTAAGTGTGATGAAGGCATCCACGTGCTTTTGCCAGGTACCCAGCCGCCGATGCAGCGCTACGTTCGCCGCTAGGGGCGCCGTGGCCAGCCGGCTGTCGCGATAACAGCCGTGCCGCAACGCCGCTCCAACACGCGCTTCATCGATGCACCGGGTACAGACCCGGCCTGCTCGCATGGGGATGGCGGCCGGACAGAAGAGGCGATAGTTGTGCAGGGTAAGCACCCGTGCCGCCCGCGAACCGATTGCCGGGAAAATGGATGGCGATATCAACGGAAAAGTGTTGTGAACGTGAACGACATCAGACCCACTCTCCTCCAATGCACGCCTCATCGCGCGGGTAGAAAAAGGGTTCCAGGGCGTGGCCAGAGCGCCCTTGATCGCACCCCAGGCACCCTGGCCACGAATTTCGTCACTGTGGCGAAAAAAGGTCGCCACCTCGTGGCCCCTGGATACCAGCATCCTCTGCTCCGACTCCACCACACTGGTCTCTCCCGAGGGCGCCGAAGAACCATAGAAATTATGGGTGAGGAGGATCTTCACCGGTCCACCCCGGCCTTGGCCCGATAGACCGCCTCCAGCACCCGCGCCTTGGCGTCCCAATCGTAGTCATGGGCCCGAACCAGGGCCCCTTCGGCCAGCCGCCGGCGATAGGGCTCATCGTCTGCCAAGGTTTCCAGCGCCCGGGCAATTCCCGAGACCACCTCCCTTAGCGACGTAACCGGAACCTTGATACCGCAATCCTCGTTCACCACCTCGGCAAAACCGCAGTGGTCAAGGCAGACGATGGGCAATCCCAACGCCAGCGCCTCCACGGTGACGGTGGAGGTCAGATCCCGCAAGCTGGTGATCAGCAGCAGATGCCCCTGGGCCATGAGCGACAGCACCGCTTCCCGCTCCCGCCAACCATGAAAGCGGCAGCGATCCTGTATGCCCAAGCGGGACGCCAGCCTCTTCCAGGCCGTTGTCCTCGGCCCTTTGCCCAGCACATGCAGCTCCCAGGGGATCGCCCGGGGCAGACGGGCGAGGGCTCGCAGCCCCAGAGGCAGCGCCTTGCGCGGAATGTGCAATCCCGTCCAGATGATGCGCAGCGGCTCATCCGGCGCGCGCGCATTGACGACCTCCACCGGCTTGCGCGGCAGACCGACTTCGGGCATCACTTGGCCGGCTACCCCCCAGTGGCACATAGCCCCCTCACGGTTTTCAGAGGTCGCCGGCAGCAAGCCTTCGTTGCCGGCCCGGCGGGCAGCCAGCCGGGGACGGCGCATGAAACGCATCTGCGCCAGATTGTAGAGGTTATACCCCAGGTAGTAGAGCGCGCCGTAACGGCCCACCTCCGGCAAAAACCGCCAGGGAAAGCGCCCCATGCCTCCCACAGGCCCCCAGACGAAAGGAATCTCCATCCGCCACAGATACCCGGGCTCACGAAAGCCCACCATGGTGAGCTGGTGAGCCAGGTCGAAACAGACCTCTTCGTGCAGTTTTTTCGCCAGCTCGAAAGCCTGACTATGCCACCGCCGATAGTACCAGTAATAGGACGGGGGCCAGAGCCGCCTGAGCCGGCGGTTGCGCTGCTTACGCAGGAAAAAGAAGCGGACATTGGGAAGCGCCTTTGGATGCTCGTTGAGATAACGCTCGATATCCGCCCTGCACTTCTCCTCTTCCACGATGACCCACAGATCGTGGCGTTTCGCCATTGCCTGGACGAAGCCCCAACCCACGGCAAACTCCGAGCCCCTATAAGGGCTGCAGGTATAGGCGGATACCAATACTTTCAGGCGCCGGTCTTTTGCCATGACCTTTCCAACTCTCCCAGCAGGTCGCCATACAAGGGCTTGGGCTGCAAGCCGAGCTGTCGTAACAGCCACAAGGCCCAATGGATTTCGTTGTTTCCCGGCTCGATACCGGCATGATCGGCCGCTTTACCGTGCAGGGCCAAAGCCCGCTCGCTCAACACTTCCAGGCGTTCTTTTTGCGACCGGATATGAAGGGAAGGCGCCACGGCGTAGTAGAAGGCATCCGCCAGCAACAGCTCCCACTCCCGGCTCTCCTCCCAGTCAAACACGAACAGTCCGGCGTCCGTCCAGGCGCAGTTCCAGGGTGCGAAATCACCATGGCTGCGATGCCCTGTCACCCTGATGTCCTCTTCGCAGAGGTGTCGCAGGCGACGCAACACCGTGCCCGCCATTCCCCTCGCTTCACACCAGTGGATTCCCGCCACAACGGCCTGCTGCTGCATCACATCGGCCAATCTTCTCTCTTTCCGGTCGATGTCGGCCAACCGCCCCAGGAACGCCAAAACCTCCCGATGCATGGCGCTCTCGTCGAGAGGGCGCCTTCTGCGATAGGACTGGTGGATAGCCGCCTGGCCGCCGGACTGCACGAAATCCATAAGACGAGGCACTTGGTCGGACACTTCGCTGTTCTCCAGATGCCGCAACGCATCCGCCTCCCTGGACAACGCCGCCATGGCCCGGGGTGACTGTGAACCGCCCCGGATATTCCGGAGACTGTTTTGTTTGAGTCAGGCCGCCTTGGCAGACTCTTTCTGTTGGCGATAATACGCCGCTTCCAACTCCGCCGGTGGCACGTTGCCAATAGGCTCCAGCAGCCGCCGGTGGTTGAACCAGTCCACCCACTCCAAAGTGGCATATTCGACCGCCTCCCTATGCTTCCAGGGGCCTCGCCGGTAGATAACCTCGGCCTTGTACAGACCGTTGATCGTCTCTGCCAGAGCGTTGTCATAGGAGTCCCCTCGGCTACCGACCGAGGCATCAATGCCGGCCCCGGCCAGGCGCTCCGTGTAGCGCACCGACAGGTACTGACAGCCTCGGTCACTGTGGTGCACCAGGCCCTCTGTGTCCTGGCGCGACCATAGCGCCTGCTCCAGCGCATCCAGCACCAGGTCGGTCTTCAGCGACCGGGAGACACGCCAGCCCACGATCCGTCGGGCATAGACGTCCACGACAAACGCCACATAGACAAACCCTGTCCAAGTCGCCACGTAGGTAATGTCCGCCACCCACAACTGATTCGGGCGGGTGGCAGTAAACTGCCGCTTCACCCGGTCCAGTGGTCGTTCCGCCGTCGTGTCGCCGATCGTTGTCCGGCAACGGCGGCCTCACACCACACCCCGCAACCCCATGACACGCATCAGACGTTCCACCGTGCAGCGGGCTACCTCGATGCCTTCCCGGTTGAGCTGCCGCCATACCTTCCTGGCACCGTACACCTGGAAGTTCTCTTCCCAGATCCGTCGAATCTCGTCTGACAGGGCGCGATCCCGCTGCAATCGCCGCGGCAGTCGCTGTGGATCGGCCTCACGGGCCTTGTGCTCATAGTAGGTGGACGGGGCGATCGGCAGCACCGCGCAGATCGGTTCGACCCCGTAACGATCCCTGTGATCGTCGATGTACGCGATCATCTCTTCAGTTTGCGGTCGAGCTCCGCCTGGGCAAAAAAAGCCGACGCCGTCTTCAGAATCTCGTTGGCCCGCCTCAGCTCCCGGTTCTCCCGTTCCAAGGCCTTGAGCCGCTCGCGCTCCGACGTCGTCAGACCCTCGCGCAGTCCTTGATCACGCTCGGCCTGTCTCACCCATTTGCGCAGTACAGCCGATCTTGGCCGCGATGGAGGTCATCGCCGCCCATTGGGAATCATGCTCGCCCTGATGATCAAACACCATGCGAACCGCCCGTTCCCGGACCTCAGGGGAATATCTCTTGCTCGTATCCATAGACTCTATCCTCTCAAGAAATGGAGTCTCCGGGAAACCCGGGGCGGTTCACTTGAAAGAAAGATCGATCAGCAGATCCAGAAATGGCTCGAGAAAGCTGCCTGGAAAGACGGTGCCTTGCGTGTGCAGGCCATCGAGGGCATTGGCCCCCTCACCGCCGCCGCCCTGGTCACCGCCTTTCAGCGCGGCTCATTCCGCTCCTCCGACGCCTTTATCATGGATGTGCGCGTGCATGATTCCGGTCAGATGCGTGGGCGACGAAAGCTCACCAAGAAAGGCAACGCCGAGTTGCGACGCCTGCTCTACCTCGCTGCCATGCGCGCGTGTCGAACGCCAGCCTGGCGAGATTTCTACCAGCGGTATCTCGACCGCGGCCTGGCGCCGGTCCAGGCCCTGGTCCAGGCCCTGGTCATCCTCGGCAGAAAGCTCGCCAGGGTCGCTTTTGCCATCTTGCGAAATGAAACCGAATATCGGCCAAGAAATCGTTGCATGCAGACATAGGATCTCCTACCCTCGTCCCCGGGCCGAAGGGTTCGCGGCGGGGACGCCGCTCCCACCATATTGCGCCGCTCCTGCCATATTGCCTTGACGCCATCCGTCACTCCTCCTAATCTCCCCGCCCCTCGTGGTGCTCGTCTCTGACGGGTTAAACGGGAAGCCGGTGCGTCCCCGCGACCATTCCGGCACTGCCCCCGCAACGGTGATCACGTCGTGATGCCGACTGACAGCCACTGGGCCTCGGCCCGGGAAGGCGTCGGCATCCGCCGGCCTCGTGCCGGCAACGTGTCAGTCCGGATACCGGCCACGAGATCGTCCCCCCATAACCCGGTCGCGGAGGGCGGCCGACGGGCATCGTCGCCGGCGGCCTGGCCGCCCGGTCGTCCCTGCCTGTCCGCTCTCCCGGCCCCAGACGAATGCGGGTGCGCATTCGGGAGAGCCGAGATGAACAAGACCCTGATCGCGCTGGCGCTCGCCAGCCTGACCACCAGCGCTACAGCGCAGACCCTGCTGGATACCACCGTCGTTACCGCCAGCCGCCTCGAGGAACCTGCCGATGCCAGCGTGCGCGCCGTGTCGGTGATCACCCGCGAGCAGATCGAACGCTCCGGTGCGCGCGATGTCTCCGAGCTGCTGCGCCGTTTGCCCGGCGTGCAGATCGGGCGCAACGGCGGCCCCGGCCAGTCGACCTCGCTGTTCCTGCGCGGCACCGCCAGCGACCACGTACTGGTGCTGATCGACGGCGTGCCCGCACAGTCGGCCACCACCGGGGCGACGGCCTTCCAGCATATCGATCCCGAGACCATCGAGCGCATCGAGCTGGTACGTGGCCCGGCCTCCACGCTCTATGGCAGCAGCGCCATCGGCGGGGTAATCCAGATCTTCACACGCAAGGCCGCCAGCCACGCCCCGCGCCTGCACTGCGCCTTGCAGGCGGGCAACCAGGGCATCTTCAATGCCAGCGCCGGCGTCTCGGGCGGCAAGGGCCCGTTCAGCGCCGGCCTGACGATCAGTCACCAGCAGACCAACGGCTACCCGCCAAGATCCTCGTCCCGGCTGGCGCGCGGTTATCGCCACGACACCTTCGATGCGCGCCTGGGCTACGCCCTCAGCCCGGATCTCGCGCTGGAGTTCAGCCACTGGCAGAGCCAGGGCAACGTGGAATACCTGGATCGATTTACCAATGCACCGCTGGATCAGGACGTGCGCAATGCCATCACCCGGTTCACGGTCGATACCGCGCATGGGGACGACTGGTCCAGCCGTCTGCTGCTCAGCCGCGCGGTGGACAACTCGGACGAGAACCAGATCAACTTCTTTACCAACCTCTCCTATCCCGGTCAGCATGACTTTGCACACACCGAGCGGCTCGGCCTGGACTGGCAACACACTTGGCTGGCGAGCGAGGCACACACCCTGGTCGGGGGCGTGACGCTCAGCCGCGAACAGGCACGCCTGCTGTCCTACGGCACGGCCTATGACCGCACCAGCCGGGAAAAGGCCGTCTACCTGCAAGACGACTACCAGGCCGGCGACCTGGACCTGCAGGCCGGCGTACGCGGCCTCCACCACAGTGTCTATGGCCGGCAGTTCACCTGGAACCTCGGCGCCGGCTACCGGCTCGGCCCGCAGACCCATGTGCATGCCAATGCCGGCACCGCTTTCCGCTCGCCCAGTGCAAACGACCTGAACCCGGGCCTTGGCGGCAACCCCAACTTCAAGCCGGAAAAGTCGCGTTCCTTCGAGATCGGCCTGCGCCAGGGCTTGGGCGACGGGCAGCGCGTGGAACTCAACCTGTTCCATACCCGTATCCGTGACCTCATCGAGTCCGATCCGACGACCTACGTCATTCAACAGGTGGAGCGTGCGCGTATCCGCGGCGTCGAACTCGGCTACCGGCTGACCAGCGGACCGCTGAGCCTGTCCCTGGACTACACTTGGCAGGATGCCGAGAACCTGGACCAGAAGAGCAGCCTGGCACGTCGCGCCGAGAACAAGCTGAACGCCAGCCTCGGCTACGACAACGGCAACTGGTGGACCCGGGCAGACCTGACCGCCGAGACCGACCGCCGCGACTCGCGCTTCAACGGCCGGGTCCTGGCCGCCTATACCACCTTCGACCTCTCGGCTGGCTACCGACTCGATCGCGACTGGCAGGCGGAACTGAACGTGACCAACCTGTTCGACGAACAGTACGAGCTGGCAGGCGGCTACCCGGCACAGGGACGGCTGGTGCTGCTCGGCCTGCGCTATTCACCGAAGTGACATGCCCCGCCTGACCCGCATCTACACCCGCACCGGCGACGACGGCACGACCGGCCTGGCCGACGGGCAGCGCGTGCACAAGGACAGTGCGCGCATCGACGCCATCGGCGAGCTGGACGAGCTCAACAGCCAGCTGGGTGTGGTGCGGGCCTTGCTGGTCTCCGGCGATCCGCTGGACAGCCGCCTGGCGCAGATCCAGCACCGCCTGTTCGACCTGGGCGGCGAGCTGGCCCTGCCGGGGCAGACGGTGACGCAGGCGCCGTGGGTGGAGCGGCTCGAGCACTGGCTGGACGAGCTCAATGGCGAACTGCCTTCGCTGCGCGAGTTCGTCCTGCTGCGACTTTCGCGCGCAGAATCGGTAAACTCCGCGTCCCTGAAATATCTCAACCGCCTCTCCGACCTGCTGTTCGTGATCGCGCGTGTGCTGGCGCGGCGTGACGGGGGCAAGAGGTGTACTGGCAAAAGGAATCCGAGCCATGAGCAAAGCCCCGGTGGTGGTGATCGGCATCGGCGAGATGGGCAGCGTGTTTGCGCGCGGCCTGCTGCGCCTGGGCCATCCGGTGTACCCGGTCACCCGCGATACCGACATGTCCCGGCTGGCAGACGAACTGCCGGCACCGGAGATGGTGCTGGTGGCGGTGGGCGAGACGGCCCTGCACCCGGTGCTCGAGGCCATCCCCGAGGCCTGGCGCGACCGCCTGGCACTGTTGCAGAACGAGCTGCTGCCGGCCGACTATGCCGACCTGCCGGGTCCCACCGTGATCTCGGTGTGGTTCGAAAAGAAGAAGGGACAGGACGTGAAGGTGCTGATTCCCTCGCCGGTGTTCGGACCACGCTCGCGGCTGCTGATCGACGCCCTGGCCACGCTCGACATCCCGGCACGCGAGGTGCCGGACGATCAGGCCATGGCCTTCGAGCTGGTGCTCAAGAACGTCTACATCCTGACCACCAACATCGCCGGCCTGCGGGTCGGCGGTACCGTGGACGAGCTGTGGCGCGACCACGAAGCACTGGCACGCGCCGTGGCCAACGAAGTGATCGACATCCAGGAGGGACTGACCGGCCGCAGCTACGACCGCGACGCCCTGATCGGCGGCATGCTCGAGGCCTTCAACGGCGATCCCGAGCACCGTTGCATGGGTCGCTCGGCACACGCGCGTCTGCAGCGGGCGCTGGCACATGCCGACCGCCTGCGCCTGGACGTGCCAACCCTGCGCGAGATCGCGCGCGCACAGGCGCCATCGTGAGCGGCTCGCGCGAGATCCTCCCCGGCAGCACCGTCACCCTGCACTTCTCGCTGTCGCTGCCGGACGGTACCGAGGCCATCTCCACCTTCGGCGAGGAGCCGCTGCGCTTCCAGATGGGCGACAAGACCTTCCAGCCCGGCATGGAGATGGCACTCTACGGCCTGAAGGCCGGAGACGAGCAGACCCTCACCCTGACCCCGGAACAGGCCTACGGCGACCCCGAGCCGGGGCTGGTGCAACGCCTGCCGCTGACCGACTTCGGCGAGCTGACGCCCGAGGTCGGGCAGATCATGAGCTTCGCCCTGGGCGAGGTGGGCGAGACCATGGGCATCATCCGCGAGATCGACGGCGACGAGGTAGTGGTCGACTTCAATCATCCCCTGGCCGGCCACGAGGTGGTGTTCCGGGTGCAGATCCTGGCGGTGGAATAGCCCCGGCATCTTCCGGGGCGGCGGCACATTAGACATCCCTGATGTTTCCCGTATACTGCGCGCCCTTCGTTTTCCGGCCGCAGTCACCACATGTTCCAGCTCACCTGTCCCGGCCGGCAGTGCGTCAAGAACGACGTGTTGTCCGGTCTCACCGTTGCCCTCGCTCTGGTCCCCGAGGCCGTGGCCTTCGCCTTCGTTGCCGGCGTCGAGCCGCTGGTGGGGCTCTACGGTGCCTTCCTGATGGGACTGATCACCGCTCTGCTGGGCGGCCGCCCGGGGATGATCTCGGGTGCCACCGGCGCCATGGCGGTGGTGATGGTCTCGCTGGTGGCCAGCTACGGTGTGGAATACCTGTTTGCCGCGCTGTTGCTCACCGGCGCCCTGCAGGTGGCGGCCGGCGTGCTGCGACTGGGCAAGTTCATCCGCCTGGTGCCCTACCCGGTGATGCTGGGCTTCGTGAACGGGCTGGCGATCGTGATCTTCCTCGCCCAGTTGCAGCAGTTCCAGACCACCGGCCCCGACGGCGAGACGGCCTGGCTGTCGGGCGAGCCGCTGTGGCTGATGCTGGGACTGGTCGCGCTGACCATGGCGATCATCCAGTTCCTGCCACGCCTGACCAGCGCGGTGCCGGCCTCGCTGGCGGCCATCGTGACCGTCACCCTGCTGGTCATCGGGCTCGACCTGGACACCCGCTCGGTGGTGGACGTGCTGCGCGAGATGAGCGGCGACCCCAACGCCAGCATCGCCGGCGGCCTGCCCGAGTTCCACATCCCGAGCGTGCCGCTCACCTGGGAGACGCTGCAGATCATCCTGCCCTACAGCCTGATCCTCGCCGGCGTGGGCCTGATCGAGTCGCTGCTCACCCTCACCCTGATCGACGAGCTGACCGAGACCCGCGGCCGCGGCAACCGGGAATGCATCGGCCAGGGCGTGGCCAACACGGTCAACGGCCTGCTCGGCGGCATGGGCGGCATGGGCGGCATGGGCGGCATGGGCGGCATGGGCGGCATGGGCGGCATGGGCGGCTGCGCCATGATCGGCCAGTCGCTGATCAACATCAATTCGGGCGGACGCGGCCGGCTCTCGGGCATCAGCGCGGCGCTGTTCCTGCTGATATTCATCCTGTTCGCCTCGGGGCTGATCGAACGGATCCCGGTGGCCGCGCTGGTGGGCGTGATGTTCGTGGTGGTGCTGGGTACCTTCGAATGGGCCACCTTCCGCATGATCGGCAGGGTGCCGAAGGCGGACATCTTCGTCACCATACTGGTGGCGGTGATCACGGTGGTCTCCGACCTGGCGGTGGCGGTGATCACGGTGGTCTCCGACCTGGCGGTGGCGGTGATCGTGGGGGTGATCGTCTCGGCGCTGGTGTTCGCCTGGGAGCACGCCAAGCAGATGCGCGCCGAGACCCACATCGACGAGAACGGCGCCAAGATCTACGAACTGCACGGCCCGCTGTTCTTCGGCTCGGTGCAGAACTTCCACGACCTGTTCGACCCGAAGAACGATCCGGTCGAGGTGATCGTCGACTTCTACGACTCGCGGGTGGCCGACCACTCCGGCATCGAGGCCATCGACAGCCTGGCCGAGCGCTACCAGCGCCACGGCAAGACCCTGCACCTGCGCCACCTCAGCCCCGAGTGCCGCGACCTGCTGGAAAAGGCCGGCGACCTGGTGGAAGTCAACCTGCTGGAAGACCCGCGCTACTACGTGGCCGACGACCGACTGGCCTGAGGGCCCAGCGTGTAGGAGGCCCGTCCTCGGGCCGAATGTTCGCGGCGGGGACGCCGTTGCCACCTGTAGGAGGCCCGTCCTCGGGCCGAACCGTTCCGGATCGAATGTTCGCGGCGGGGACGCCGCTCCTACCCTCGTCCCCGGGCCGAAGGATTTGCGGCGGGGATGCCGTTGCCACCTGTAGGAGGCCCGTCCCCGGGCCGAACCGTTCCGGATCGAATGTTCGCGGCGGGGATGCCGTTACCACCTGTAGGAGGCCCGTCCTCGGGCCGAACCGTTCCGGATCGAATGTTCGCGGCGGGGATGCCGTTGCCACCTGTAGGAGGCCCGTCCCCGGGCCGAACCGTTCCGGACCAAATGTTCGCGGCGGGGACGCCGCTTGTATGTTTCCTCTCGATGGGTCAGAAAGGACCTGTCGGGGCGGAGGGACGAACGCCGCATCTGACCTTTGACCTTGAGTACAGACAGTAGGAGAAATCGTCCCGCCCTCACCCCAGCGCCAATAAGGGATCTATCGGCCAATACGGACCGACAATTTTCGCAAGCCAGCGCCTTGGGTGAACCCCGACAAATCCTGCTCTCTACACTAGTCGGGAGGAAACATCATGGCAATGCCTGTGCAACCCCTGCTGATCGGTATCGATGTCAGCAAACAGGGCCTGGATATCTGTGATGACAGCAACGGCCCCGTCCAGTCGATTTCCAATGACCGTCAGTCCATTGCCGCCTGGCTCGATTCGCTGCCACCGGGTCCGGTCGAAATCGCCCTCGAGGCCACCAGCACCTTTCACCTCCTGGTGTGCGAACTCGCCTTCAAGGCCCGCCATACGATCTATCTCATTGATGGCTTCCGCTTGAGTCGTTATCGGGACAGCGTGGGCATCCGGGCCAAGAACGACACCTCCGATGCTCGCCTGCTGCGCCGTTACCTGGTCAATGAGCGCGACAGCCTGCGCCCTTGGAGCCCGCCTCCCAAGGCCTATACCACCTTGCTGGGATTGCTCAACCGGCGTGCCGTCATCGTCCAGGCCAAGACCAAACTGCGACAAAGCCTGGCTGATCTGCCAGGCCTCAAGCCACAGACTCAGGTGCTCTTCGATCACTTCAAGACACTTGAAAGAAAGATCGATCAGCAGATCCAGAAATGGCTCGAGAAAGCTGCCTGGAAAGACAGGGCCTTGCGTGTGCAGGCCATCGAGGGCATTTGGCCCCCTCACCGCCGCCGCCCTGGTCACCGCCTTTCAGCGCGGCTCATTCCGCTCCTCCGACGCCTTTATCGCCTTCCTGGGTATGGATGTGCGCGTGCATGATTCCGGTCAGATGCGTGGGCGACGAAAGCTCACCAAGAAAGGCAACGCCGAGTTGCGACGCCTGCTCTACCTTGCTGCCATGCGCGCGTGTCGAACGCCGGCCTGGCGAGATTTCTACCAGCGGTATCTCGACCGCGGCCTGGCGCCGGTCCAGGCCTTGGTCATCCTCGGCAGAAAGCTCGCCAGGGTCGCTTTTGCCATCTTGCGAAATGAAACCGAATATCGGCCAAGAAATCGTTGCATGCAGACATAGGATCTCCTACCCTCGTCCCCGGGCCGAAGGGTTCGCGGCGGGGACAGACCGCCCTTCAATCCCCGGCAGCGTTCGTTTCCATCAGCTGCCCGATCGCCGCGCGCACTTTCTCTTCGGTAACCGGGAACTCGATGGCCGCGTCCACCGGGTGCAGGGCGCGGAAGCGGGCGAAGCGTTCGGCGTGTTCGGGCAGGTGGAATACCAGCAGCTTCACCGACGGCAGCTTCTGCAGGATGGCCATCAGGGTCTCGAGGTTGGAGCTGCGGTCGCGAAAGTCGGACTGGGCATTGTACTCGGCGGCGATCAGGTCGGGCACGGTCTTCTTGAGGTAGCCGCGTGCCTTGCGCTGCGAGTTGGCCACGTCCACCGCGAAGCCCAGCGACTGGTACAGCGGGACCAGGTTGGGATAGCCGCCCAGTTCGACGATGGCCAGCAGGCGCTTCATCAGCGGAACACCACCCAGGTGGTGGCGATGTACTTGACGCCCTCGCGCAGTACCTCGGAGCGGTGCTCGTGGGTCCAGAAGGGCGGGAACAGCGCCATCTTGCCCTGCTCGGGACGTACGCTGACATCCTGGTACAGGAATTGGGTGCGCCCGCCCGCGCCCTCGGGCACGTCGTTCAGGTACCACAGGGCCACCAGCTGGCGATCGGCGAACTGGTGACTGCCGCCGTCGATGTGCCAGTGGTAGTACTCGCCCGGCAGGTAACGCTGGATCTGGTAGCCCATGTCCTTGAAGGGCCCCTTGAAGAACGGAAAGGCCTCGCGAAACTCCTTCATCGCCGCCGCCATGCAGCGGAAGAACAGCTGGTCCACGTCGCGCCACTCGGGCTTGTTGCTCACCACCAGGTCCATGGTGCGCTTGACCCCGGTATCCAGGCCCTGGGTCTGGCCGATGCGGCCCGGGGTCTGGTGCTCGGGATGCGCCTCGAAGCGACGGATCATCTCCTCGCACCAGTCCGCCGGCAGGGTGTTCGGCCGCTCGTAGATGAAGGTATGCGGCTTGACCTCGCGAAAGGTCGCCGGCGGGGTGAAGGTACGCTCGATCGGAAAGGGGTTGCTGCTCATGGCGGACTCCGGTGGTTGCGCCGGCCATTATAGTAGGCACCTATAGTCCCGGCACCACGAGGCGATCAGTCGTCGCGTGGCGGACGCCCGATCTGGTCCAGCGGGACCACCGTCTCGTGCCGCCCGACCCCGTCCGGTCCCGGCCGCTCGGTGACGAACAGACGATGACCGTTGATGATGGCCGAGACATCGTCTGCCTGGCCCTTCCAGTCGTGCCACAGGGCGGTGATCACGTGCGCGACCAGCAGCAGGGTCACGGCAGTGGCGAACACGCTATGCACATCGGGCAGGTAGATGCCCGCCAGCAGGGGCTGCTGCTCGTACAGGGTACCGGTGAGCAGCAGCACCCCGAGCAGCAGGTACAGCAGCAGGTACAACGGCTTCCACAGGGGATTGTGCGCATACCAGCGGGGCAGTGGCGCACGTCCCAGGCTCAGGTAGAAACGCAGGGTCTGCGCCACCGCGTGCCACTCGTCGTCACCCGGCATCCATTGCGACCCGCGCTCTTCCGGCCGGCCGGCGAACAGCAACCAGATCCGCAATACCATGCCGGGCACCAGCAGCGCCGCGGCCAGGTAATGCCAGTCCACCGCGACGGCTTCGACCGAGGGCGCGTGGCGCATCAGCCAACCGGTGACCATCAGCACCAGCACCGCGCTCCCCACCACCAGGTGGCTCAGCCGCAGCCAGCCACTCCAGACCGCTACCCGCCGGATGTTCGTCGTGTCCTGGGTCGTCTGTTTCATGGGGCGAATGATACGCGGACGGCCGGCTGCGCGCCCTGCCGCAGATCAGGGAACGGCCCACTCGCCTTTCAGGCCAGCAGCCCCAGCACGAAATCGCGTACCGCCTCGGTGTCGTTCAACGGCAGCACGGGCAGCGGCAGGTCGAGTGCGGTGTCGGCGGCCACGGCGATGACATGGGGATCGTCCGGGGCCAGTGGCGGGTTGCCGCAGGCGGCGCGATACACCTCGATGCGCGCATGCGCCAGGTGGCGGTAGCCTTCGAGCAATACCAGTTCGATGCGCCCGACATCGAGGCGGTCGAGCAGCTCGTGCAGCGGCGGCAGTGTTTCTCCATCGCCCTCGCCGACCCAGAAGCTGCGGTACGGCGAGGCGAGCATGATCTGGTCGGCCCCGGCCTCGCGCAGGCGGTGGCTGTCCTTGCCGGGGCGGTCGAGCTCGATGTCGTGATGCGAATGCTTGATCACTGCCACGCGCACCCCGGCGGCGCGCAGGGCCGGGATCAGGCGTTCGAGCAGGGTGGTCTTGCCGGTGCCCGAGCGCGCCGCCAGGCCCAGTACCGGCACCGGGAAATCGCCGAACTGCAGCCGAGGATCAGCCACTGCCCTGCACCGTCTCGGCGATCAGGGCGCGCAGCTCGGGCACGCAGGAACCGCAGTTGGTACCGGCCTGCAGCCGCTCGCCCAGCGCCTCGGGGGAGGCGGCGCCCTCG
This sequence comes from endosymbiont of unidentified scaly snail isolate Monju, assembly GCF_000801295.1. Classification (NCBI taxonomy): domain Bacteria; kingdom Pseudomonadati; phylum Pseudomonadota; class Gammaproteobacteria; species endosymbiont of unidentified scaly snail isolate Monju. Next base: position 705,836 of record NZ_AP012978.1, on the reverse strand, counting down.
CGGATGGCCTCGATCAGGGTGTTGCGGCCGACCGAAAAACAGGAACAGACGATACGCCCGGCGTCCTTCTGGTTCGCCCCCGGGGTGCCCGCGAGCACCCGCTGGCGCTGGCGCGGGTCGAGGCGTTCCTCGGCGAACAGGCGCACCAGCCAGTCGCGCTCGGGCAGCTGGAAATCGGGGCCGATGAAGATGCAGGCCTCGAGCCGCTCGCCGTCGAACAGCGCGGCACGGTAGGTGGAGGCGGCGGTGTCGAACAGCTCGGCCCAGGCGCCCTGCCCGCCCGTGTCATCGATCAGCATGCGCCGCGCACACGCGGCCCAGTCCTGCGGGGCCTCCTCGCCGGCCAGTTCGTAGTGCCACAGCCCCTCGCGGCGCGCCCGGCTCCAGTAGGTGGCCTGTTCGGGCACGATCTCGCGCCGGGTCAGCACGAAGCCGTACCACACCGGGGCATAGCACACCACGCGCACCGGGGTGTGCTTGAACTCGGGCTGGCCCGAGACCGGATCGAGCGCCGGATTGACCAGCGCATCGGCGCGCGCCGCGCTGGCGAAGCGGTCGTTCCAGTGCATGGGCACGAAGACGCAGCCGCGCTGCTGGCTGTCGGCCACCCGGGCACGCACGATGACCTCGCCCCAGCGGCTGCTCAGCTGCACCAGGCAACCGTCCTCGATACCGCGCTCACGGGCATCCAGCGGATGCAGCTCGGCATAGGGCTCGCTGACATGCCCGGTCAGGCGCGGCGAACGCCCGGTGCGGGTCATGGTGTGCCACTGGTCGCGCACCCGCCCGGTGTTGAGCACCAACGGGTAGTCGGGATCGGTCAGGTGCGCGGGCGGACGCGGGGTGATCGCGACGAAGCGTGCCCGCCGGTTGGGCGTGTAGAAACCGCTCCGGCCGAGCAGGCGTGCCGTCCCCTGCCCCGGCGCGAGGACCGGCCACTGCACGGGCGCGAGGGCGTCGTAGGCGGCGCGGTCGATGTCCTGCAGGCCGGACAGGTCGAAGTCACGCTCGCCGCCGTTCTCGAAGGCCGACAGGCGTGCGTGCTCGCGAAAGATCTCGTGCGGCCCGGCGTAGTCGAAGCCGGCAAAGCCCAGGCGCTGCGCGAAGCGTGACAGGATCCAGCAGTCGGGCCGCGCCTCGCCGGGCGGTTCGAGAAAGGCGCGCTGGCGCGAGATGCGGCGCTCGGAATTGGTCACCGTCCCTTCCTTCTCGCCCCAGGTCGCCGCGGGCAGCAGGATGTGCGCGAAGTCGGTGGTGTCGGTCTCCACGCAGTCGGAGACCACCACCAGCGGGCAGCGCGACAGCGCGCGGCGCACCCGGTTGCTGTCGGGCAAGGTCACCGCCGGATTGGTGCCCATGATCCAGATCGCACGAATGCGCCCCTCGTCGAGCGCACGGAACATGTCCACCGCCTTCAGGCCGGGACGGCGGGCCATGCCGGGCGCCTGCCAGAAGCGCTCGACCAGATCGATGTGTTCCTCGCGCTCGAAGTCCATGTGCGCGGCGAGCTGGTTGGCCAGCCCGCCCACCTCGCGTCCGCCCATCGCGTTCGGCTGGCCGGTGAGCGAGAAGGGCCCGGCGCCCGGCAGGCCGATGCGCCCGGTGAACAGGTGGCAGTTGAGGATGGCATTGACCTTGTCGGTGCCGCTGCTCGACTGGTTGATGCCTTGCGAGAACAGGGTGACGGTGCGCGGCGTGCGCGCGAACCAGCGGTAGAAGGTCTCGACCTGCTCGACCGCCAGCCCGCAGTGCTCGGCCACCGCCACCGGCGAGGGGGCATACCAGCGGGCGATGCGCAGCGCCTCCTCGAAGCCCTCGCACTGTTCGCCCACGAACAGCGGATCGCCGTACCCCTGGTCGTGCAGCCAGGCGAACAGCCCGTTGAACAGCACCGCGTCGGTGCCCGGGCGCAGCGGCAGGTGCAGATCGGCGATGTCGCAGGTGGCGGTGCGCCGCGGGTCGATCACCACCACGCGCAGCGGATGCTCGCCATCGGCGCGCTCACGCCGGGCGCGCACGATGCGCTGATACAGCACCGGGTGGCACCAGGCCGCGTTGGAACCGGCGAACACCACCAGGTCGGCCAGCTCGAGGTCTTCGTAGCAGCCCGGCACCGTGTCGGCACCGAAGGCGCGCTTGTGCCCGGCCACCGCCGAGGACATGCACAGGCGCGAATTGGTGTCGATGTTGGCCGAGCCGATGAAGCCCTTCATCAGCTTGTTGGCAACGTAGTAGTCCTCGGTGAGCAGCTGCCCCGAGACATAGAAGGCCACGGCATCCGGACCGTGTTCCTCGATGATGGCGCGAAAGCGTGCGGCCAGGGTGTCGAGCGCCTCGTCCCAGCCGGTCTCGCGCCCGTCCACCCGCGGATGACGCAGCCTGCCCTCGTGCGAGACGGTCTCGGCCAGCGCCGCTCCCTTGGAACAGAGCTTGCCATGGTTGGCCGGGTGGTCGGCCAGACCACGCACGCGGACCCCGGTGTCGCCGAGCACCGTGACTTCCACGCCACAGCCGACGCCGCAATAGGGGCAGGTGGTCTCTACGGTCTTGTTCATGCCGATATTCGTGTGTGCAAGGCGTCAACTCTACGGGAAGGCGCAATCCCGAAACAAGCCTCGATCATGCGGGAATGCCCGGCCACAGACTCACCGCAACACTCACCCCCAGCCAGAACTGGAAACGCGCCGTGCGTGCGAGCACCGGGTTCAATGCCCGTCCATCGGGGGCATGCCAAAAGTCGCGTGTCAGGCGCCAGGCCCAGGGCAACAGCAGCATGGGCAGCAGCCAGGCCGGCCAGGCGAGCAGGCCGGGCAACAGGGCGAAGGGCGCCAGCATCATCACGGCATACGCCCGATGGCTGCCGGGCGCCGGCAACAGGATCGCCAGGGTGCGACGACCAGCGCGCGCATCGCCATGGCGGTCGCGAAAATTGTTGAGCAGCAGTACCGCGGCGGCCGGCAGTCCCAGGATAGCACCACCCAGCAGGGCCGCGGCGCTCCAGTACCCGGTCTGCAGATAATGACTGCCGGCCACCGCCAGCACCCCGAAGAAAAGGAACACGAACAGCTCGCCCACTGGCAGGGAAGACAAGGGCCACGGCCCGCCGGAATAGGCCGCCCCGGCGGCCAGGGAGACGAGGCCCAGCACCACGATCGGCCAGCCGCCGACCCAGGCCAGGAACAGGCCAGCGACCAGCGCCAGCGCGAAGGCCAGGACCGCAGCGCGCGATACCGCCTGTGGACTCAGCCAGCCCTGCGCGGTCGCGCGCGCCGGCCCCAGGCGCTCCGGGGTATCGGTGCCGCGCAGGAAATCGGCCACGTCGTTGTGCAGATTGGTGCCGATCTGGATCAGCAGGGCCGCCAGCAGGGTGGCGAGAAAGACCCCGGCATGCACCCGCCCGGTCTCGGCGAATGCCAGGGCCGTTCCCAGCAGGACCGGGCTGACGGAGAGCCCGAGCGTGCGGGGCCGAATGGCCGCCAGCCAGGCAGCGAGCGGCGACATCTCAGGGGCGACGCGGAAACTTGCGGAAATCGGGCGGGCGCTTCTCGAGGAAGGCGTCACGCCCTTCCTGGCCCTCGGCCGTCATGTAGAACAGCGCGGTGGCATTGCCCGCCAGTTCCTGGACGCCCGCCAGGCCATCGGTATCCGCATTGAACCCGGCCTTCAACAGGCGCAGGGCGGTGGGCGAGTGCCTGAGCATCTGCCGGCACCAGTCCAGGGTCTCCTCCTCGAGCCGCTCCAGGGGCACCACGGCGTTCACCAGCCCCATGGCCAGGGCCTCCTGTGCGTCGTACTGGCGGCAGAGGAACCAGATCTCCTTGGCCTTCTTCAGGCCCACGGTACGCGCGAGGATGCCCGCACCCAGGCCGGCGTCGAAGGACCCCACCCGCGGGCCGGTCTGCCCGAAGCGGGCGTTGTCGGCGGCGATGGTGAGATCGCACACCAGGTGCAGTACATGCCCACCACCGATGGCATAGCCGGCAACCATCGCCACCACCGGCTTGGGCAGGCGGCGGATCTGCATCTGCAGGTCGAGCACATTGAGGTGGTGCACCCCCTGCTCGTCCTTGTATCCACCGTCGTCGCCACGCACCTTCTGATCGCCGCCCGAGCAGAAGGCCTTGTCGCCGGCGCCGGTGAGCACGATGACGCCGATGTCCGGATCGTGATGCGCATGGGCGAAGGCATCCATGAGCTCGCTCACCGTGCGTGGCCGGAAGGCATTGCGCACCTCCGGCCGGTTGATGGTGATGCGGGCAATGCCTTCTTCGTGATGGTCGTAGAGGATGTCCTGGTAGACCCGGTCGGGCACGGCTTGCCAACTCATGAAGGGGCACTCCTGGCGGGGATGGGGCAGAAAATTATATCTGTTCCTCTTGCCGGCGTTTCCTCGCAATTTGCCTTCGATGCGATCGACTGCATCACCGCCTGACGGCGCCATCGGCAATCACCCGTCCTGGATGATCACATGGCCAGTCTCGTCGTCGGAAACCTGGGCCCACGTATCGTCGATGCGCTCAAGCAACGGGTAACGCGGCATGGCGGTAATGCCGAAGCCGAAAACTGGGCGTTGCTGGAAGCAGCCCTGCTGCGCCTCAGGGGCAAGCGCCTTGCCGAGGCGCTCGCTTCCCATTCACCTCCTCCCCCGCTTGCGGGGGAGGCTGGGAGGGGGCAAACCACAAAGAAATCAAAGAACACAAAGATCTCAGGCTGCCTCAAACCGAACCATCTCCACTTGCCGGGCCGAACCGTTCCGGATCGAAGGTTTGAACCGCCCCGGGTTTCCCGGAGACTCCATTTCTTGAGAGGATAGAGTCTATGGATACGAGCAAGAGATATTCCCCTGAGGTCCGGGAACGGGCGGTTCGCATGGTGTTTGATCATCAGGGCGAGCATGATTCCCAATGGGCGGCGATGACCTCCATCGCGGCCAAGATCGGCTGTACTGCGCAAATGGGTGAGACAGGCCGAGCGTGATCAAGGACTGCGTGAGGGTCTGACGACGTCGGAGCGCGAGCGGCTCAAGGCCTTGGAACGGGAGAACCGGGAGCTGAGGCGGGCCAACGAGATTCTGAAGACGGCGTCGGCTTTTTTTGCCCAGGCGGAGCTCGACCGCAAACTGAAGAGATGATCGCGTACATCGACGATCACAGGGATCGTTACGGGGTCGAGCCGATCTGCGCGGTGCTGCCGATCGCCCCGTCCACCTACTATGAGCACAAGGCCCGTGAGGCCGATCCACAGCGACTGCCGCGGCGATTGCAGCGGGATCGCGCCCTGTCAGACGAGATTCGACGGATCTGGGAAGAGAACTTCCAGGTGTACGGTGCCAGGAAGGTATGGCGGCAGCTCAACCGGGAAGGCATCGAGGTAGCCCGCTGCACGGTGGAACGCCTGATGCGTGTCATGGGGTTGCGGGGTGTGGTGTGAGGCCGCCGTTGCCGGACAACGATCGGCGACACGACGGCGGAACGACCACTGGACCGGGTGAAGCGGCAGTTTACTGCCACCCGCCCGAATCAGTTGTGGGTGGCGGACATTACCTACGTGGCGACTTGGACAGGGTTTGTCTATGTGGCGTTTGTCGTGGACGTCTATGCCCGACGGATCGTGGGCTGGCGTGTCTCCCGGTCGCTGAAGACCGACCTGGTGCTGGATGCGCTGGAGCAGGCGCTATGGTCGCGCCAGGACACAGAGGGCCTGGTGCACCACAGTGACCGAGGCTGTCAGTACCTGTCGGTGCGCTACACGGAGCGCCTGGCCGGGGCCGGCATTGATGCCTCGGTCGGTAGCCGAGGGGACTCCTATGACAACGCTCTGGCAGAGACGATCAACGGTCTGTACAAGGCCGAGGTTATCTACCGGCGAGGCCCCTGGAAGCATAGGGAGGCGGTCGAATATGCCACTTTGGAGTGGGTGGACTGGTTCAACCACCGGCGGCTGCTGGAGCCTATTGGCAACGTGCCACCGGCGGAGTTGGAAGCGGCGTATTATCGCCAACAGAAAGAGTCTGCCAAGGCGGCCTGACTCAAACAAAACAGTCTCCGGAATATCCGGGGCGGTTCACTTTGCTCTCGGAGATGGCGGGATGGTGAGTATCCCCGTAGACGATGTCCTTGCCATTGATCCGGCCTTGCGCCAGTACGGCCTTGGACTCGTCATCGAAACCGTAGCCCTGCCACGGCTCGGGAGTGAACACGCCGATGTACTTGAGAATGCGCATGGACGGAATGCCATACACGATCACCTGTCCGCTCTGGCCACCCGAACTGAAGGCCAGGTACTCGTCGCGTCCACCCGAAGGGGTGTAGGTCTTGGCCGCCGCCAGGATGTCCTTCTCGGTCAGGCCACGCCGCTTCATGACGTCTTTCAACGTCTCCTGAGACCAGGCCTGGCCTCCGGCGAAGACCCCCACCGCAAGGGCTACGAGGGCGGCAAGCGTCTGCTTGCGTACTTTCATGGGTTGCTCTCCTCAAAATTCTAAAGTGATGCCGAACCGCCAGAACAACGGCACGTGCTCACCGTTCTGTGGTTCAATCCGCACGATCTGCCCGGACCGTGCGACCGTTGCAGCAGCACGAAACAGTGTGTGGTATTTGCCCTGCCCGTCACTTGACATTTGTCAAACCTGAAAAGATGTCTCGCGCATAAGAAAAATGTCGCCTTCTTCTCGCCTCTGGCTTCGCCTGCACCCCTATCGCCTGGCCCTGCGCAATCCCTGGCCAGCCGCGCATGCGATGCCGGGCGAACGACGTGGCTGGCTGCTGGAACTGGAGCAGGGCGAGGATTGCGGATGGGGCGATTGCGCTCCCCTGCCGGCCGCCGGCACCGAGGATCCCGCTGCCGCCGGACAGGCATTGGACGCACTGCCACGCGAAAGCGATGCCGCGACACTGACGCGATGGGCGGACCGCCTGCTCACCGCGCAACCCGCCGTGGCCTGCGCGCTGCACACCGCACTGCTCGACCTGCAATGCCGGCAACAGCGACTGCCCATGCGCAAACGACTGCATGTGGAGGCGAGCGACCAGGTTCCGGTCAATGGCGTGGCCGGCGCACTCTCGGAGGCTGCGTTGCAGCAGGTCCTCGACGCGGGCTACCGGCAGATCAAGTGCAAGCTTGGGCTGGTCCCCTGGCAACAGGAAGCCCGCTTGCTCGAACGCCTCTGCTCGTCCCTGCCGGGTGATGTGCTGTTACGACTGGATGCCAACCGCGCCTGGTCCGCGGACGAGGCGCGACAGTTCCTGCATGCGATCGAGGGCCTGCCGATCGAGTCACTGGAAGAGCCGTTGCGTGACCCCCACCCCGAACGGCTCGCGGAACTGCAGGCCGGGACCCGCATCGAACTGGCCCTCGACGAATCCCTGCGTCTGCCCGAAGGGCCCCGGCTGTTGAGCGCCGCCCCGGTACGGCGTCTGGTACTCAAGCCGATGGCGCACGGCGGTCCCGTAAAGACCCTGGCACTGGCGCGCCAGGCACAGACCCGGGGCTTGCGGGTGGTGATAAGCTCCACCCTGGAATCCAGCATCGGCCTGCATGCGGCTGCCCAACTGGCCGCGGCACTCGGCCCGACCGATCCCGATCTGGCTCACGGTCTGGCCACCGCCGACTGGCTGGCCACGGACCTTGCGCCACCCCCTCGCCTGCAGGACGGTCGGCTCTGGCTCGATCCACGACCCGGCCTGGGAGTCACACCATGAGTCATCACCTCCACCGGTTTCGCGTCCCTTTCGACCAGCTCGACCCCGGCGGCATCCTGTTCTACGGTCACCTGTTCACACACGCCCATCACGCCCTCGAGGCCCTGCTGCGCGAGATCGGCTGGGGGCTGGCGGAGCTGCTCGCCGAGGAACGCTATCGCCTGCCGGTGGTCCACGCCGAGGCCGACTACCACGCCCCCCTGCAACTCGATGCGCAGATCGACGTGACGGTGGCCGTGCGCCACATCGGCGAGCACAGCTTTACCCTGGGGTATCGCTTTCTGCATGAAGAGGTACTCTGCGCCACCGTCGGCACGGCGCACGTGCTCGTGGACGCCGGCAATGGCCGCCCCACACCCTTGCCCGAGGCACTGCGACAGGCCCTGTCGCGCTATTGCGAGAGCGACTGAACGTCCTCGCGCAGGCGGTGGCGCAACAGCTTGCCCAGGGCATTGCGAGGCAAGCGTTCGATAGCCAGGCAGGCCGACGGTCGGTGCGCACCGGCAAGATGCTCGCGCGCCCAGTCCATCAGGCCTGCGGGCGAGATCTCACTCCGGTAGCAGGCCACCAGGCGTTCCCCCCACTCGCTGTCGGGCACGCCGACCACCGCAACCTCGTCCACGCCAGGACAGGACTGCAACACACGCTCCACGGTAGCCGGGTGCACCTTCTCGCCACCGCTGATGATGACCTCGTCGGCGCGCCCCAGCACCCACAGGCGCCCCGCGGAATCGATGTGTCCCAGATCGCCGGTGGTGTACCAACCCTCGTCGTCGAGCAGCTGGCGCACCCCCTCCGCTGCGATTACCCGTTGCGCGATGCTCGGTCCGCGCAGGCGAATGCGCCCGTCCTCGGCGATGGCGACCTGCACGTGCGACAAGGGCCGCCCGGCCAGCCCGGGAGACCATTCGGCGGGGGGCGGATGACAGGTGGCCACCTGCGAGGCCGCCTCGGTGAGACCGTAGCTGGGGCAGACCGGCCAGCCGCGCGCCAGGGCCTCGTGGACCAGCGATGCCTCGGCGGGCGCGCCCCCGAGCAACACCACGCGCAAGGCCGGTGGCGGCACGAAGGCGGGGTCTTCTCGCAGCAGCCGGTACAACTGGGTAGGCACCAGTGACAGGTGCGTGATGTCGCCCCGCGCCAGACGCGCAAGCAGTGCCGACGGGTCGAAGCACGCCTGCACCACCACCCGCGCACCGGCCAGTCCACAGCGCACCACCACGGCCACCGCCGCCACATGATGCAAGGGCAGGCACAGCAACCAGCCGTCGCCTTGCTGCAGGCCCAGCAGGTGGTTCGAGGCCTCGGCCGCCGCCTCCAGGCGCGGACGGTCCAGCTCGACCAACCTTGGCTCGCCGCGGGTCCCGCTGGTGGCGATCAGCAGCCGGAAACCGGCCACGGACGACACCGGCGATGCCGACACCGGCCGCGTACCGTCCTCCAGCAGCAGGCTGCCGGCGGCCGCGGCCCGCAGCAGGCGTTCCCGACGCGACGATGGCAGACGGGGATCGAGCGGCATATAGGTCCAGCCCTCTGCCATGGCATGCAGCAGCAGCAGCAGCAGCAGCAGCGACAGCTTGCGCAGCGTGTCCTGCCCCGCATCGGCCAGCACCCGGGGGCGCACCGGTTGCGGCCCCCGCCACGCCAGGGGATCGAAAGGTTCACCCTGGTATTCGATCTGTGGTCTCACTTCGCCCTCCTCGCAGGAGAGGCGAGCATACGCCGTGGGGGCGGTCGGCGCATGCGCATCGTGGTATTCAAGACGCCTTCAGGTGCGCTTCTCGACACGCTGAAAATCCGCGAAGGTTCGGCCCGAGGACGGGCCTCCTACAGCGTCCCCATCGCGAACATTCGGCCCAAGGACGGGCCTCCTGCACCACCTGTGGGAGCGGCGTCCCCGCCGCGAACGGATCAGGCCTTCCCGGTCAGCACCCAGCGCATATGGCCGACCATCTCGCGCAGCGAGGTCTCGCGGATCGTCTGCATCAGCTCGTCGAAGCGGAAGGGATGATGCCGCTCGTAGGCCACGCCGAGCTGGGGCATGTCGGCCAGGCCCACCTCTCGGGCGTGCTCGACGAAGCCCTTGTTGCGCCAGAAGAAGGCGCCGGGCATGGTGGTGGGGATCACCAGCACGTAGAACAGGGCGCGACCGATGATGGCCGAGGCCAGTGCGAGCACGGCGGTGAGCGCCAGCAACCAGCCATTGACGCCGATGACTGCCTGCCACAGCGAGAGCCCCAGCGCGGCGATCAACAGGGCGTTGCGCAACCAGTAGGGCCAGCCGTAGGTGGTCATCTGCTCGTACCAGGAGGCCGCCCCCTCGCTGTGGGCGCCGCGCATGACCTGTGCGTGAGCCAGCAGGCCGATACCTTCCAGAACCAGACCGGCCGCGGCGATGCCGGCCAGCAGCCGGCCCAGGCCGGCATCCAGCACACCGAAGGCGAGCGCCAGCACACCGATCAGCAGGCTGCCCAGGGTCAGACCGGTGCCGGCGAAGGCCGCGCCGGTGTGCCAGTGGTCCCAGAAGGGACGTGCCGGAATGCGGTAGAGCTTGTACATGTAGTAGCCGCCGAAGCCCAGCCCGGCCAGCGCCAGCACGGCCGCGAGATTGGCCAGCAGGGTGGCGATGCCGCCATCGAACAGGCTGAACAGGCTGAACAGGCTGAACAGGCTGTAGCCTGCCAGGCCGGCGAAGAAGGCCGAGACCCCGGCGATCTCGCGGCTCACCGGCGACAGGCGCAGGTTGTTGAAGCCGCGATAGAAGCGGTGCGGCTTGCCCAGATGCATGTTGAGCTTGAACAGGCCGAAGGCCATCAGTGCCACCATCCCCCACAGGGTGGGCAGGAAGGCGCCGGAGGCGCGATAGCCTTCGACGGCGTCCACGCCGAGCCAGCCACCAATGACCAGCAGGGCGAAGGCGCCCATCACCGTCTGCACGCTGAGGGTAAAGGCGATGTGCGCGTTCTCGTGCGAGCCCAGCAGCTTCTTCCCGTTCCACTGACGCTCATGACCCTTCTTGGGATCGACCTCGGGCAGGTAGCGCTTCTCGTCCTCGGCGCGGTGATACTTGATGGGCGTATCGTCGACGCGCACCATCTCGCGCTGGATGGACTTCATCTGCTGAAAGCGGATATTGGGATGAGTGATGTCGGTGCGCGGGAAGCCGGGAATCTCGGTCTCCGCCTGCACCCGGCCCTCGGGGATGTTCTCGATCACGCCGAAGTCCAGCGCCTTGCCCAGGCAGGCCGACACGCAGGCCGGCTTGAGCCCCACCTCGAGGCGGTCGATGCACATGTTGCACTTGCTGACCTGGCCCTTCACCGGATCGAGCTGCGGCGCATTGTAGGGACAGATCCAGGTGCAGTAGCCGCAGCCAAAGCAGATGTCCGGGTCCTGGATGACGGCACCGTACTCGGCGTACTTGGTGTAGGCCCGCGTCGGACAGCCCTTGAGGCACACCGGGTTGTCGCAGTGGTTGCAGGCCATGGAGATGTTGATCCGCCGGTAGTCGGGATAGGTGCCACCCTCGACGAAGCCCACCGAGCGAAACGCCAGGTGCGGCGGCACGTCGTTCTTCTCGGAACAGGCCGCCTCGCAGGCGTGGCAGGCGATGCAGTTGTCGGCATTGAAGTAGAAGCCGTGCTGCTTGTAGCGGTTGGGATTCTGCGGCGGGCTCTCCTCGCCGTTGATGACCAGCGGCTCCTCGCGCAGCGGATCGTCCTCGGGCGCCAGCACGATGAGCTTGCCATAGCGGTTGACCGGCTTGTAGTCCTCGTCACGCAGCAAGGCGTATTCGGGTTCGTATTCTCTTCGCTGATACATGATTTATTCACCACAGAGGACACAGAGTTCACAGAGGGTCTATTTCATCAAAAAGGATTGGGTTTCCTTTCCAACAAAACCAACCCGTCTGCCGTGGAGTGCTGTTGCAGGCATTTCTCATGACTCTTGAACTCATAACGCTCTGTGTTCTCCGTGTCCTCTGTGGTTAACATTCAAAACTTCCGCATTTCCTTGCTCAGGCGCGCCGCGTGCAGCTGGTCCTCGATGCGCTCGATGCGCACCGCCTGCTGCTTGTAGGCCGGCTGGCGCGAATAGGGGTCGAGCAGGCCAAGCGTGAGGCGGTTGGCACAGTCGTGGAAATGGAACGGCAGGAACACCATGTTGTGCGGCACCCGGTGGGTGGGCTGGGCCATGACGATGGCGTCGCCCCGGCGCGAGACCAGGCGCACGTATTCACCGCGACGGATGCCCAGCTCGGCGGCGGCATCGGGGTTGATCTCGATGAAGGGGATCGGGCTGAACTTGTTGTTGTTGCCGATCTTGCCGGTCTTGGTGCGCCCGTGCCAGTGCTCGATGAGCCGCCCGGTGTTGAGCCAGAAGGGGTACTCCTCGTCCGGGTGCTCATTGTTGTCCACGAAGGGCAGCGGGATCAGCTTTGCCCGCCCGTCGGGATACTGGAAGGTGGCCGGCTCGGTGTAGAGGCGCACCCCGCCCTTCTTCGGCGGCTCGCCGCGTTCGCGCTGCTCACGCGTGTAGGGCCACTGGATGCCACGGTGCTGCTCGATCAGCTCGTGATCCATGCCCGAGATGTCGGCCAGTCGCCCGTGCGACAGCTCGGCCATCTCGAGGAAGATGTCGGCGGCCTTCTCGGGAAACTTCACCCGCCCGTCGGTGTTGAAGCGCTCGGCCACGCGATTGAAGATCCACAGGTCGGGTTTGGCCTCGCCCGGCGGGGTGGCGACGGGCTTGACGCGGTTGATGCGCCGTTCGGTGTTGGTCATCACCCCGTCCTTCTCGGCCCAGGTGCCCGCCGGCAAATAGACGTGGGCATACTGGTTGGACTCGGAGTCCACATAACAGTCCTGCACGCAGCAGAACTCGAGCTGTTCCATGGCGCGGCGGATGCGCGCGGTGTTGGGCAGCGAGCTGAGCGGATTGGTAGCGATCAGCCAAAGCCCCTTGATCTGCCCGGCCTCCATGGCCTGGTAGATGTCGGTCTGGTACATGCCGCGTGCGGTGGGCAGGAAATCCACGTCGATGTTCCAGAACTTCGCGATCTCCTCGCGGTGTTCGGGCACTTCGAGATAGCGGTAGTTGGGCAGGCCCGAGCAGGAGGACCACTCACGGGTGCCCATGGCATTGCACTGGCCGGTGATCGACAGCGGCGCCCCGCCCGGCTTGCCGACGTTGCCGGTGATCAGCGCCAGGTTGTTGATACCCACCACGCCATCGGAACCGTGAGTGGACTGGTTGATGCCCATGGTCCAGATCTGCATGGCCGCGCCGGCCTTGGCGAAGGTACGCGCCACCACGCGGATGGTGTCCTCGTCGATGCCGCAGACCTTGGCCGCGGTACGCGGATCCCATTTCGCGACCTCGGCGCGCAGTTCGTCGATGCCGTTGGTGTTGGCGGCGATGTAGTCGTCGTCCTGCAGGTTCTCCGCGAAGATGACGTGCATCAGCGCGTTCTGCAGCACCACGTCGGTACCGGGGCGGATGGGCAGATGAATGTTGGCGTTCTGCGCCAGCATGGTCACCCGCGGGTCGACCACGATCAGCGGAAAGTTGCGCTTCTCCTGTGCCTCCTTGAGCCGCCAGTAGATGATGGGATGCTGCTCCGGCAGGTTGGAACCCCAGGCAATCAGGCAATCGGTGTGCTCGAAATCCTCGTAGCAGCCTGGCGGGCCGTCGGAACCGAAGCTGCGCTTGTAGCCGGAGACCGCCGAGCTCATGCACAGGGTGGTGTTGCCGTCGTAGTTGTTGGTGCCGATCAGCCCGCGGGTGAGCTTGCCCAGGGTGTAGAACTCCTCGGTGAGCATCTGCCCGGTGGAGATCACCGCGAAGGAATCGCGCCCGTATTTGGCCTGGATGCGGCGGATCTCGTCGTGCAGCCGGTCGAGCGCGGTATCCCAATCGGTGGGTTTCCAGTCGTCACGAAAATGGTCGCGCATCAGCGGCCGGGTGCCGCGCCCGGCCGACTCGAACAGCTCGTGCTCGAAGATGCCCTTCAGGCACAACTTGCCGCGATTGACATCGGCCTCGGCCACGCCCCGCGAGGCCACCGCACGGCCCTCGGCGTCGAAACCCACCTCGATGGAACAGCCGGTGGAACAGTAGCCACAGGCGGCGTATTTCCACTCGACCACTTCCTTGCCAGGCAGGGTGATGGGGTTCTTCTTTCCGCGTCCGAAGAGCATTTATCGAGTTCCTCGCTAAGTTCCCTTGTTCACCACAGAGGACACAGAGTTCACAGAGGGCATGAATTCACGAAAGCCGTCGCCTGACCGAAACGACATACGCCTGCGGCTGGCCCTTCACCTCGTCGCCTGGCTGGGGCCTACGGTCACGCCTGCTCTTGAACTCTCTGTGGCCTCTGTGCGCTCTGTGGTGAGATGGTGAAACGCATACTTACAAGGCCAGGTAGACCTTGCCGTTCTCGACCTTGGTCTGGAACACGTTGGTGCAGCCTTCGTCCGGGCCCAGGGCGCAGCCCTTTTCCAGGTCGATCTTCCAGTTGTGCAACGGGCAGGTGACGGTGGTGCCGCTGACAATGCCCTGCGACAGCGGGCCCTGCTTGTGCGGACAGGCATCCTTCAGCGCGAACACCCGATCGTCGCGGGTGCGGAACACCGCCACGTCCATGGTGTCGGTCCTGACCACCCGGGCGCCCAGGCGCGGGATGTCTTCCAGGGCGGCGATTTCGATCCACTTACTCATTTCGATCCTCGTTGATTCGTTCTTTATCTCTTCACCACAGAGAACACAGAGATCACAGAGAAATTGAAAGTTGCAGCTTGGATACGGAGCAATATGCCCAACCTCCCAAACACCAACCGACACCCTTTCGATCTGGTTGTCTCTGTGTGCTCTGTGCCCTCTGTGGTTGCCCCAAGATCATGCAGCCGTGATCTTGATCGGCTGGAATTCGTTCGCTTCCTCGCCTTCGGCGCGCTGTTTCCAGGGGTCGATCTGCGCGAACTGCTGGCTGTACTTGAAGCGTTCGTACAGGGCCTTGCGCTGGGCCTCGTCCTCGACGATCGCCTGCTTGATGTAGTCCAGGCCCACGCGCTCGACCCAGGGCGCGGTGCGTTCGAGGTAGTGCGCCTCTTCGCGGTACTTCTGGACGAAGGCGCCGCAGTATTCGAGCACTTCCTCTTCGGTCTCGACCTTGCAGAGCAGGTCGGTCACCCGCACCTTGATGCCGCCGTTGCCGCCGACGTGCAGCTCGTAGCCGGAGTCGACACAGACCACGCCGAAGTCCTTGATGGTGGCCTCGGCACAGTTGCGTGGGCAGCCCGAGACGGCCAGCTTGAACTTGTGCGGCATCCACGATCCCCAGGTGAGTTCCTCGAGCTTGACGCCCAGGCCGGTGGAGTCCTGGGTACCGAAGCGGCACCAGTTCTTGCCGGCACAGGTCTTGACCGTGCGCATCGCCTTGCCATAGGCGTGGCCGGAGACGAAGCCGGCCTCGGAGAGATCCTTCCAGACCGCCGGCAGGTCCTCCTTCTTGATACCGAACAGGTCGATACGCTGGCCGCCGGTGACCTTCATCTCGGGCACCTGGTACTTCTCGGCCACGTCCGCGATGGCACGCAGCTCGGCGGGCGTGCACAGGCCGCCGAACATGCGTGGCACCACCGAGTAGGTACCGTCCTTCTGGATGTTGCCGTGGGCACGCTCGTTGATGAAGCGCGACTGCGGGTCGTCGTGGTATTCGCCTGGCCAGTTGGCCAGCAGGTAGTAGTTGAGCGCAGGACGGCAGGCGGCGCAGCCGTCGGGGTTCTTCCATTCGAAGAAGGAGCGCACCGCATCCATGGTCTTGAGCTGGTGCTCCTTGATGCCGGTGATCACCTCGTCGTGGCTGTACTCGGTGCAACCGCACAGTGGCTTCTCGCTCGGGGTGGCATCGTAACCCTCGCCCACGGTGCTGGCGAGGATGGCCTCGACCAGGCCGGTACAGGAACCACAGGAGCTGGCCGCCTTGGTGTGCGCCTTCACGTCGTCCAGGGTGAACAGCCCCTTGGTGATGATGGCGTCGATGATCTCGCCCTTGCACACGCCGTTGCAGCCGCAGATCTCGGCGTCGTCGGACAGCTCCGCCACCCGGGTCTCGTCGCCGTGGCCGGCATCGCCCAGGTCGTGCTGGCCGAACAGGATGGTGGAACGGAAGGCCGAGATGTCGGTGCCATCACGCAGCAGCTGGAAGTACCAGGTGCCGTCCATGGTGTCGCCGTAGAGCACCGCGCCCTTGATGCGGTTGTCGCGCACCACCAGCTTCTTGTAGACGCCAGCGGCCGGGTCCTGGAGCACCAGGGTCTCGTCGCCTTCCTGCTCGTTGAACTCGCCGGCGGAGAACAGGTCGATGCCGGTGACCTTCAGCTTGGTGGAAGTCACCGAGCCCTCGTAGCGGGCGAAACCGAGCTGCGCCAGATGGTTGGCTGCCACCTTGGCCTGCTCGAACAACGGCGCCACCAGGCCGTAGGTCAGGCCCCGGTGCTGCACGCATTCGCCCACGGCATAGATGCGCGGGTCATAGGTCTGCATGGTGTCGTCCACCACGATGCCGCGCTCGCAGTGGATGCCGGCGGCCTGCGCCAGCGCGATGTTGGGGCGGATGCCGACGGCCATCACCACCAGGTCGGCCTCGATCTCGGAGCCGTCGGCGAGTTTCAGCCCGCTGACGCGATCCTCACCGAGGATCTCGGCGGTCTGGGTCTCCATCAGGAACGTCATGCCGCGCTCCTCGAGCGACTGCTTGAGCAGCTCGGCGGCGGGCCGGTCGAGCTGGCGCTCCATGAGGATGTCCATCAGGTGCACCACGGTGACATCCATGCCGTTCTTCATCAGGCCGTTGGCCGCCTCCAGGCCCAGCAGGCCGCCGCCGATGATCACTGCCTTCTGGTAGCGCTTGCTGGCCTCGAGCATGGTGTCCACGTCGGCAACGTCGCGAAAACCGATCACGCCCTCCTTGTCGTGTCCCGGCACCGGGATGATGAAGGGATTGGAACCGGTCGCCAGCAGCAGGCGGTCGTATTCGGCCTCGAGGCCGCTCTCGGTGATGACCTTGCGAGCGGCGCGGTCGATGCGCACCACCGGGTCGCCGGTGTGCAGGGTGATGCCGTTGCTCTCGTACCAGTCGCGATCATTGAGAATGATGTCGGAGAGGGTCTTCTCACCGGCCAGCACCGGGGAGAGCATGATGCGGTTGTAGTTGGGATACGGCTCGGCGCCAAACACCGTGATCTCGTAGCACTCCGGATCGAGCTTGAGCAGCTCTTCCAGGGTGCGCACACCCGCCATGCCGTTGCCTACCAGTACCAGTCTTTCCTTCATGCCTACCTCGCAGAATGTTCTCGTGCCGCTCATGCCGGCTGTTACAAAGTATGCGAGCAAGAGGCATGCCAACCGTCAGAACCGGTCTTGCACCCGATTCGCCCTGACCCGACACCGTCTCATCAAACAGAAGGAATCACCGACTCAAGTCCCTGCCCCGCTTGCGCGGAAGGCCGGGCGGTGGCAAAGGCAACCGCCCCAGTACGGGAAGGAGGGGAAATGCGCCGTTGTTCGGAAGGTCGCAAACACCCCGGACACCCGGCCAACGCACCGCGGTTTCGCACCATGCTGGTGCGGAATCGCCGCATCACGCACCATTTCGCCGTATTCGGAAATACCGAATTACGGTCCCATCGGGGAATTCCCACACGGGCACTGCCCATTTTCTCATTGGCACGCGTCCTGCTTTACCCCAGTAGCACGCTGTAGCCATGGAGCACACACGATGTCCGAACTCAAGCTCAACCTGTTCGACCTGAAGGATGGCAAGATCCGCATCCTGCACCTGACCTGGCTCGCCTTCTTCCTCACCTTCGTGGTGTGGTTGGGCCTGGGTCCGATGATGCCCTTCATCAAGGAGGCCCTGCAGCTCTCCGACCAGCAGGCCAAGGTACTGCTGATCCTCAACGTGGCCATGACCATTCCGGCGCGCATCATCGTCGGCATGCTGGTGGACACGTACGGGCCACGCATCCTGTTCGCCACCATCCTGATCCTCGGCGGGGCCATCAGCATCACCTTCGCCTGGGCGGACAGCTACCAGCAGCTGGCGTTGCTGCGTTTTCTCTCGGGCTTCATCGGCGCCGGCTTCGTGGTGGGCATCCGCATGATCGGCGAATGGTTCCCCGCGCGCCAGACGGGCATCGCACAGGGCATCTATGCCGGCTGGGGCAATTTCGGTTCGGCCGGCGCAGCGCTCACCCTGCCATTCATTGCCAGCGGCGTGGGCGGTGAAGACGGCTGGCGCTGGGCCTTCACCACCGCCAGCCTGGTGGCCATCGCCTACGGCTTCCTCTATTACTTTTCGGTACGCAACACCCCCAAGGGCTCCACCTACTTCAAGCCCAAGAAGAGCGGCGCCATGGAAGTCACCAGCCCCGGCGACCTGGCGCTCTACATCCTGATGAACATCCCCCTGTATCTGGCGCTGGCACTGCTCACCTGGAAACTTTCGCCGGCAAGGATGGGGCTCATCGACTGGGCCGCCACCGACCTGATCTACGGCGTGCTGGCGGCGATCTTCCTCGCCCAGAGCTGGAAGGTCTGGCACATGAACCGGCACGTGCTGAAGGAACCGGTTCCGGAACTGTACCGCTACAAGTTCAAGCAGGTGGCGGTGCTGGACTGGGCCTATCTCGTCACCTTCGGTACCGAGCTGGCCGTGGTCTCCATGCTGGCCATGTTCTACGTGGACTGGTTCGGGCTGCCCAAGGTCACCGCGGCGGTACTGGCGGGCATCTATCCCTTCCTGAACCTGTTTGCACGCCCCGGCGGCGGCTGGCTGAGCGACCGCATCGGCCGCAAGCTCACCCTGATCATCACCTTTGCCGGCATTACCGCCAGCTTCCTGGTACTGGGCCTGGTGGACCGGGAATGGCCGGTGTGGATGGTGGTCGCCTTCACCATCCTCGGTGGCATCTTCTCCAAGGCCGGCTCGGGCGCGGTGTACGCCATGGTGCCGCTGATCCAGCGCCGCATGACCGGCCAGATCGCCGGCATGGCCGGTGCCTTCGGCAACGTCGGCGCGGTGCTGTTCCTCACCGTCAACTCGCTGCTCGACTACGACCAGTTCTTCCTGTTCATCGGCATGGTATCGGGCGCGGTGCTGACGCTGATCCTGTTCGTGCTGGAAGAACCGGCAGGCGCCATGGCCGAGGTCATGCCCGACGGCAGCGTCCAGATGATCGATGTCAAGTAAGGAGTCGCCCATGTCCACGACCATCCGCGTACTGCTCGACAGCGCCGGCCGTCCGGCTCGCCGCCTGCCGCTCACCCTCACCCGCGGGGGAGGCTTCATGGAGATCGCGGTGCAGACCGACGAGAACGGCGAGATCCACATCAACGGCGAGCCCGGTGAACAGATCGAACTGCTCAACGCCGGGCGCTGCCTGTATCGCGGCCCCCTGGCGCCCCGGCTGACCCTCACCCTGCTCTCCGACGCCCAGGCCGGGCGGCGCCAGGGCGCGCCCTCGGGCATCGGTGGCGGCAGCATCGCCTACCCCAGCATGCAGATCGACCACGTGGTGGTCGATGGCCGTCGCATCGAGACCGACTCCGAGGGCTACATCGTCCGCCCCGACGAATGGAGCGAGGGCTTCGCCCGCGCCCTGGCCGAAAAGGAAGGCCTGGAACTGACCGAGGAACACTGGGAAGTGATCTACTTCCTGCGTGACTTCTACAATCAGAAGCACGTCCAATGCACGGTGCGCGACATGATCAGGCATTTCCGCAAGGTCTGGGACCGCGACAGGGGCAGCAACCGCTACCTGCACCAGATCTTCCCCAACGGCGGCCCGCAGAAGCAGGGCAACCGCCTGGCCGGCCTGTTGCGCACCAAGGGCGAGCACTGAGAACAGGACCATCATGCCGCGCAAGCTCGAGATCGACTACGCCGCCGTCACCGAAAAGGGCAACAAGGAAGAGAACGCCGACGCGGCCGATGCCCTGGTGCCCGAGGGCGCGGCGCTGGAGAACAAGGGGATCGCCGCGGCCATCTGCGACGGCATGAGCAGCTCCGAGGGCGGGGTGGAAGCCGCACAGACCTGCGTGCGCGCCTTTCTCGACGACTACTTCAGCACCCCGGACTCCTGGACGGTCAAGACCTCGGCCACCAAGGTCCTCGGCGCGCTCAACCGCTGGCTGTGGTCGCAGGGCCAGCGGCGCTACGACACGGCGCGCGGCATGGTCACCACCTTTACCGGGCTGGTCATCAAGTCGCACACCGCGCACGTGCTGCACGTCGGCGACTCGCGCCTGTACCTGTTCCGCGATGGCGAACTCGAACAGCTCACCCGCGACCATCGGGTCTGGGTGTCAAAGGATCGCGACTTCCTCTCGCGCGCCATGGGCATCGACGCCCATGTCGACATCGACTACCGTTCGCTGGCCGTGGAACCGGGCGACATCTTCCTGTTCACCACCGATGGCGTCACCGGCTATGTCACCGACAACCGCCTGCGCGAACTGCTGCGCGAACACGGCGACAACCTGCAGGTGTGCGCCCAGCGCATCATGGAAGAGGCCCTGCGCGCGGGCTCCCAAGACAACGTCACCTGCCAGCTGCTGCGGGTGCTCACGTTGCCGACCCACACCGAAGACGACATCCTGCAACAGATCCGCGAACTGCCCTTCCCGCCGCCCCTGTCACCGGGCAACCGCATCGACAACTACGAGATCCTGCGCGCCCTGCACGCCTCGGCGCGCAGCGAGGTCTATCTGGCGCGCGACACCGAGACCGGCGAGAAGGTCATCCTCAAGACCCCCTCGGTCAACTTCCAGGACGACCCGACCCACCTCGAGGGCTTCCTGCACGAGGAATGGGTGGGACGGCGCATCAACAATCCGCATGTGGCGCGCCTGCTCGACACCCCCAAGCGGCGCTTCCTGTACAACATTTCCGAGTACATCGAAGGCCAGACCCTGCGCCAGTGGATCGAGGACCACCCGCAGACCCACATCAACACCGCGCGCGAATACCTCAGCCAGATCGTCGAGGGACTGCGCGCCTTTCACCGCCTAGAGATGGTGCACCTCGACCTCAAGCCCGAGAACATCCTCATCGACGCTCAGGGCGTGCTCAAGATCATCGACTTCGGCTCCACCCGCGTCGCCGGCACCCGCGAGATCGCCAGCCGCATCGAAGACCACGTCGAAGGCACCGTGGACTACACCGCGCCCGAATGCATCAACGGCGACTACTCCAACCGCTCCGACATCTTCTCGCTGGGCGTGATCGCCTACGAACTGCTCACCGGCAAGCTGCCCTACAGCCACAGCGAACGCCCCCGCCCCGCCAGCAAGCTGCACTACATCTCCGCGCGCCAGTACAACGACAAGCTCCAGCCCTGGGTCGACGGCGCCCTGCGCAAGGCCGTGCACCCCAACCCGAACAAGCGCTACGAGACCATGTCGGAATTCCTCTACGACCTCTCCCACCCCAACCCGGCCTTCAGCGAGGAACACCAGCGCCCCTTGGTCGAGCGCAACCCGCTGGGGTTCTGGAAGGGACTGAGCGCGCTGCTGGCGGTGGGGAATCTGGTGTTGCTTTATCTGCTGTTGGCACGGTAACTGGGAAACAGTCCCCTGCCTGCCCCCTGACAGGGTGTGCGAAAAAGGCCTGGCAGGAGCGGCCTCCCCGTCGCGAACATTCGGCAGAAAAAACCGCGGCCGAAGCCGCGGTCGAAAGCCCGTTGCCAGGGGAGAGAAAGCCGGTAGCCGTTCAGCGGCGAGGTGCCATGCGTGCATTCATGGGACGACCTCCGGGACGAACGGTCTTCATAGTGTGGTGCCCCCCACGATGAGCCTGGTCCCAACGACGATCGAAACGCTGGCCGGCACGGTCCAGGCGACGATCGATGCGCGCGCCACGGCGATCCAGGCGGGCATTGATGCGTTCGCCCTTGCGATCGAGCCGGGCGTTGATGCGGTCACCGCGCCGATCCAGCCGCTCCTCGATGCGGTCGCCCTTGCGGTCCAGGTATTCAGCGGCGCGGTACCTGCCCCGGGATTCCAGCCACTCGGCCTTGCGGTCGAGACGGTCGTTGATGCGCTCGCCCTTGCGGTCGAGACGGGCGTCGATGCGGTCCCCTCGGACATCCAGCGCCTGTTCGATGCGGTCCCCGCGCAGGTCCAGCCGTTGTTCGATCCGGTCGCCACGACGGTCCAGGCGGTCTTCCACGCGGTCGCCGAAGTCGGCGGCCAGCGCGCTGCCTGCGGCCATGCCCCACAGGACCAGCCCCATCAATCCATATGCCTTGCTGTTCATTTCGATGATCTCCTGAAATTTCGGTGTTCGAAAAAACGTTTTCCCCCTCCTGGCCTCCGCCGCAAGCGGGGAGGGACACTCCAGTCGATTGACCTCCCCTGCATGCGGGGGAACTGGGCCGGAGGGGCCTTGCAACCCGGGTTACTCAGGACAACGCCGGGCCGGGGGATCGGTTGACAGGCAATCTGTCGAGGCGCGATGGGCAAAAGGGGATGACAGGGATGGATGCCGCCGATCTTGTGCCCCGAAAGCTCCGGAACCCCAATATATGGTGTTTTTCTGATCCGTTGGGTCCAGGTGGTGCCAAGTCGCTGAAAGGGCGGCCCTTTTTGCCTTTTCTCCCCTTGTTATCCACAGTCGCCCCACAGTTTTCCACAGCTTATATACACAAGATATTGTTATTGACAGCGCCTGATGAGCGTATATATTGTGCCCCCAGGGTGAGCCGTACCTCTCTTCCCGTCGCGCAAGGCGACCGCCCCGCACCACGATCAGAACGCAGCCGAGACTTAATTTTCAGGAGGAGCCTCATGGGCACAGACGCGACCATTGATTCCGCCATTGCCGAAGGCATTGCCACCGGCCCCGTCGTCACCGACACTGCCGCCCCGCCCGAGCCGCCGGTCGCCACCGCCAGTGACCTGCGCGTGATCCGACGCAACGGCAAGGTCACCGCCTTCGACGGCAGCAAGATCGCGATCGCCCTGACCAAGGCCTTCCTCGCCGTCGAGGGCAACAGTGCCGCGGCCTCCAGCCGCATCCGCGAGACGGTGGACAGTCTCACTCGCCAGGTGGTGGACGCCCTGCACCGGCGCAACCCGGACGGCGGTACGGTGCACATCGAGGACATCCAGGACCAGGTCGAGCTGGCCCTGATGCGCGCCGGCGAGCACAAGGTGGCGCGCGCCTACGTGCTGTATCGCGAGGAGCAGGCCCGCAAGCGCGCCGAAGAGGCGGCCGCCGGCCAGCCGGAAGAGGAGCACATCGTCAACGTCACCCTGGCCGACGGCAGCACCCGGCCGCTGGACGTGGCGCGGCTGCGCGCCCTGGTGGGCGAAGCCTGCGAGGACCTCGAGGGCGTCTCCGCCGACGCCATCCTCGACGACACCTGTCGCAACCTGTTCGATGGCGTGAAGGAAGAAGACGTCTCGCGCGCCCTGGTGATGAGTGCACGCACGCTGATCGACCAGGAACCCAACTATTCGCAGGCCGCCGCGCGCCTGCTGATGGATATCCTGCGCCGCGAGGCCCTGGGCTTCCTCGACCTGGACACCGACATCGCCACCCAGGCCGACATGAGCAAAGTCTACAGCGAGTATTTCGCTGCCTACATCGCGCGCGGCGCCGAGCTGGAACTGCTGGACTCGCGCCTGTGCCAGTACGACCTCGAGCGCCTGGGCCGTGCGCTCAAGCCCGAGCGCGACCTGCAGTTCACCTACCTGGGCCTGCAGACGCTCTATGACCGTTACTTCATCCACCACGACGACACCCGCTTCGAGTTGCCGCAGGCCTTCTTCATGCGCGTGGCCATGGGCCTGGCGATCAACGAGATCGACCGTGAAGAACGGGCCATCGAGTTCTACGAGCTGCTGTCTTCCTTCGACTTCATGAGCAGCACGCCCACCCTGTTCAACTCGGGCACCCTGCGCCCGCAGCTCTCGAGCTGCTATCTCACCACCGTGCCCGACGGTCTGGACGGCATCTACAGCGCCATCCGCGACAACGCCCTGCTGTCCAAGTTCGCCGGCGGCCTGGGCAACGACTGGACCCAGGTACGCGGCATGGGCGCCCACATCAAGGGCACCAACGGCAAGAGCCAGGGCGTGGTGCCCTTCCTCAAGGTGGCCAACGACACCGCGGTCGCGGTCAACCAGGGCGGCAAGCGCAAGGGCGCGGTCTGCGCCTATCTCGAGACCTGGCACGTGGACATCGAGGACTTCCTCGAGCTGCGCAAGAACACCGGCGACGAACGCCGCCGCACCCACGACATGAACACCGCCAACTGGATCCCGGACCTCTTCATGAAGCGGGTGGCCGAGGACGGCGACTGGACCCTGTTCTCGCCCGACGAGGTGCCTGACCTGCACGACCTGACCGGCCGCGCCTTCGAAGAGGCCTACCTGCGCTACGAGGAAAAGGCTGAACGCGGCGAGCTCAAGGTCTGCCGCAAGGTGCGCGCCAACGACCTGTGGCGCAAGATGCTCGGCGCCCTGTTCGAGACCGGGCATCCGTGGATCGCCTTCAAGGATCCGTGCAACATCCGCTACACCAACCAGCACCAGGGCGTAGTGCATTCGTCCAACCTGTGCACCGAGATCACCCTGCACACCAACGAGCGCGAGATCGCGGTGTGCAACCTGGGTTCGGTGAACCTCGCCGCGCACGTGATCGAGGGCGAGGGGCTGGACATGGCCAAGCTGGAGAAGACCATCTCCACCGCCATGCGCATGCTCGACAACGTCATCGAGTACAACTACTACTCGGTGCCGCAGGCACGCAATTCCAATCTGCGCCACCGCCCGGTAGGGCTGGGCATCATGGGATTCCAGGACGCGCTGTACAAGCTGCGCCTGCCCTATGCCAGCATGGAGGCGGTGGAGTTCGCCGACACCTCGATGGAGGCGGTCAGCTACTTCGCCATCCAGGCGAGCACCGACCTGGCCGAGGAGCGCGGCCGCTACTCCACCTTCGAGGGCTCGCTGTGGAGCCAGGGCATCCTGCCCATCGACTCGCTGCGCCTGCTGGCCGAGGAACGCGGCCAGTGCCTGCAGACGGACACCAGCGCCCGCCTCGACTGGGACCGCCTGCGCGAGCGGGTGAAGACGGTCGGCATGCGCAACTCCAACACCATGGCGATCGCGCCCACCGCCACCATCTCCAACATCTGCGGGGTGAGCCAGTCGATCGAGCCGACCTACCAGAACCTGTTCGTCAAGTCGAACCTGTCGGGCGAGTTCACGGTGGTCAACCCCTACCTGGTGCGCGACCTGAAGGAACGCGGCCTGTGGGACGAGGTGATGATCAACGACCTCAAGTACTACGACGGTTCGGTACAGCCCATCGACCGCATCCCCGAGGACCTCAAGCAGCTGTATGCCTCGGCCTTCGAGATCGACCCGCGCTGGCTGGTCGAGGCCGGTGCCCGCCGCCAGAAGTGGATCGACCAGTCGCAGAGCCTCAACCTCTACATGGGCGAACCCTCGGGCAAGAAGCTCGACAACCTCTACAAGCTGGCCTGGCTTCGCGGACTCAAGACCACCTACTACCTGCGTTCCATGGGCGCCACCCACGTCGAGAAGTCCACCATCGACAAGGGGCCGGTCGGCACCCTGAACGCCGCCGGCAGCACCGGGCTGACAGCCGGCAGCGCCGCACCCAAGGCCTGCAGCATCCTCGACCCGGACTGCGAGGCCTGCCAGTAATCCGCGAAAGACGAGACGACCTCCCCCCCTCCCCCGCTCGCGGGGGGCCGGGAGGAACAGAAACCGAGACCGCTTCCCCTCCCCCGCTTGCGGGGGAGGCCGGGAGGGGGCCCCACGAAGGAGACCGAACACATGTTGAACTGGGACGACCCGCTGGCACCGATCCAGCCGAGCACCGAAACGCAACAGCCGGCCGCCGAGCGTGAACTGCCGCCGCAGGCCAACCCGCTGGAGGCACAGTCCGCCGCCGAACCCACGCCTGCCGCACCGGCGAGCACCGCCCTGTCCGGCATCGAGGCCGAGGTCCACGGTCAGCCGCTGCACGCGCCGGCCCCTGCCGACCTCAAGCCGGTCAACCCGGACGACAAGCGGGTGGTCAACGGCCTGACCGACATCAACCAGCTGGCACCCTTCAAGTATCCCTGGGCCTGGGAATACTTCCTCAACGCCAACCGCAACCACTGGACGCCGCTGGACATCAACATGAACCAGGACGTGCACGACTATCACCACAAGCTGACGCTCGAGGAGCGTCACGTGTACGAGAACGTGCTCGCCTACCTGACCACCTCCGACATCCTTGCCATGCGCAACATCGGCCTGGCGGTGATGGAGAAGATGTCCGCTCCCGAGCTGCAGATCTACCAGGCCCGCCAGGTGTACGAGGAATCCCTGCACACCTGGACCTACCAGCACTGCATCGAGTCCATTGGTCTGGACCAGAGCGAGATCTACAACCGCTACCGCGTGGTGCCCGAGATCAACGGCAAGATCCAGCTCGCCAACCGGCGCCTGAACTCCATCCTGCGTCCGGACATCGATCTCAACGACCGGGACGAGCTGCACAACTTCCTGATGGCCTATATCTTCTTCGCCGGCGTCTTCGAGGGCTGCTGGTTCTACAACGGCTTCTCGCCCATCTTTGCCCTGCAACGCCGCGGCCTGATGAAGGGCACCGCCGAGCAGTTGCAATACATCATGCGCGACGAGGTGCTGCATGCCTCCTTCGGCATCCGCGTGGCCAAGCAGATCATGCTCGAGGAAGACATCCAGCCCGACCCGAAGGCGCTGAAGGAGATGTGGGAAGAGTGCGAGGCGGCCGAGGCCACCTATGCCGGCTACATCCTGCGTGACCCCATCCTGGGCTACAGCAAGGAAGACCACATCAGCCAGTACCGCTTTATCGCCAACCGGCGCGCGCGCAACCTCGGCCTGGAGGAGCCCTACCCCGGCGCCGACCCCACGCTCGCCTGGCTGGACGAGCAGGCCAACCTGCGCAAGGAGAAGAACTTCTTCGAAACCCGCGTCACCGAGTACCAGACCGGCGGCGCACTGAAGTGGGATTGAGCTCGCAGTCACGTCGGCCGACGGAGACAAGCACTCCATGACGATCCATACCGGAGGGGCCCCGGGAACTCCCGCGCGACAGGCTTCCGCCGTCCTCGACCACCACCCAGGGGGATCGGGGTCACTCTGGCACCAGACCCACCCGAGCAAGCAGCATCCGCCCGCAAGCCACGGGGAGCACCGCCCATGCTGAACAGGGACACACTGACCGCCATCCGGCACCTGTCCTCCCGGCTGTCGGCACCTGGAGGAGAACGGGCAGCCTGCACGCTCTATCCCCTTCCCCCTTCTCGTCACGGCGAGGGTATCGCCGATCCGGGGGCGCAGGACGAGACGATCTGGCTGCGCGGCAAGCAGCCCTGGATACAGCCACACCTCGAGCAGGCCCGCCAGCAGACCTGGCACCCTGCCGCGGTGCCTCTCAACGAGGACGCCCGACACTGGCGCGCCGCGAACCCGCCGGGTGAAGACGAGCACGCCCTGCTCGGGCACGCCCTGGCCACACTGTTGTACCTCGACGAGACCACTCCCGCGCCGCCCCGGCTCCAGAATGCGGACTACGCGCGCTACCGGCAGTTGCAGACCATCGCCGAGACCCGCCGCACCCTGGCCTGCCGGCGCCTGGTCTGGGCATTGAACCTTCCCCTGAGCGCGCTCGAGCCCTTGCCGGTGATACACCGCATGGACGACTGGCAGAACCGGCGCCACCTGGACGATCGCCCTCTCACCCGCCTGGTGAAACGCGTGGCCTTCGGCGGTGTACTGCTGACCCCGGCCCTGCTGCAGGGACTGGCCCTGGCCCGGCAGGCCGGCTTGTCGGGCATCACCACCCTCTTTGGCAACGCGTACCGCGACGCCAGCGCACACCTCGCGTTCGAACTCGCCCTGTACGAGCAGTTGCGCGACAAGGCCCGGCCCTATCAGGAACAGCCCCTGCCGGAGACCTTGCTTGCCTGCATCCGGGAGGCCCTGGAGCTCGCCACCGAGTACGCCTACGACAGCCAGCCGCGCGGCCTGCTCGGCCTGAACGCGCCAATGCTTGAAGAGCACCTGCGCTTTACCGCCAACGCCTGCTGCCGTGCACTGCGCCTGCCCGAGCCCTGCCCGGATGCCCGAGACCCCCTGGGCTGGCTGACCAGGCCAGCAGGGGAGATCGACCCGACCTGAACCTGCATGCCACACCTGATGCGGAGACGACCATGCACTGCCCACACTGTCAGCAGCCCACGAACCAGACCGACGAGATCATCGAACTGCACACCCGCCAGACCTGGTACGAGTGCCCTGCCTGCGGCACCCGGCACACGGTGAGCCGACGCAACGAAGCCGTCTCCGAGTCGCCCCGACGCATCGGGGAACGCTACCGCTTCAGCGCCGGCTCCACACACCTGACCGAGCAAGCATAGGCCCAAGACACAACCATAAAGCCGTACCTCTTGCCGCGCCTGGCGCGGCTTTTTCTTGTCTTCTACAAGGCATCGAAGACCCGGACTCAAGTCGCCATGCCAGCGGCCGACACAGACGGCATGTACCCGTACAAACACCCTTTCCGCGTGAAACCGTTTTCCACCCTTGCCCTGCTGTTCCTGCTCGCCGGCATCGGTCTGCTGGCCGAACCGGCCCTGGCCAACAAGTTCGAGACCATCAGCGGCGGCATCACCGGCTCCTTCCGGCTCAAGCGCGCCTTCGTGCAACAGGCCCTGCTGGTGGGGGGCGGTGGCTGCCTGATCGGCGCGGTGCTCGCGGTGGTGGTGCCACACACCAACCCGGCCTTTCTCAACTATGTAAACTGGCGCAACTCGGCCATCGTGCTGGGCGTCCTGGGCGCGCTGCTGCTGGTATCCTATTTCCTCGTGTGAAGCACCAGCCCACGAGACGAGGATGACCCTGCTGTATTCGATCATCGAATCCCCCGCCCATCCGGACCTGTCCGATCTCTACCGTAGGCTGGGACTGCGCGAGCTGAAGTTCACCAGCCAACGCAAGGCCATCGCCCACCTCAAGAAAGAGGCGCCCGACTGGGTAGTGGCGGAATTCTTCTACGGCTACGGCAACAACTATGCCGGCATCAATGTCAGCAACCTGGACGTGTTCCTGCACAGCCAGCGCAAGTACGCCCCCGATGCCCGGGTGATCGTGCTCGCCGGCCCCCAGGACCGGCCGCACGTGGACAAGCTGACTGCCCTGTTCGACATCCACGCGGTGCTGCCCCTGCCGCTGGACACCGGGGAGATGCGCCGGGCGCTCACCACCTGACCCCGCTCAAGTCCTCTGGTCGGCGGCCGATAAACCGGGCAGCCAACCATTGACGGAGACATCGGCCATGACCACTGAAACCAGCCGCATGCTGCTCGCCTTCGAGCAACAGATGCGGGTCATCAACCGGGACACGCTCAACCCGATGATCCCTTCGTTGAGCATCAGTGATCTCGAGCCCATGCAGCGCATGGTGGCCGAGGCGCGCGGCCAGTACCTCAAGGCCCTTCTGGACATCGCCAACCAGGCCGGCGGCAAGCTGCCGGACGACCAGCAGATCAAGTCACTGCACCAGCGGCGGCTGCGCTATGATGAACTGGTCGCCGCCGCCAAGGCCCTGGAGGCCGCCATCCAGCGCGGCTATCTGGACGTGAACGAGAACCCATGAGCCCCGGCCCCCTGTGGCACCTGTACCTGATCCGCTGTGCCGACGGCAGCCTCTACACCGGCATCACCACCGACGTGCAGCGCCGCCTGGACGAACACCGCCATAACCGAGGAGCCCGCCGCCTGCGCGGTCGCGGCCCGCTTGAGCTGGTCTACAGCCGTCCCGTGGGCGACCGCTCGCGCGCCCTGCGCATCGAACACCGGGTGAAACGCCTGAAACGCGCCGCCAAGGAGGCGCTGGTCGCCGGCGACCTGCCCTTGCCGGAGTAATCGACGCGCCTTCGCGCAACCGCGCAACCACTATCCGCCCAGTCCCCGGCGTCCACCGAACAGGCCGCCGAACAACCCCTTGCCGTGTTTCTTCTCCCAGGCCCGGCGCTCCTTGATGACCTGGCGGGCAAGCATGAGGATGACGCGCACCGAGCGCGCATGATGGATGTCCTGGCGCATCTCTTCCTGGGCCTGCGGCGTAGCCCAGGGGCCGCCCTTGAGGCGTCGGATGATGCCCTTGACCTGGTCCTGGAGGATCTGGCGCAACACCTCGACCACGTCCTGCTCGGCCACCTCGGGCTGCTTGCCGAGCATGCCGCGGATCAGGCGCTCGACCTGCTTGCGGTCGATCAGGCCCAGCTGCACGCAATCGTTGCGCAGCAGCTCCTGCACCGGCTGCCGGCCTTCGCGCAACTTCTCTTCCATGCTCTTGGCGACCACGGTGTGCCCCTTGCCCTTGAGGGTACGGCGACGCAAACCTCGCGGGGGCTCTTCGGCCGTCTCGGAGGCCTCGTCCTCGGGTCCGGCCGTCTGTGCCGCGACTGGCGCCGCGACGGCCAACGCCGGGGCTTCCTGCGCCCGTGCATTCACCAGCGCCGCCTCGAGCAGGGCGAGCTGTTCGGTGAGCAGGGGCTCGAGCTGGCGCAAGGAGGGACGCTCCTCGGGGTGGCAATGCTCCACCACCGCAACGATGGCGCGCGCCAGCACGGCCACCCGCCGCGGATCGCGCACGCCGTGACGCGCGGCACCGAGCAGGATCCGCCCGCGCAGGTTGACCTCCAGGGTGTCGCTTTTCGGTGTTTCCATGCCCGGTGTTTTCGGCAGCACCCCACCCATTCTTTAAAGGGAATTCCAAGCAAGTCCTCCCCCGCCGGCAGCACAGCCGTCCGGGGAAGATCGACCCGAGGGGTTCTGGTGAGGTTTGACGCGCCGGAAATCACCAACATCACCCTGCGCCAGCATGCCGGTCCCGGTCGAGAAGCGCCGGGAAGGGCAAGCCTCCGCCGAGCCGGTCGCCGATCCCGTGAGCCACAGGGCCGCCCGGCTATTCGAGAGCGCGCTGCGTCAGGCCGCCGACGACTGGTCCGCCCGCTGATCGTCGCCTTCCGGGTCGTCCTTCTCCAGTGACTTGCCCTGCAACAGGCGCTGGTAAAGGGTATCGGCCTCCTCGTAGAGGGCACGCACGAACTCGGTATCGGGCCCCCGCCGTTGCAGCTCGCCCAGCAGGTGCTGCAAGTACGCGATGGCGTCCTGCCGCCGCCCTTCCTTCTGCTGGCGATGTGCCTGGACGATGTGATGACGCGTCAGCACCTCGGCACGTCGCTCCAGCAGCTCCACGCGCCACTGCTGGCGCTGTTGCGGGGTCGCCGGCACGCCGCGCAGCTCGCCGATCAGGCGATCGATGGCGGACAGCAGCTTTCGGAAGTGCGCCTCGCCTTCGATCGTCGGTACCCGCCCCTCGGCCACCCCGCCGTCGGCCTGTATTTTCGCCGCCGCGACTTCCAGCAGGTGGTCGATCTCGGGATAGTCCCGATGGATGGCACGGATGTGCTGGTAGAGCCCGTGAATCCGGGCACGCAGGGCACTGCGCAACGCGCGCCCGATGGGCACCTGCGCCAGGACATCCAGGGCCTGCTCCAGCCCCTGCACCTGCTGCACCAGGGCGCGCAACAGGGCGCGCTGGGCCGCCCGGTACTGGTGGTATCGGTTGACCAGCCCTGCACTCAACAGCAAGGCCAGCAACAGGCCCAGCACCGCCATCGGCATCTGCCAATCGCTCAGATCCACACCATCGCTCCTGTCATCGTCTCCCTTTCCTATCGACGGCAGGGCGACGAACTTGAAGCCGGATACGGCCATCATGACGAAAGCCAGGGAAAACCACGCTGGCATTCCGCGCGGGCTTGACCTGTAATTGACCATGCATGCCGCGAAGACGGCAGATCCACCACAGGAGTAGAAGGAGTATGGACTTGACGAGATCTACATCGTGGGCGGGGTGGTGCTCGCCTGGGGGGCCTACATGGCCTATATGTGGCTTTCCACCCAATCGATGCGCGGTCGCCAGGTGGATGGCCTGTCCGGGCGCATCCCCGAACTGACGCAACTACCCCGAGCGTGTCCTGATCTACTGTTACACGGGCGCCTGCCCGCCCTGCCGCAGCATGACGCCCATCATCGACCAGCTGCGCGAGGAGGGCTATCCCATCATCAAGATCGATCTCGGCGAGGACCGGGAACTGGCCAGAGAACTGGGCGTGCGTGCCACTCCCAGCCTGCTGCTGATCGAGCATGGCCGGATCCAGCGCGCCGGGCTGGGTGCCAGGTCGCGGCGCCAGATCCTGCACCTGTTGCAGGCCTGAGATGTTCCGCTCGCTGGCACGCGCCCTGGGCATGGCCGCCGGCTGGGCCGAACTCGTGCCCCTGACCCTGCTGCTCTGGCTGCTGTCGTTCACCCCCTTTCCGCGACCGGCCTACCGCTCGCTGTTCCGCTACTGGAGTCGGGTCTGGGTGGCGGCACTGGGGGTGCGGCTGCGGCTGCACCAGCACAACCTGCATCCGTTGCCGCCGGTATTCCTGCTGATCGCCAACCATCCTTCCGCCTTCGAGGATGTCGGCATCCCGGCCCTGTTCGACGTGGACAGCCTGGCCAAGCACGAGGTGCGTCACTGGTTCCTGGTCGGTCGCATCAGCGCCGCAGCCGGCACCCTCTATGTCGAACGCGACTCGCAGGAGTCACGCCGGCACGCTGCCAAGGCCATCGCCCGTCACCTGCGCGGCGGGCGCAGCATGGCGCTCTATCCCGAGGGCGGGGTGAAGGGCATGCGCGTACACGAATTCCGCTATGGCGCCTTTGCCGTCTCGCTGGAGACCGGCATCCCCATCGTGCCGGTTTTCATCCACTACGAG
Source organism: endosymbiont of unidentified scaly snail isolate Monju (assembly GCF_000801295.1). Taxonomy (NCBI): domain Bacteria; kingdom Pseudomonadati; phylum Pseudomonadota; class Gammaproteobacteria; species endosymbiont of unidentified scaly snail isolate Monju. The sequence goes on along the minus strand of NZ_AP012978.1, from coordinate 673,224 downwards.
GCGCAGCGGGATTTCTTCTGGGACCGCGAGTCCCTGCCGCTCAAGCTCTGGCAGATCATGCGCGCCACCAACCCGGTGGCCAACTACCACCTGTTCGATGCGATCGACCCGCGTGACTTCACCGACAAGGCGGACTACTGCCAGGCCGTGCAGCAACGCTATCTGGACTGGCAGGCCCGCTACCTGGAATGAATGCTCAGGGGAAGGCCGGTATGTGCACATCCTGGCCGCCTGCCAGGGCCTCGGGATGCCGCGACAGGATCAGCTTGCGGATCTCGCGCACCCGCCTCGGCGGCACGTCCACCATCAGCAGGATGCGCCCCTGTTCCAATGCGTTCTGGAAACGCCGCAACCGGGTATTGGGGATGCCCACAGCGATCATGCCCGAGGCCCAGGTACCCACCAGCGCTCCCAGGGTAGCCAGGATCAGCACGCTGCCCAGCCCCAGAGCCGCACCGGTCTCGGTGGCCGAGACCAGGAAGCCCACCACCGCTCCGGTCACGCCGCCGGCGACCATGCCGATGCCCATGCCGTGCAACAGATCGGAACGCTGCAACAGGTTGGCCACGTGCAGGGTGCCCAGTTGGATGCCCTCGCGGGCAAGGAAGTGCAAGTGCTGGTCCTCCACCTTGGCAAGCAGCAGTTCACGCTCGATGGTCCTCGCCGATTCGATGTCCGGCAGCAGAAAATACAATCGCCGTCTCATGGTTTGCCCTCCTCTCGGGGTCCGCTGGAAAAGCGACAGAGACCCTGCCGTCCAGCGCGTAACGTCACTACCAAGAATAGAGGGGTGGGCGCACGTTCCCAATAGATTGTTCTGACACCTGACGACTTGTCGCCCGTGCATCAGAATATTCTATGAAACGACTTGAAAATCCGCCGTGGAACCGGCAGTTACAAGGCAACCGCCCCTGGCGCACAAAGTGGTGAATCGCCCCATGAAAAAAGCGGTTTGGCTCCTGTTCCTGGGTTTACTGGCCAACTTGCCGGTGCGCGCAGACGTCACCGTGCTGGTGCACGGCTATCTCGGCAGCGACCGCTCCTGGGTCGACAGCGGGGTGATCGCGGCCCTGCAAGACCACGGCCACGTGTTGCGCGGCACCTGGCATCCCTCGCCACAAGGTCCTGTCTACTTTCCGCTCGACAAGGGACCCGGCCGGCCGCTGTACACGGTGCTGCTGCCGTCTCTCGCGCCCATCGTGGTGCAGGCCGACTGGCTGGCGGCCTACCTGCAGGAGATCCACCACCGCCATCCCCGCGACGCGATCACCCTGGTCGGGCATTCCGCCGGTGGAGTGGTCGCACGCATGACCCTGGTCCGCCACCGGCCGGCAGGCGTGCAGCGCCTGATCACCATCGCCGCCCCGCACCTCGGCACCTGGCGTGCCCTGCAGGCACTCGATGCCGTGGACGACGACTGGCCGCCGCCCCTGCAGCAGATCCGCCGCTGGGAAGTACGACGCCGCCTGGGAGACCCCCTCTACCACACCCTGCGCGCCAGCCGGGGAGTGCTTCAGGACCTGGTCCCGGCGCGCCCCGGCACCCTGCTGTACTGGCTCAACCAGCAACCACACCCCGACATCGAGTACATCGCGCTGATCCGCGGCCGCACCCTGCGCCTGCCCGGTGACCGCCTGGTGCCACCTTTCAGCCAGGACATGCGCCAGGTGCCGGCGATCGGCACCCGCGCCCGTGCCTACACCACGCCTCCCGGTCACCGGTTGGGGCCGCACGACGGCCGGGTGCTGGCCGCCCTGCTCGCCTCCCCGGCTGTCCGTCGTCCCGTTACGCCCATCACGTCCCGAACGCGATAGCCGGGCTAGAATCAATCACCATCGAGGCTGAAGCACCCGCCGGCATGGACAGGTTCGACATCTATTTTCGCGGGGAACTGCTCCCCGACACCTCGCCGCAGGCCGCCCGCCTCATGCTGGGTCGGCTGTTCGCCATGGACGAGGCCACTCTCGACCGCCTGTTCAGCGGCAAGCCGATGCGCGTGAAGGCCGGGGTGGATGCGGACAGGGCCGGGCGCTATCGCGCCGCCTTCCGCCAGGCCGGGGCCCTGGTGGACATCGTGCCGCATGGCTCGCTACCGCCGCAGCCGCGGACGGTCGCCGTGCCGGCAGCGGCATCACCGGAGCCGTCGGCAAGCCAGGCCCCCGATTTCGAGCTGCTGCCGCCGCGCACCGGCTCGCTTGCCGATTGCGCCCCGTCGGTGGAGCCTGCCCCCATCGGCGACATCAGCTGGATGCGCCTGGACGCCCCCGGCGTGACCCTCGACGAACGCCCGGAGGCCCCCGAACCGGCATTCGACCTGTCCGGCCTGTCGATGTCGGAACCCGGCAGCTTCAGCCTGGAAGATTGCGCCGCCCCGCCGCCACCGGCGGACCTGCCGGACATCTCGCACCTGCGCCTGGCCGAAGAGGCCGGGGAGACAGACAAGGGCGACTGAATCAACCGGAACGCAGCGCCAGCTCCGATCGCGGGGATGACGGCTGCAGCTCCACGCGGAACCTGCCGACCGCGGCACGCGCCTCTGCCAGCAGGGGGATATGGCGAGCGTCGGTGCTCACCCAGATGTAGACGGGACGATGCGTCGCCTTTGCCCTGCCGCGCCGGTCGTACTCGATGCCATCGAAACGCAGTTTGAGGGCCTCCCGCTCGCTGCCAGCGACGTGCACGCGCGTGACCTTTTCCACCTTAACCCGGTAATTCAGCATGCGGCTGCCATTGGAGACCCGGGCCTCGAACACCTCGCCCGGCCGCAGGGCACGGCTTCTGACCGCCTGCAGCAGGCCCAGCCGGTCGAAGGCATGACGCTCGCCGACGGCCACCCGCGCAGCATAGGCACCGGTGCGCAACCGGGGCAGGTCCAGCTCTCCCTCGTGCAGCAGGTTGCGCGCGATGAAGGGTTTCTCGGGATCGTCGAGATAGATCAGCTTGTGCTCCAGATCGTCGGGCCGCCCGAATTCGTGATACTCGGCGGCAAGCACACCGGAGCGGTCACGCCAGTACCAGGAACGGAAACGGTAACGAATGGCGTAGAAGGCCTCGACCGCGCCATAAGGCGCCGAGGAAGCGAACAGTTCGCTCTCCAGGTAGGGGGCGTCGGGAGACGGCAGCCTCGGTGATCCGGCACAGGCCCTGGCCGCGATCGAGCAGCTGCGTCGGCAGGCCAGCGCAGACCCGGCCGGCCTGCTCGCCACGGACGCACCGTGGACGCCCTGCTGAGAGGCCCCGGAGCGTCCGCAAGCTGAATCGTTTGCCTCCTCAGCCAGACGAGCCCCCCTCGTCATTATTCTGGCGCCACCTGGCGCCAGTTTTTTTATCAGAACCGCGTCACCAGGTACAATCCACCCCACCAGTGCGTGCGATCGGCAGCCCCCGTATCCAGCTCGGAGGTCTTCAGATTGGCCGAGACGGTCAGCTGCCAGCCACCCCAGCTCCCGGTCACGCCGCTCCCCGCATCCAGCACCAGGCGCCGAATCCGGCTGGCATCGTAGGTCAACACACTGTCGCCAAACTGCCCCTGCAACAGGGCGTCGTAGCCCACCACCCGGCCGCGTACCGCCACCCAGAAATAGGCTTCGTCGCCCCCGAAGGCCGGCACGAAGTGGCCGCGATTGATGGGATCGTAAGGCAGGCTCCAGAAAGGGCTGGCGATCACCCCGCCCCGGGCAGCCAGGCCCAGGCTGGCGTTGGTCTGGTAGCCCAGGCTGATGTCCGCACTGCTCGCCAGGTCCCAGTGCCCGGGGTTTTCCGCCAGCAGGTCGGAGCGCGCCAGGCGCAGGCGCAGGGTGGGCTCGCCGCCGGCACTGACCTGATTGCTCCAGCCACGTGGCGTCACCGGCTGGTCGCTGCCGGTGGCCCCGCGCCAGGCCCGATGCAGCTTGCGCTGGATCTCGCGCGCCAGATAGGTACCGAGCAGACCGACCTGCACCTCCACGCCGACGGCCTTTTGGCGATCGGCCAGTACCCGCTTGTTGGCCAGATAGAGTACCGAGGCGTAGGGCCGCTCGCCGACCAGTGGCGCGCTGGCCGACAGGTCGTCCGGCGTGTAGTTGACCGACCCGAGCAGGTAACTGCGGCGCACCCGGCGCTCGGCCTCGTGGATGCCGAGAAAGCGCGCCACCAGCTTGAGGGGGTATTCGAAGGGATAGAAGCCCTCGTCCTCCTGGAAGAACTCGATGCCCACACCCATGGTGTAGTCGCGATCCTCGTTGACCAGGGGCAGCAGCAGATCCTGGTCGAAATAGACACCAATCCCCTGACGCACGGCAGCGGCCGGCAGTGTATCGAATCCGGTGCGGCAAGGGCCTCGCGACTTCAGAGGTTCCTCAGCGCAGGTAGTCGAACAGGCTGAGCCCCTGGATCTTGAGAAAGCTCTGCTGCGAGGCCTGCAGGGCGGCGAGCTGCTGGTTGAAGCGGCTGATCGCCTCGGCATAGTCCAGGTCTTCCAGCGTGGAGCGCACCTGCTCGACCGCAACGCTGAACGAGGCATTGGCGGTCTTCTGTTCCTCGATGGCGTTCATGCGCGCCCCCACCGAGGCGCGGGTCTCGAGGATGCGCCCCATGGCATTGTCCAGGTCGGTCAGACCGTTGGCATCGCGGTTGCCCGCGGCGAAGTTGTCGGCAATACGCCAGAGCACGGCACCGATGTCGGTGGTACCGCCACCGGCCGCCGGCAGGTCCATGAACAGGGTGCCCGGGTCGTTCATGGCGATCTCGCGGGTATCGCCCACCTTGACCCGGCGTTGCCCGGCATCGCCGTTGTAAGTGAAGTTGCCGGCGCCGTCGTGGCTCAGTGGCGGCGTATCGGTACGATAACCGGCAAACAGGTATTCGCCGTTGGCGTCGCGGCTGTTGGCCAGTTGCAGAAAGCCCTCGGCATGCTGACGGATCTCCAGCGCGATGGCCTTGCGGTCCTGCGCGCTCAGGGCGTCGTTGTTGCCCTGCACGGTCAGTTCGCGCACCCGTTGCAGCAGGTTGCCGATGCCCTCGAGGGCGACCTCCTCGGCGGACAGGCGGGCGTTCGCTGCATCGGCATTGCGCTGAAACTGGTCCAGCCGGGCCTTGGTCTCCTTCAGGTCGAGCAGTTGCACCGAACCGGCCGGGTCGTCGGAAGGATGGAGGATGCGCCGGCCGTTGGCCAGTTGCAGCTCGGTCTGGCTGATCTCGACCTGCTTGCGCAACATCACATCCACGCCGCGGGAGAACAGGTAGGGGGTGGCGACCACCTGTGCGGCGGCCGCGTAGGCCTGCTGGAAACGCACCAGCTCGGCGGCCTCCTCGTCGAGATTCACACCCGAGGTAGCGGAGCGCGCGGACTCCGCCTGACCCAGCAGTTGTGCCTGGACGTCGGCGTTGTCGGCAGCCTGGCGGGTGCGGGTACCCACGTCGGCCATCAGGTAGCCGTAGGCATCACCGAGGGTGGCGCTGTTGCCGAACAGCAGGGAAGTCTTCTGCAGGTCCGACAGGCGCATCGCGTTACGGTTGTCGCCCACCCCGCCGGTGTTGTCGGCAAGCACGAACTGGTCGCCATTGGCCGGGTTGCCGGTCATGCGGAAACTGAAATCGCCCAGGCCGGCCAGCGTCACCGTCAGGGTGTTTCCGCTGTCGGTCGCCGGGTCGTAGGGGATGCTGCCGCCGCTGGACAGGTTGAACTGCTTGAGCGCGCTGTCATAGCTGAGGGTGACCGGCGCGGCCAGCGGGGTGTTGCCGGTTCGCGTGACCAGGGCGCCGGCACCGATCTGTCCAGTACCGGTGTTGCTCCCCACCGGGGCGGTACGCACCGGGTCGGCGGCAGCAATGTCGCGGGTGTTCTTCACCAGGGTGTCGATGGCCGATGCGCCGTCACGCGTCGGCCGCAGCCGGTAGCGATCACCGGCCGCCGGCGGCGTCCCCACCACGATCGCCATGCCGTCGGCCACCAGGGGGCTGGCCGCGGTGCCGGCGCCACTCAGGGCCACGTTGCCGCCGGTGGTCAGGTCGGTCAGATTCCAGTTCGCGCCGTCGTAGACGAGCTGGTACTCGTGCGGTTGCAGGCCGGCCACGCTGTCGATACCGACACTGATGCTGCCGACGTTACCCGGATTGGCCAGCACCTCGGGCGCGGCCAGGGCAAAGTAGTCCCCACCCAGGTCACCGTCCAGGTCCATGCCGGTACGGTGCAGGGCATTGAAGCGTTCGGCCAAGCCGATGGCCACCAGGCCCAGGGTGTTCTGTGCGGGATCGAGCACCTCGTCGCGGAAGCGCAACAGGCCGCCCAGCTTGCCGCCGCTGATCTGCCCGGTGACCACCGTACTGCCCGCACCGAGGATGTCGATCGCCAGCTCCTTGCGGTCGGCCGCCTCGGCATTGTTGATCACCGACATGCGATTGGCGTTCTCGCCGATCACCAGCGCCTGGCCGTTGCCGATGAAGACGTTCATGGCGCCATTGTCCTGCGCCACGGTGTCGACCTTGACGTATTGCGACAACTTGTCGATCAGCCGGTCGCGCTCGTCCAGCAGATCGTTGGGCGGGTTCTTGATGCCGGCACTGAGTGCCTGGATGCGCTGGTTCACCGACGCGATGGCAGAACCCAGACCGTTGATCTCGCTGGCGAAGTTCTCCAGGTCACGATCGACCTGGGTCCGCAGGTCGTTCATCCAGCCGTCGAGCGAATGGAAACGGTCGACCAGCACCTCGGACCGGTTGAGCATGACGTTGCGCGCGGGGATGGAGGTCGGGTCGGCGGACAGGTCTTCGATGCTGGCGAAGAAGTCCTGCATCATCGAATCCAGCCCCGAGGCGGCATCCGCGATGACGTTGTCCACCTGCCCTGCACGCTCCTGGTAGATGGCGTACTCCTGTTGCGAGGCGTTGTAGGCGCGCACCCTGCCGGCCAGATAGTCGTCGTAGCTGCGGCGGATGGCGGTGACATTGACGCCGGAACCGGTGAAGCCGTCGCTGCCCGCCTGCGGCGCCAGGGTGGCCAGTTCCACTCGCTGGCGGCTGTAGCCCTCGGTGTTGACGTTGGCAATATTGTGCCCGGTGGTCGCCAGCTGGCGCTTGAAGGCGTTGAGGGCACTGACACCGGTGTTGAGGATGTTTGCCATGCTTCATGCGCGGCCGGTCACCCGGCCCTTGCGCCCTCCTTGTCCATGGCGGCGGTATGCAAGGTGCCGCGTTCGAGGATGCGCTGGATCTTCTCGGCATAGGCCGGATCGGTGGCATAGCCTGCCTTCTGCAGCGCCTCGAAATAACGTTGCGGGTCATCGGCCACTTCCAGCGCCTGCCGGTAACGGGGGTTGTCGCGGACGAAGCGCACATAGTCCGTGAAACTCTCCTCCCAGTCCGTATAGGCGCGGAAATCGGCGCGGGTCCGCACTGCCACGCCATCGCGATATTCCAGGGTCGTCACCGTCACCCGTTCCCCCGACCAGCGTTCGTCGGCCTTGATACCGAACAGGTTGTGACTGGAACTGCCGTCGGCGCGCGTCATCACGTGTGCGTCCCAGCCGGTCTCCAGTGCGGCCTGGGCCAGCAGGGCCTCGGGCGGCAGGCCCAGTTCCCGGGCGGCCTTCTCTGCCGCCGGCCACAATGTGTGCACGAAGCCCTCCGGTGTGCCATCAAGCACCGGTGGCGCCTCGGCGGGTGTTGCGGGATCGACTGGCGCTGGGGCAATGGTCTGTGCGCGATAGTCGGTCGGCGTCCGTCCCGCGCCACTGGCCGGCTGCATGCCCTGGAGCTGCCGCTTGATCACCTCGGCCAGCCCCAGGCCACGCTGGCTGCTCAGCTCGATGGCGAGCTGCTGGTCGTACATGTCGCGGTAGAAGCGGCTCTGCTGGCTGTCGAGCAGACCGCCGCCGAAGCTGGCGTCGCGCATGCTGCGCAACATCATCTACGTGAACAGCGATTCGAACTGGCTCGCCACCTCGTCCACCGCCCCCTCGCGGTCGGCACGCGCACGGGCACGCAGGCTGCCCAGCGCGGAGAAATCGGTATAGACCTGGGCCAGTTCGATACTCATCAGATGATCACCAGGTCCGCCTTCAGCGCACCGGCCTGCTTGAGCGCCTCGAGAATGGCCACCAGGTCACTGGGACCGGCCCCCACCTCGTTGACCGCGCGCACTACCTCGTCGAGGGTCACCCCGGGCGCGAACTTGAACATGTGCCGCCCGTTCTCGGTGACATCCACCTGGCTGTTGGGCACCACCACGGTCTGTCCACCGCTCAGGGGATTGGGCTGCGAGGCCTGTGGCGCCTCGCTGATCGTGACCGTCATGCTGCCGTGCGACACCGCGGCCGGTGCCACTCGCACTGCCTGGTTGATGACCACCGTGCCGGTACGCGAATTGACGATCACCCGCGCCACGGCCTGCGCGGGCTCGACCTCGATGTTCTCGATCATGGACATGAAGGTCACACGCTGGCCGATGTCCGCCGGCGCATTGACCTGCACCGAGGCCATGTCGAGGGCACGCGCGGTGCCGGGGCCGATGGTGTCGTTGATCGCCTTGACTACGCGCGAGACGGTAGTGAAGTCACCCTCCTTGAGGGTCAGGGTCAGGGTCGGGTTGCTGGCAAAACCGGTTGCTACCGTGCGTTCCACGGTAGCCCCATCCGGAATCCGGCCCGAGCTGGGAATGTTGATGGTCACCCGCGAACCATCCGCGCCCTCGGCGGACAGGCCGCCGACCACCAGGTTGCCCTGGGCGATGGCGTACACCTTGCCGTCGATACCCTTCAGCGGGGTCATCAGCAGGCTGCCGCCACGCAGGCTCTTGGCGTCGCCGATCGACGAGACGGTAACGTCGATGCGCTGCCCCGGCTTGACGAAGGGTGGCAGCTCGGCATGTACCGTCACCGCCGCCACGTTCTTGGGATTGATCTTGGTGCCGGGCGGCACCACGATGCCGAGCTGGGTGAGCATGCTGCGCAGGCTCTGCACATTGGCCAGGTCCTTGATGCGCTCGGCCCGAACCGCACTGCTCAGCAGGCCGAGTGACAGGAAGAAGATCAGCACCTTGCGCATCGTCATGTCCCCTCTAGAAAGGCATCACCGCCGAGATGAAGAACTTCGCCAGCCAGCCCATGGTCGAGGCCATGCCGGTCTGGCCGTCGCCCACGTAGGTGAGGGTGGCATCGGCGATCTTGGTCGAGGCGATGCTGTTGTCCACGTCGATGTCCTCGGGCCGCACGATGCCGGAGACGCGGATGTACTCGTTACCACCGGTCATGGCGATGCGCTTCTCGCCGCGCACCCGCAGGTAGCCGTTGGGCAACACCTCGGTGACCATCACCGAGATGGAGCCATTGAACTGGTTGTTCTGGGTGTTCTCGCCGCTACCCGAGAAATCACTGCTCGATGACAGACTGGCGCCCAGGTCCGCGTCCTTGCCGCCGGTCACGCCTGGCAGCACGAAGCTGAAGGGCTTGCCCAGCAGGGTGGGATTGGTGATCGAGCTGGTATTGGACTTCTTCACCTTGCCGGCATTGGTATGCTTGGCCTCGGTGTTCTCCACCAGGGTCACCAGCAGGATGTCACCCACTCGCCGCGCGCGCACATTCTCGAACCAGCGATGCTCGAAGCCGGCCTGGTAGATGGCGCCATTGGCCTGCGCCGCCGGCTTCGGTACCTCGGGCGGCACCGGTGCGAAGGCCGGGTCGCGCTTTGGCTGCGACTGGCAGCCAGCCAGCGCGAACACGGCCAGCACCAGCAGGCCGGCCAGGCGTCGCATGGTATGCATCGGCATCATCCCGCGTACCTCAGGCTCAGAGCTGCTGGCTCACGTAGACCAGCATGTCGTCGGTGGTGGAGATGGCCTTGGAGTTCATCTCGTAGGCACGCTGGGTCTCGATCATGTTCACCAGCTCCTCGACCACGTTGACGTTGGAATTCTCCAACGCGCCCTGGATCAGGGTGCCCGCCCCGTTCTGCCCGGGGGTATCGACCTGCGCCGCACCGCTGGCGGCAGTCTCGCGATAGAGGTTGTCACCGATGGCCTCCAGCCCGGTCGGGTTGACGAACTGCGCCAGGGTGATAGTGCCAATGGTGGTCGGCGTGGTGTTGCCCGCCACCAGCGCGGAGACCGTGCCGTCCGAGCCGATGGTCACCTTGATGGTGTTGGCCGGCACCGTGATCGCCGGCTCCAGCGGGAAGCCGTTCTGGGTCACCAGCTGCCCGTTGGCATCCAGGCCGAAGGCGCCGTCGCGCGTGTAGACGATGCTGCCGTCGGGATGGCTGATCTGGAAGAAGCCGTTGCCTTGCACCGCCACGTCGAAACTGTTGTTGGTCTGCACGATGTTGCCCTGGGTGTGCAGCTTCTGGGTGGACACGGTGCGCACGCCAGTGCCCAGATAGAGACCCGAGGGCAGATTGGTGTCCTGGGTACTGCTGGCACCGGATTGGCGAATGTTCTGGTACATCAGGTCCTCGAACACCGCGCGATCACGCTTGAAGCCGGTGGTATTGACGTTGGCCAGGTTGTTGGAGATCACCGACATGCGGGTCTGCTCGGCGTCGAGTCCGGTCTTGGCGATCCAGAGTGCGGGGTACATGGGCATTCTCTCCTTTCGTGCCGGTGCGTCATCGCCCCGGCGGGTTGGCTCTTCACCCGAGAAGCAAGCAAGAGGCTTGCCATGTCGCACAAGCCCCGCCAGAACGGCCCCTGGCCGACCGGGGACCGCGCCATGGCCTGATCGAGCGGCAAGACCTTGCCGCCCGAGTGGCACGGCGGCCATTTGCAGGCACGAGGCGTCGAGGGTATAAGTTCGCCGGAGCCAAGGGAGCCTCCGGTCGGTTCCCTCCGCCACTTGCGGGGAAGGTCGGGAGGGGGATAACACCCGAGCCTCCCGGCTCGTCAGGGAACGACCTGACCGGAGATCCCCAAGGCGCAGGAAATGCCGACGACCGCACCTTCAGAAACGACAGGCCCGCCGAACCCATGAAGCAGAACACCCTTGCCGCCTGGCTGCTGATCCTTTCCCTGGCCCCCCTGCCCCTCCAGGCGGAACAGGCCGCAGACGCGAAAACCTCATCCCTTTCGCTGGTGCTGAAGGAGACACTGCGACTGGCCCACGAGGGTGATCCACAAGCCCAGTACGTGCTCGGGCTTTTCTACGAAGCGGGACAGGAAAGGACCCGCGATATCGAGAAGGCCATTGCCTGGTACGAAAAGGCTGCGGCACAAGGGTATGGCAAGGCCATGGTCAACCTCGGCGCCATCTACCACAAGGGCAAGGGGGTCGAGCGCGATCCCGAAAAGGCCCGCTACTGGTACGAGAAGGCCGCCGCCAAGGGGATAGCCAAGGCGCAATACAACCTGGCCCTGCTGTATGCCAGCCGTCCACCGGAAGAGCGGGATCTGCAGCAATCGTTCCGCTGGTTCACCCTGGCCGCGCGCCAGGGCCATGCCTGGGCACAGATGAACCTGGGCATCATGTATGCCGAGGGCTACGGTACGGAGCGCGACGACGGCCTGGCCGTGTTCTGGGAAGCGCTGGCGGCACAGCAGGGAGTGGAACCGGCCCGCAAGCGGGTCGAGGAATACGTACAGCGCCTGCCGCGCCTGCGCATCCATCGTACCCGAGTCAACATCCGCATCCAGCCCGATCTGCAAGCCGAAATCATCGATCGGCGCAACGCCGGCGATATCGTCTATCGGCTCGGGGAGTCCCGGGACGGGCAGTGGTATGAGATCTACCTGCCCGAGGGCCATCTCATCGGCTATGTCGCCGCCTTCCTGGCCGAGGAGGCCGACTAACCCGGATGCTGCACCCGTCGAACGGCGCCGGACACAAACCGCAACCGGCGCCTGCTCCGCGTTCCTGAACGATGCTCTGCGCAGAAGAACGAGTTCGACAAGTTCAGTTGAGCGCTGTCCACGGATTTGCCGCCAGACAGCGTCACGTCCGACAGGCTGCGAGGTTCAGACCGGGCGCACGACCGAAGCGCTGGCCGAGGCGGTCTCCTCGGCGGTCTTCATCAGCTTGATCTGCATCTCGAAGCGGCGCTGCAACTCGATCATCTCCACCATCTCGTTGACGATGTTGACGTTGCTCGCCTCCAGCGCGCCCGAGACCAGGCGCTGCTCGGCCGCCGCCTCGGCCTCGCCACCATCCTTCAGGCGCATCAGACCATCCTCACCCTTGACCATGCGATCGAACTGCGGTGCCACCAGCTTGATGCGATCGATTACCGCCAGCTCGCTGGCCGCCGCACCCTGCGGGCGAATCGAGATGGTGCCATCGCTGCCGATCTGGATGGCATCGTAGGGCGGCAACGCGATAGGACCCCCATCGCCCAGTACCGGCAAGCCGTTGCCGGTGACCAGCAGGCCCGAGGCATCGACCTTCAGGTCACCACGCCGGGTATAGGCCTCGGAACCGTCGCGCGCCTGCACCGCGATCCAGCCACCGTCCTTGACCGCCACGTCCAGGGCCCGCCCGGTCTGGGTGATGACGCCGTGCGTGAAATCGGTCTGCGGCCGCTCGTCCAGGGCGTATACGCGAGTAGGATGCCCGGGCCCATAGACCGGCATGCTGCGAAACTGGTTGAGGTCCGCCAGAAAGCCGGTGGTATTGGCGTTCGCCAGGTTGTTGCTCGCATTGCCCTGGGCGATCAAGGTCTCGCGCGCGCCGCTCATGGCGATATACAGCATACGGTCCATGGCTCAGCCTCCCGATCAGCGGGCCAGGTTGATGATGGCCTGGGTGATCTGGTCACCCGTGGAAATGGCCTTGGCATTGGCCTGGAAGTTGCGCTGCGCAGTGATCAGGTTGACCAGCTGTTCCGCCACGTCCACGTTCGATGCCTCCAGTGCCCCTGACTGGATCTGCCCGAAGCTCGAGGTCCCGGCCTCGCCCAGCTGCGCCGCGCCCGACTGGTAGGACTCCACCCAGGCGGTGTCACCGACCTGGCGTAATCCCTGGTTGTTGTTGAACTTGGCCAACGCCACCTTGCCCAGCGCCGAAGACTGGCCGTTGGTATAACGCGCGAAGATCACACCCTCGGTGTCGATGTCCACGCCGGCCAGGCGACCCGAGGTATAGCCATCCTGAATGAGGTTGTTGACCCCGAAGGCCGCACCGTACTGGGTGGTGCCCGTGAGGTTGAGGTCGATGGTGAGCGGTGCCCCGCCACCGGACGGGGTGAAGGTACTCAGGGTGGCAATGCCGCCTGCCGGCGAGGTCAGGGCGCCCGAGGCGCTGAAGCTCAGCGCCACGTCGGCGGTCGCCGGGGGCGTGGTGGTACCGGTCTGGATGCTGTTGCCATCCACGTACACATAGCTGTCCCAGGCATTGTTGGCGGTCTTGCGGAAATAGAAGGTTGCGGTGTGCGGATTGCCCAGCGAGTCGTAGATGGTGGTCGAGGTCGAGCTGTTGTAGCTGGCCGGGTTGGCCGGGTCGAAGGCTACCGCCGGCACCGTCTCGGAAGAATTCAGGTTCAGCGAAGCGGTCACCTCGCTGGTGGGTTGCGGCGCGCTGGGCGTGGTGGGCAGTTGCAGATCCTGCAATACCCCGGTGTTGAAGGTGGTCGTGCCGCCCACCCCGTTGACCGCCGGGTACACCTGGAGCCGGTCGTTGGCGTGATTGATGACATAACCGTTGCGGTCCACGCTGTAGGCCCCGGCCCGGGTATAGCTGATGGTGCCATCCGGATTCTGCAGCACGAAGAAGCCCTGACCACTGATCGCCAGATCGAGATTGTTGGAGGTGAAGTCCACCGAGCCCTGGCCGAACTGCTGGGCGATGCGCGCCACCTGCACGCCCTGCCCTGCCGCGTTCTTGGAGGTATCCTGGATGGCACTGGCATACATGTCGGCGAACTCGGCGCGCGACTCCTTGAAGCCGATGGTCGATGCGTTGGCGATATTGTTGCCGGTGACCTCGAGGTCCGTGGATGCGGCGTTCAGGCCGCTGAGTGCGATGCGAAAGGACATGGCTTGCCTCCGGTCAGAAGATCTGTTGAATGTTGGCGAAGGCCACCGGTCCCAGGCCTTCGAGATTCAGGGTCAGGCCCTCGCGGGCGGACAGGCTGACCGATTCCACCCGCGAGAACAGCTGGGTCTGCAGATCGACGCTGCTCTCGCCCTGGACCGCGGTGACACTTACCCGGTAGCGGCCGGGCGGCAGATGGGCGCCGGCGTCGTCGGTGCCATCCCAGTCGAAGCGCAGCGGACCACCGGGTGCGCCGCCCAGCGGCAGCTCGCGCACCAGTTGCCCGGCCTGGTCGTGGATGCGCAGCGTCACCTCGGGGCTGGACTGCGGCAGCTCGACCTGGCCGCGAATACTGCCGCCAGGCGCCAGGTAGCCGCTGTCCACCGGCACCAGGACCTCGTGCCCCACCAGTCCACCGGCCTGCAGGGCCTGGCCCGAGGTGAGCGAAGTGGACAGGTCGCTGATCTGGGTATTGAGCCGATCCAGCCCGGAGACCGCACCGAACTGCGCGATCTGTGCGAGGAAGTCGCCGTTCTCCATGGGCTTGAACGGGTCCTGGTTGTTCATCTGGGTCACCATCAGCTTGAGGAAGGTCCCCATGCCCAGCTCGGAGGGATCATTGGTCCCCTGCTGTTCCTCGCGGCGGCTCAGTCCCAACGCGGCGAAGGGGTCCTGGGTATTGTCCAGTGCGGTCACACTCATGTCGGTCTGCCTCAACGTCCGAGATTGATGGTCGCCATCAGCATCTGGCGGGCTGCGTTGAGCACCTCCACGTTGTTCTGATAGGCGCGTGAAGCGGAAATCATGTTGGCCATCTCTTCGACGGCGTTCACATTGGGCCGGTAGATGTAGCCGTCCTCGTCCGCCATCGGGTGATTCGGCGCGTATTCGCGCACCAGCGGCGCCTGGCTCTCGACCACACCGACCATGCTCACGCCCTGCGCCGGCGCCTGCGGGTCGAAGCGATCGAGGATGGCGCGAAACACCGGCTCGCGCGCCCGGTAGGTCTCGCCCGCGCTGCTCGATACCGCATCCACGTTGGCCAGGTTGGAAGAGACGATGTTCAGGCGCAGGTTCTGCGCATTCATGCCGGAGCCGGCAATATCGAAGATCTTGAAGCTACTCATTGGGCAGCCCCCTTGATGGCGGTCCTGAGCGTGCGAATGGTCTCGTCGAGAAAGCGCAGGCTGGCCTGGTACTGCACCGCGTTGGCGCTGTATTCGACCTGCTCGCGCTCTACCTCCACGGTGTTGCCGTCGAGCGAAGGCTGCTGGGGTACGCGGTATTGCAGTGCAGCAGGCGGCAGCGCCTCGCGCGGTGGGACGATATGCCCGGGCCGGGTCGCCGCGAGCTGTACCTGCGGGGGCAACTGGCCACGCAGGATCTCGCGGAAATCGAAATCACGTGCCTTGTAGCCGGGAGTGTCGGCATTCGCCAGGTTGGCGGCCAGCACCTCGGCTCGGCGCGCACGCAACTGCAATGCCTGTTCGTGAATGCCAAAGACCTTGTCGAGATTCATGTCGCACCTGTACACAACTTGTCTACGGAACACGAAGCAGACTTTGTGCCAGGCAGAACAGCGCTGTGGATTCAATTACTTGTGAGAGGTCTGGCGGGACTGCGGCGGCAAGAAGGGCAAGGCCTTGCCGCCGGCGGCAATCAGCACCGGCGATACACCAGCCCTGTGCCGTGCCGTTCCATCTCGAACAGGTCGGCGTGTTCACTCATCGACTCGGTGGAACCCAGGAACAGGGCGCCGCCGGGATTCAAGGTGCGATGGAAACGCTCGAGGATGTCGCGCTTGCGCTCCTGCGAAAAATAGATGAGCACGTTGCGGCAGAAGATGACGTCGAAACGCCCGAGCTGATCGAAGGAATCGAGCAGGTTGAAAGGACGAAAACGCACCTGCCGCCGGTAGGCGGCCTGGACCTCGATGCAGTCACCGTCGTCCACAAAGAAACGCTGGCGCTGTTCCAGGGTCAGTCCGCGCACCCCTGCCAGCCCGCAGTAGCGGGCGGCCTCGGCCTGGGCCAACGCGGAGGGTGAGATGTCGGTCCCCAGGATCTGGTAGTCGAAGCCGCGCGGCAGGCGGCCAGAGAGCACCGCCTCCTGAATGGCGAAGGTGATGCTGTAGGGTTCCTGGCCGGTGGAAGCGGCCGCCGACCAGATACGCGCGGTACGGCCGATGCAGGCGGGCAACAATTGTTCGACCAGGATGCGGTAATGAGCGGCATCGCGGAACCAGAAGGTCTCATTGGTAGTCATCGCATCGACCACCGCGGTCTGTATCGCGCGGTCACCGCCCGCTTGCAGGGCCTGCACGAGGGCATCGAAGCCAGCCAGGCCATGCCGCTGAAGCACACCGCGCAGGCGACTCACCACCAGGTATTCCTTGCCGGCTCCCAGGCGAATGCCCGCGCACCGCTCCAGGTAACGGGCGATGGCCTGGTACTGCTCTTCCGACAGGCTGACGCCTCCTTTCATCTCTTGGTCCGTTTCCGCTTCCTTACAGACACGGAATCACGCCGCATCGGCACGTGCCTGATCGTGCTGGCGCAGTTGTTCCTGCACGATCATCGCCAGGGTATCCGGTTCCCACTTGGGAAGGAAGTCATTGGCGCCAACCTTGGCGACCATGGTCTTGTTGAACACGCCGCTGAGCGAGGTGTGCAGAATGACATGCAGCTTCTCGAGCGCCGGATGTTCACGGATCTTCTTGGTGAGTGAATAGCCGTCCATGCGCGGCATCTCCACATCCGAGATTACCAGCGACAGGAAATCCTCGACATTGCGTTCATCATCCAGCCAGGACTGCAATTGCTCCCAGGCCTCCTGTCCGTCCTTGCAGGCAGTGAAATCCACGCCCATCCGCTTGAGGACCCGGGTGACCTGGTTGCGCGCGACACTGGAATCGTCGACCACCAGCACATGGTGCGGCTGTTCGTCTGTCCGTTCCTCGATCACCCCTTCGGACACATCTTCCTGCCCACCGATCACCTCCTTGAGCACCTTCTCCACGTCGATGATCTCGACCAGCTCGCCGTCCATCTGAGTGACCGCCGTCATGTAGGTGCCCTCGGCCGCGCCACGGGGTGGCGGCAGGATATCCTGCCAGTTCATGTTGATGATACGGTCCACCGAATCGACCAGAAAGCCCTGCACACGCCGGTTGTACTCGGTGATGACAGTGAACTTGTTCTCGTAGTCTTCCAGCGGCGGTCCACCGATGGCCATCGACAGGTCCATGATGGTGATGGTCTTGCCACGCATGTTGGCGATGCCCTTGACCACCGGGTGCGCCTGCGGCACCCGTGTCAGCGGCGGGCAGTGAATGACCTCCTGCACCTTGAACACGTTGATGCCGTAACGCTGCTTGCCCCCGAGGCGAAACAGCAACAGCTCCAGACGGTTGTGCCCGGCCAGTTGGGTGCGCAAATCGACGCCGTCGAGAATTCCCGCCATGCCTTGTCACCTCTTCGATTCGATTCAGATGGGATACGCTGCATAACGGCCGCAGGCGGTGGAGCTTTAGGCGCCCACCACTCGATTCCGGGCATGGATATTGCTGACCTGCTCCTGAAAGGAAAGAAGGTCGAAACGATGCGTCAATTCATTGACACCTTGCATGCCTGGCCCTGGCTGCTGTGCCTGCTGATACTGGCAACGACAGCAGGAGCGGGCAATGACACCACCGAATCGCACCAGCGCATCCGCGAGGCCGCGCGCGCCCATGTGCTGGCCCGCGCCGACCAGCTGCCCGGGCAGATCGAGGTGAAGATCGCGCGCCTGGACCCACGCCTGCGGCTACGTCGCTGCGAACGCCCGCTCGAGACCTATGACTCGCCCAACGGCTTGCGCCCGGGGCGCAACGTGGTGGGCGTGCGCTGCACCGGCCAGCATCCCTGGAAACTGTACGTCACGGTCGATATCGCCACCCTGCAACCGGTGGTGGTGGCGGCCCGGCCGCTGGCCCGTGGTCAGCAGGTCAGCGCGGCCGATCTGCGCATCGAGCAGCGCGACACCGCGCGCCTGCACCAGGCCTTCTACACCCAGACCCGCGACCTGATCGGCCAGCGCGCACGCCGCCAGATCGCCGCTGGTCGCATCCTGCACCCCGGCCTGCTCGAGCGCCGCCGTCTGGTACGCCGTGGCGGCACGGTGCAGATCGTGGTGCAGCGCGGCCCCCTGCAGGTACGCGTGCAAGGCAAGGCCCTGCAGAACGGCGCCCTGGGCGACCGCATCCGCGTGCGCAACCAGGCCTCGGGGCGCGAGATCACCGGCGAGGTGATCGCCGCCGGCACCGTGCAGGTAGCCCACTGAAGGGGCATGCACTGTGAACCCGTTCGCACCGATTCTGCCAACCAGGGCATTTTCGGAAGCAGATTCACCACTTAGCGCTGCTGGCTAAAGTCCGTCAAATCCTGGACGATATACTGCGCGACACAGGCAGAAACCAGGTAATGCTGACATGAGTATCGAGATCAACGGTTCCAACGGCCGCCCCCCACTGGGCACCACGGAGACCATGCAGTCCAGCGGCGCGCGCAACGACAGCAAGGAAAGCGGCGTCACCGGCCAGGCGCGCACCGTGGCCGACACCTTCCAGATGACCGACCGCGCCAACCGCCTGCAGCAGCTCGAGCAGGAGATCGCCAGCCAGCCGGTGGTGGACAGCCAGCGTGTGCAGGATGTGCAGCGGGCGCTGGCCACCGGCATCCTGGAGATCGACCCGGCACGGGTCGCCGACAAGTTGCTCCGCTTCGAGGCCGGCCTGGGCGAGCAGGGCTGATCCGTGCACGACGCCAACACGCTCAAGGCCCCCTTCCGCGCCACTCTCGAGGCCTCGCTGGCGGAACTGCGCGTGCTGCGCGACATCCTGCTCGAAGAGCAACGGGCCCTGAGTGGTGGTGACGCGGCCTCGCTGGAGCAGGCCGTGCGCCAGAAGAACGACTGTCTGGCACAACTCGAGCACAGCGTGCGCGCCCGCGAACAGATGCTGCAACAGGTCGGGTTGCCCGGTGGCCTGGGCGGCGCCGAACGCTTCGTCAGCCAACACTTCGCACCGGACGAACTGGCGGAGACCTGGCACGAATTGCTCACGCTCTCGCGCGAGGTGGCCGAGCTGAACGACCACAACGGCAAGCTGGCGCTGGCCGGCGAACGTCACGCCCGTCAGGCACTGGGCATCCTCACCGGCCGCCCGGCCAGCCCCGATACCTATTCGCCCCGGCCCGGCGGCAGTGTTGCCGGCGGGCACTCGCTGGGCAAGTGCTGAACACGCCCGACCCACGCTTCCAACGCCGGCACGGCGGCGAGCCGCGCCAGATCGTTCGGCCGATCGAGATCCCATAGCCGTTCACCCTCGCGCAGCCGCAGTCCCGCCGCGCGGCAGCGCCGGCGCGTCTCCGCGGCAACCTGTTCGCCGCCCCAGGGCATGTCCTCGAACAGTCCGGGGTGATCGGTACGCACCCCCAGCAACACATAGCCGCCATCCTCGGCCGGGTTCATCACCACCTCGAACGCCTCCAGATCGCACAACGCCCGTTGCAGATGCACACTGCCCAGCGCCGGCACGTCGCTGCCGATCAACACGACCTTTCGTGCCCCGTGCAGAGCCGCCGCCGCGGCGTGCCGCATGCGCGCACCCAGGTCGTCACCCTGCTGGACCCGCAAGGTCAACGGCCAGCGTGACGCCAGCTGCGCAAACACGGGGTGAGTGGCATCCGGGGCACACCACAGCTCGACCGGTGCCAGGCCCGCCACGCAGGCCATCTCGACCACGTGCAGAAGACAATCGCGATACAGCGCGCAGGCCCCCTCGGTTCCCAACGCCGGGATCAGGCGCGTCTTCACTCGCCCCGGCACCGGGGCCCGGGCGAAGATCAGGATGCGCGCGTCGGGGAACTGCATGATGCGTAACGGCGGGCCAACACCGCCGGGTCGGCCCCCAGGAACCAGGCCAGGCGCAACCGCCACATCAGCAGCACGGTACGCAGCACCCCGTGTCGGCGCCAGCGCCGGGCCGACGTATGCAGCGGTGGACGCAGGCAGGCGGGCCAGCCGTGCCGGCGCAACCGTTCCGACAGCGCGAGGTCTTCCATCAGCGGGATCTCGGGGAAACCACCGACCTGCTCGAACAGGGCGCGACGCACGAAGATCCCCTGGTCGCCGGTGGCGATGCCGGTGAGTCGCGAACGCCAGTTCATCGCCGTCTCGATCACCCGGAACACGGGGGCCGGGTCGTCCAGGCGCACATCGAAACGGCCCCAGCCACCCTCACAGGCAGACAGGCGCGACAACGCCGCCATCACGCCTTCGGGGAAACCACTATCGGCATGCAGGAACCACAGCCAGTCGCCTCCGGCCACCCGGGCACCGGCGTTCAGCTGCCGCGCGCGGCCAGGCGGAGAGACCAGCAGGCGGTCGCAATGCGGCACGGCGCGTTCGCGGGTATCGTCGGCGCTCTCGCCATCGACCACGATCAGCTCGTGCCCGGCGGCGCGCGCCGGCTGCAATGCCGCGAGCAGGTGCTCGATCACCGCGCCCTCGTCGCGCACCGGCACCACGATGCTGGTGGTCACGTCAGCGCCCCGCCGCAACTGCTGCCCTGCCCGGCAGTACAACCGTAGCAATGATCGGCCACCGCGATCGCCAGCCCCTCCAGGCGTCCGGGCTTCAGGCTGTCCAGGTGCAGGGGACGCCCACCGTCACACAGCGGCAGCCCGAGCATCTGGTTGAAGTCGCAATCGTACAGCCGTCCCTGCCAGTCCACGCTCACCAGCGAGCGGCACATCACCGCGGCCAGATTCTCCTCGCGGTGCGCCGACTTGAGCAGGGCCAGGTAGTCATCGAACTGCCCCTTCGAGGCGAGCAGGCTGCCGAAGCGCTGGATAGGCATGTTGGCGATGGTGAGCAGGTGGTCGAAACGTACCCCGTAGGCGGCCAGACGCTCGCGGTAATCGGCCTCGAGCGCCTGTTGCGGCGGCGGCAGCACCGGGCCGACGGGATTGTAGACCAGGCTGAGCACCAACCCCTCGCCCGCGCCGTAACCCAGCGCGTTGAGCCGGCGCAGGCCCTCGATACTGCGCCGGAACACGCCGCGCCCACGCTGGGCGTCGACGTTCTCCTCGAGATAGCAGGGCAGGGAGGCGACCACCTCCACCTGGTGGGCGGCGAGGAACGCGGCCAGGTCCTCCTGTCCCGGCTCGCCCAGGATGGTGAGGTTGCAGCGGTCGATCACCCGCACCCCCTGCCCGCGGGCGAAACGCACCAGCTCGCGAAAACCCGGGTGCAGCTCCGGCGCACCGCCGGTGAGGTCCAGGGTCTCGATGCCTCCGCCCGCCAGCACCTGCTGCACGCGCGCCAGGTTCTCCTCGCTCATCGCCTCGGAACGGTTGGGCCCGGCATTGACATGGCAATGCTGGCACTGCTGCTTGCAGCGATACCCCAGATTCACCTGCAGGGTGTGCAGGCGGTCGCGCCGCAAGGCGGGGAAGGTACCGGGAAACAGACGACTGGCGGTATCGAGCATGGGTCTCTCTTGAAAACGGCGGAGCATACGGGACCGGCCGGGGAATGTTAATATGCCCGCCCCTGCCCCCGTAGCTCAGTCGGATAGAGCAACCGCCTCCTAAGCGGTGGGTCGGACGTTCGAATCGTCTCGGGGGCGCCAATTCCCTCTCGCCATGAACATTCGGCCCGGGGACGGGCCTCCTACAGGCCATGTGGGAGCGGCGTCCCCGCCGCGAACGGTTTGGCCCGATGACGGTCTCCTGCAGCGAACCCCGGGCGCCATAATCCCCCTTCCCCGTTGTATTGAAATTTTCCACTTTTTCCCTGCCGCAACACGCGCGAGACTCCGGGTTTTCGAGCGGAGAGACCGGAGATGAGTGACTGGGAACTGGCCTTGCTGGCGCTGGCCGGGGTGGTGAGCGGTTGGCTGAACGTCGTGGCCGGCGGTGGTTCGCTGCTGACCGTGCCGCTGATGGTGTTCATGGGCCTGCCCGGCCCCGTGGCCAACGGCACCAACCGCATCGCCATCCTGCTGCAGAACATCACTGCGGTGGCAACCTTCCGGCAACGCGGCTTCTCCGACTTTCGCCTCAGCCTGACGCTCTCGGCCGCCGCCTCGGTGGGCGCCCTGTTCGGCGCCCTGGTGGGCGTGCGCCTGGAGGGCGAATGGTTCGATCGCGTGGTGGCCCTGATCATGCTCGGCGTGATGTTGCTGATGTGGCGAGACAAGCGCTCGGCCGAACACGCTGCGCAAGCCGCCGGCGAACAGCCTCGCCGCCTGCTGGCCGGTCACCTGCTGATGGTGGGCGCGGGTTTCTGGGGAGGTTTCATCCAGCTCGGCGTGGGCTTCATCCTGATGCCCATCCTGCACCGGGTGATGGGACTGAACCTGGTGCTGACCAACATGCACAAGGTGTTCATCATCACCGCCTATACCGTGGTGGCGCTGGTCGTGTTCGCCTCGCAGGTGCAACTGATGTGGTGGGTGGGCGCCTGGCTAGCGCTGGGCAACGCGATCGGGGGCTGGCTGGGTGCACATTCGAGCGTGACCCACGGCGATGCCTGGATACGACGCATGCTCAACCTCACACTGGTGGCCTTCATCATCAAGCTGCTGTTCTTCTGAGCCCGCTCAGAACAGGTTGATTTCGCCAGCCGTCGGCATGGCCTTGGGCACGATATCACCCGCTTCCACCAACTCCTGGTAGAAGGCCAGCCGGTTGCGACCGTGCGCCTTCACCCAGTACATGGCGCGATCAGCCGCGTCGATCACATCGGCAGGACTCTCCTGACCATCGATTTCCACCACGCCGAGCGAGGCGGTCATGGCACCCACCATGGGGAACTCGTGTTCGGCCACACGAGTGCGAAAGCGCTCGAAGGCCCGCCTTGCCTTTTCCTTGTCGTCGGCGCGGATGATGACCACGAACTCCTCGCCACCGTAGCGGAACAGCAGATCGTCGTTGCGGAACACCTCGTGCATCAGGCGAGCGAAGACAATCAGGATCTCGTCACCGATCAGGTGGCCGTAGACATCGTTGACCCGCTTGAAATGGTCGATGTCGATGACTCCCAGCCAGAACTTCTGATCGTCGTAACAACGCCGGTTGTGCTGGTGTTTACAGCCATCACTCATACGCTGACGACTGAGAATCTGCATCACGTTGGTATGCAGGCGGTCACGATTGAGCAGTGAGGTCAGCTTGTCCTTCTGGCTGAGATCCAGCAGCGACAGGTAATTGGAATAGATCCGCAACAGGCCACCGATCAGACATTCGTCCCCTGTCTGCAAGGGCGAACAGATCTGCACCAGCAGCGAATACAGTTCGCCTTCCTGATCGTAGATCGGGTGAACATAGGCCGACTTGCCGTGGATGGCATCGGGCACGACCACCATCTGCCCCATCTCGATGCTGCGCGCAATCAACTCTGCCAGATCTTCCTCGATGGAATGGCAGCGGATATCGCTTCCATGGATGATGACGCCCTCGCGATAGTCTCCCACCAGGGCGAGTTCCAGGTTGGGGTCGTGCCGCAGCACCTTGTAGAGGCGCAGTTCCTGGTCGCGTTCGAACTCGCTGAGCGTGGCCAGCAGGCTGTGTTCGATCAGTTCCTTGTCGAGATAACGCGTGATTTCTGCCAGGCTGTCGATCACCTGGATAGTGGAACAACGCCTCGGCGCCGAAATGTTCAGTGTCTGCAATGCCATGGGGTCACATCTGGTTCCGTGTGCCTGCCTCCTGTTACGGCCAGCGCAGAACGAACTTTAATTCGGGAAACGAAACCCCTGTTTCCACCGACCCACCTGAACAACCGCCAACAGGCAATTGTTTTTCGGGCGCTTTTCCTTGGTTTATACTCGGCCACATGAAATCCCGTTCCATGCCCCTGCAGGCGGCCAGTCCGCCCCCGGCCTTGCCAGGCACCCCATGAACCGCCTCGTACGTCGGTCTCTGCCGGTGCTCCTGGTGGCCACCGTCTTCGGTGTTGCGACCTGGCAGATTCTGCATCCCGAACAACGCCAGCACGTAGCGGCCGCTGACACACCGCCGCCAGCCGTTGCGGTACTCGATGCCCGGCCGGGATCCCATCTCCTGCGCATCCAGGCCTGGGGCCGGGTGGTGGCGGAAGACGCCCTGGATCTGCGCGTCCGGGTCGACGGCAACATCGAGAGACGACACCCGCAACTGTATCCCGGCGGCGTGATCCCCGCGGGCGAGCCCCTGGTCGAGATCGACCCGGCCGACTACCGCCTCGCGGTGCGCCAGGCCGAGGCCAGGCTGGCCAAGGCCCAGGCGCGACTGGTGATCGAAGGCGGAAAGCACAAGCTGGCGAAGAAGGAACTGCGCATGTTGCAGGACCACCTGCGTGTCGACGCACGTTCCCTGCCACTCACCCTGCGCGAACCCCAGCTGCGCGAGGCCCAGGCCGAGGTGGCGCTGGCCCGTGCCGGGCTGGAGCGGGCACAGCTCGACCTGGAACGCTGCCGGCCTCGCCTCACGTTCGACGCTCTGGTGCTGGCACGCGACCGGACGGCCGGTGAACTGGTCGATCGCGGCGAGCGCATCGCCCGGCTGGCGCCCGCCGACCACTTCCAGGTCCGCCTGCACCTGCCGCCGGAGCGTCTGCCCTGGTTGAAAAGGGGGATCACCAGGATCACCCTGCGGCAGGCCGGCCACGACTACCCGGCGCGGCTCGAGCGCATCGACCGGCAACTCGACGAACAGACCCGTCAGCTCCTGATCGTGGCACGCATCGACGACCCGCTCGACCGCACGGGCCGGTACGGCGACCGCCCGCCCCTGTTGCTCGGCAGCCTGGTGCAGGCGCAGATCGAGCTGGGCAGCCTCGACGGGGTCGTCGCCCTGCCCCGCGAATATCTGCTGGACGACGATCGGGTCTGGGTGGTCGATGCCGACAACCGCCTGCAAATACGCCGGGTACGGCGTCGCTTTACTGGTCCTGCCGAGGTATTGATCGACCCCCTCCCGGCTGGTGACCGGCTGTTGCGTGGCAACCCGGCCGGCCTGGCGCCGGGCACCCGGGTGAAGATCCGCGCGTCGTGAGCACCAATCCCCGCCCCATTCGCCTCATCGCCTGGTTCGCCGACAACCCGGTGGCGGCAAACCTGCTGATGGCCGTGTTGCTGCTCGGTGGCATCCTGGGCCTGCGCGACATCCGCCAGGAGATCACCCCGGACTTCTCCATCCCCGGGGTACGCATCGAGATGGCCTATCCCGGGGCCGGCCCCGAGGCGGTCGAGCAGGGGCTGGTGCTGCCCATCGAACGCGCCCTGCAGGACATCGACACGGTAATCCATGTACAGGCCACCGCAGGCGAAGGCAGCGCACAACTCACCGCCGAGCTGCGCGAGGAGGCCGACCCGGCACAGGCCCTGCAAGACATCCGCGAGGCCCTCTCGCGCATCCGGACCTTTCCCGCCGGGGCCGAGCCGCCCCGGGTATCACTGCGCCGACACGGCTTCTATGTCATCAGCATCGGTGTGGCCGCCGACCTGGCGCGCCGGGAGCGACACCGCCTGGGCGAGACTCTCCGCCAGCGCCTGCTCGCCCTCGAGGGCGTGGCCGACGTCCAGGTACGCGGCGGCCTGACCCCGGAGATCCATTTCGAGATTCCCTGGCAGGCCCTGCGCGACCATGACCTCACCCTCGCGGAGATCGCCGAACGCCTGCGTGCCGCCTCGGCCGACCTGCCGGCCGGACGCCTGGAGAGCGCGCGCGGCGAGGTCCTGCTGCGCAGCCGGGGCTACCGGGAACAGGCACGCGAATTTGCCGACATTCCGCTGCGCACGAGCCCGGACGGCGGCCTGCTGCGCCTGCGCGACATTGCACGCATCGAGGACGGCTTCGCCGAATCACGCCAGGTCTTCGAGTTCAAGGGCCGCCCCGGCCTGCGCCTGGATGTCTACCAGGTCGACAGCGCCGACCCCGTGAAACTGGCCGCGCAGGTGCGCGAGCTGGTGGCCGGACTCCAGGCCCGCCTGCCCGAGAGTGTCGCCATCAGCGTGCAGAACGACCGCTCCGAGCGGCTGGCCGAACGCCGCGCCATCCTGCTGCGCAACGGTGCCCTGGGGCTGATGCTGGTGATCCTGGCGCTGGGGATCTTTCTCGACCTGCGCCTGGCCTTCTGGGTGACCGTCTCCATCCCGGTGGTGTTCATCGGCAGCCTGGCCGTGTTGCCGCATCTGGACGTGAGCCTGAACATGATCTCGCTGTTCGCCTTCATCCTGGCAGTCGGCATCGTGGTGGACGATGCCATCATCGTCGGCGAGAACATTCACGCCCGGCGCCAGCAGGGCCTGCCCCTGCGCGAGGCCGTGGCACTGGGCGCCAGCGAGATGGCAGTGCCGGTGCTGTTCGCAGTGGGCACCAACATCCTCGCCTTCCTGCCGCTGCTGGCCGTGCCGGGCGCCATCGGCCAGTTCATGCGCGATCTGCCGATCGTCGCCTCGGTAGTGTTCGCGGTGTCATTGATCGAGGCCCTGCTGGTGCTGCCGGCCCACCTGCACCGGCGCGAGTCCCCGGCACCTTCGCACGGCGGCGCAATCGCCCGGCTGCGCGCGCTTCACCAGCGCAGTGCCGGCCTGCTCGACCGCCTGCGCAACGGCCCCTACCGGCGCCTGCTGGGTCTGACACTGAGGCACCGCTATCTCACCCTCACCCTGTTCTGCGGCGGCCTGGCACTGATGGCCGCCTGGTACGCTTCCGGGCGCATCGACCTGACCTGGCGGCCGGAGATCCCGGGCAATCGCGTGGATGCCGAACTGGACAAGCCGGTGGACGCCTCGCTGGAACAGACCCTGACGATGGTGCGGCGCGTCGAACAGGCCGGCTTGCGCGCCATCGAGGCCCTGGGCGGACGCCAGTACCTTCAGAGCTGGTTCACCCGCACCGGCTCGCGGCGCCCCACCTATGGCGAGGTGAGCCTGATCCTGGTCCCCGATGACCAACGCCCCTTCACCCAGGAGGCACTCACCCGCGAATGGCGCCGCCAGCTCGGCGAGGTACCGGAGGTCAAATCGCTGTTCTTCGAATACCTGGTCGGCCCTGGCGGCAACCGCTCGCTGCAGCTGGCGCTGAGCCACCGCGACCGCCGGGTACTCACCGAAGCGGCACGCGAACTGGCGCGCGCGCTGCGTGATATCGACGGCGTGGTGGACGTGAACGACGGCACCGCACAGGGCAAGCGCCAGCTCTCGTTCACACCGACAGCCGAGGCACGCGTCGCCGGACTGGACGAAGCAGCGATCGGTCGCCCCTTGCGCGACGCCTTCCACGGCGCCGAGGTGCGGCGCCTGCTGCGCAATGGCCACGAGGTGCGGGTGCTGGCGCGCCTGCCCGCCGCTCAGCGGACCGATCTGGCCACCCTGGCGGACTACCCGGTACGCGCCCCGGACGGTCACCTGCTGCCCCTGTCGCAGGTCGCCGACATCCACTGGGGACGGGCACCCGCAGCCATCCAGCGCGAGGACGGCCGGCGCATCCTCACGGTGAGCGCCAGCATCGACAAAGCGCATGCCAATGGCCGGCAGATCCGCGCCCGCGTGCAGGAGCAGATCCTGCCCGCGCTACGCGCCCGTTACCCGGGACTGGAAACCCCCGCGGCAAGCTCGCGCCGCGACCGCCAGCGGACCTTCGACCATATCTTCCGCAACCTGGGCTGGGCCGCCCTGGCGATGTTTGCCCTGTTCGCTGCCCTGTTCCGCAGTTACGGCCAGGCCATGATCGTGATGCTGACCATCTCCTTCGCGATCGCCGGGGCCATGGCAGGACACGTGCTGCTGGGATACGACCTCAGCTCGGTGAGCCTCTACGGCATGATTGCCCTCGGCGGCCTGGCGGTGAACGGCGCCCTGGTGCTGACCTTGCGCCACAACCGGCTGCGTCCCCTCTCGGCAGAAGATGCCATCGAACGGGCTGCACTCGATCGCTTCCGGCCCATCGTACTGACCACCCTCACCACCACCCTGGGGGTCACGCCGATGCTGTTCGAGACGGCACTCCAGGCACGTTTCCTGGTCCCCATGGCCATCGCCCTGAGCTTCGGCACCCTGACCGCGATGCTCGCGGTGCTGTTGCTGGTGCCGGCGATGCTCAAGATAGGGAACGATCTGGGACAGTGGCGGCGGAACGCCGCTGGAAAGGCCTGAACCCGCTACTTGCGCAGCCGCTCCAGTGTCTCGGAAAGGCTCTTGCTCAGCGCCTCGTAGGCCTTGCGCTGGGCCTGCTTGTACACCGTGCGGTCTCCGCGCGAGGCGAAGGAGATACGGGCGTCGAAATAGGCGACATCCGCCTCGATGGCATGGATGTCGGGACGTGAAACAGGCTTGTCCTTCTTTCTGCTGCTACTCATCTGTATGGACCATTGACCCGGGGTCCCGGCCCCCTGTGGAGCCGCACCGCCGGTAAAGGTTCTGCGAGTGATACTAGCAAAGGGTCGGCCGGTCGTCGCCGACATCGGGCAATCTCGGGCACGCACCGCCTCACCCAGCCACGACGCGCCTGCCCCGGCATTCACATCGTCTGGACGACTCAATTATATGACGATCGTCCTATTGTTGAAACAGATCATGAACACCTGCTACACAGGTGCTAGTCTGCCTTGTAATATCAGCCCATTGAGTATGGCTGGCGTCACGAGCAACAAAAAAGGTCGATCGTCCAAAAATGTCGGACTTCCTGGAAAAACAGGCCCGAGCCTCGGGTTTCTTCGGCGGCAACGCCCCCTTCATCGAAGCACTCTACGAAGACTTCCTGAAAGACCCTGCCAGTGTTCCCGAGGACTGGCGCCGGCATTTCGAGTCGCTGCCACCGGTGGACGGCCCGGGGCGCGAACGGCCCGATGTCTCGCACCGCGAGATCCGTACCAATCTCACGCACCTGACCACCGGCCCGGTCTACCGCCAGGCACCGGCCTTCAATGCGACAGCGGCCGAGCGTCAGGTGAAGGTGCTGCGCCTCATCAACGCCTACCGGGTGCGCGGCCATCAGAACGCCGATCTCGATCCCCTCAAGCTGCACGACATCATCCCCCTGCCCGAGCTGCAACCCGCCTATTACGGCTTCTCCGAGGCGGATATGGACGAGACCTTCAACACCGGCTCGCTGTTCGCCCCCGAGCGCCTGCCACTGCGCGAGATCCTCGAGATCGTGCAGACGGTCTACACCGGCAAGGTCGGCTCGGAGTACATGCACATCACCAGCACCGAGGAGAAGCGCTGGATACAGCAACGCCTGGAAGGCTACCGGGCGCGCCCCGAACTGAGCGACGAGGACCGGCGCTGGTTGCTGCACATGATCACCGCGGCCGAGGGCATCGAGAAATACATGCACGCCCGCTTCGTGGGGCAGAAGCGCTTCTCACTCGAGGGCGGTGAGACGCTGATTCCCCTGCTCGATGAACTGATCGTTCGCGCGGGACGCGACCAGGCCGAAGAAGTGGTCATCGGCATGGCGCATCGCGGGCGACTCAACGTGCTGGCCAATATCCTGGCCAAGCCGCCGCGCGAGATCTTCCAGGAATTCGAGGGCGCACGCCCCGAACACCCCGACCGGGGCATCCTGTCCTCGGGCGACGTGAAATATCACAAGGGCTTTTCGGTGGACCTGGAGACCCCGCACGGTCCCATCCATGTCACCCTGGGCTTCAATCCCTCGCACCTGGAGATCATCAACCCGGTCATCATGGGCTCGGTGCGGGCGCGCCAGCAACGCTACCACGATGTCACCGGCGACAAGATCATCCCGGTAGTGATCCACGGTGACGCCGCCATCGCCGGCCAGGGCGTCAACCAGGAGACCTTCAACATGTCGCAGGCGCGTGGCTTCGGCGTCGGCGGCACGGTGCATATCGTGATCAACAACCAGATCGGCTTCACCACCAGCAACCTGCTGGACAGCCGTTCCACCCATTACTGCACCGACATCGCCAAGATGGTGCAGGCCCCCATCTTCCACGTGAACGGCGACGACCCCGAAGCGGTGATCTTCGTCACCCGCCTGGCCTTCGACTACCGCATGCGCTTCCACAAGGACGTGGTGATCGACCTGGTGTGCTACCGCCGCCAGGGCCACAACGAGGCCGACGAGCCAGCGGTGACCCAGCCGGTCATGTACCGCAAGATCCGCAACCACCCGCCGGTGCGCGCCTTGTATGCCGAGCGCCTGATCGCCGAGGGTGTGGTCACGCCCGAGGTGGTGCAGAAGGAAACGGAAGACATCCGCAACGAGTTCGAAAAGGGCAACTGCGTGGGCCGCACCGCCCTGTGCGACCTGGACGGACGCATCCACGTGGACTGGAAACGCTTCCACGGCGTGAGCTGGGATACTCCAGTCGACACCCGGGTCGATCCCGACCGCGTCGCGGCGCTGGCCGGACAGATCTTCACCCCGCCGCAGGACTTCCCGCTGCACCCACGGCTGGCGCGCATCCTCGAGGACCGTCAGCAGATGGCGCAGGGCACCCGGCTGATGGACTGGGGCTTCGCCGAGATCATGGCCTATGCCTGCCTGCTCGACCGCGGCTACCCGGTTCGCCTCTCGGGGCAGGACGCCCGGCGCGGCACCTTCTTCCACCGCCATGCCATGTGGCGCAACCAGGAGACCGGCGAGAGCTACATGCCCCTGCAGCACCTGCACCCGAACCAGCCCAACTGCGTGATCATCGATTCGGTACTGTCCGAAGAAGCGGTGCTGGCCTTCGAGTACGGCTACGCTTCGGCCGAACCCGATGGGCTGACCATCTGGGAAGCCCAGTTCGGCGACTTCGCCAACGGCGCCCAGGTGGTGATCGACCAGTTCATCACCTCGGCCGGGGCCAAGTGGGGCCTGTACTGCGGGCTCACCCTGTTCCTGCCACACGGTTACGAGGGCCAGGGACCGGAACACTCCTCGGCGCGTCCCGAGCGCTACCTGCAGCTGTGCGCCGAGCACAACATCCAGGTCTGCGTGCCCACCACCCCGGCGCAGATCTTTCACCTGCTGATGCGGCAGATGATCCGCCCCTTCCGGCACCCCTTGATCGTGTTCACGCCCAAGAGCCTGCTGCGCAGCCCGCTGGCCACCTCGCCGCTGGAATCGCTGAGCACCGGCCAGTTCGAGACCGTGATCGACGAGGTCGATCCGCTCGACAAGGAAAAGGTCCGGCAACTCATCCTGTGCACCGGCAAGGTCTATTACGACCTGTTGCAGGCACGCCGCAGCCGCGGCATCGAGGACGTGGCCATCGTGCGTCTCGAGCAGATCTATCCCTTCCCCTGGGATGCCTACCGCCAGATCATCGACAGCTACCCGGCGGTGGAGAAATACGTCTGGTGCCAGGAAGAACCCCAGAACCAGGGCTACTGGGACCAGATAAAGCACCGCTTCCACGCCTCGCTGGACCCGCGCAAGCCGCTGATCTACTGCGGCCGTCCCTCGGCCGCGGCACCGGCCACCGGCTATTTCCGGGTGCACCAGGAAGAACAGGAAAAACTGGTCGACGACGCCCTCACCGGCTATGCCGATCCGTCCATGAACCGCAGAGGTTGAATCATGCCCATCGAACTGAAGGTCCCGACCCTTCCCGAATCGGTCACCGACGCCACCGTGCTGGCCTGGCACAAGCAACCGGGTGATCCCGTCGCGCGCGACGAGAACCTGCTCGACCTGGAAACCGACAAGGTCGTGCTCGAGGTTCCCTCGCCGGTCGACGGGGTACTCGCCGAGATCCGCGCCGAGACCGGCGCAGTGGTCACCAGCGACGACCTGCTGGGACTCATCGAACAGGGCAGCGCCACCGCGAAGACCGCCCCACCGGCCGAGGCGCCCTCCCCCGAACCGATCGATGCTCCCGCAGCGAAGACCCCGACCCCTGCCGCGAAGGCCTCGTCCCCCGCGGCAGATACACCGCCTGCGAGCAACGATGCCGAACCCGTGCTCACCCCGGCAGTACGTCGCCTGGTCAAGGAGCTGTCGCTGGACCCGAGCAAGATCCGCGGCACCGGCAAGGACGGACGCATCCTCAAGGCAGACGTGATGCGCTATCTCGACGAGCTGCAGAAACAGCAGGACGAGGAAGACCTCAAGGCGATGATCCCGCCGACGGCAGAGAGTGGACCGGCACGCAACGAGACGCGGGTACCCATGAGCCGCCTGCGTGCGCGCATCGCCGAGCGCCTGGTCGAGGCACAGCACACCGCCGCCATCCTCACTACCTTCAACGAGGTGGACCTGTCCGAGGTCATGGCCTTGCGCCGCCGCCTGCGCGAGCGCTTCGAGCAGGAACACGGCGTCAAGCTGGGTTTCATGTCCTTCTTCGTCAAGGCCGTCGTCGAGGCACTCAAGAAATTCCCGGTGGTCAACGCCTCGGTGGACGGCACCGATATCGTCTATCATGACTACTTTGACATCGGCATCGCCGTGGGCTCGCCACGCGGCCTGGTGGTACCCATCCTGCGCGACGCCGACCAACTCGGCTTTGCGGAGATCGAGCACCGCATCAAGCAGTTCGCGCAAAAGGCAAAGGACGGCACCCTCAGCTACGAGGAACTCACTGGTGGTACCTTCACCATTTCCAACGGAGGGGTCTATGGCTCCATGCTGTCCACCCCCATCCTCAACCCGCCGCAGAGCGCCATCCTGGGCATGCACAACATTACCGAGCGCCCGGTGGTGGTCGATGGCGAAATCGTGATCCGTCCGATGATGTACCTCGCCCTGTCGTATGATCACCGCATCATCGACGGGCGCGAGGCCGTACAGACACTGGTCACCATCAAACAGTGCCTGGAAGATCCAGCCCGCCTGATGCTAGGGGTATGATATGACACTGATCCGCGAAGACGATCTCATCCAGAGCATCCACGATGCCCTGCAATACATCTCGTACTTCCACCCGCGAGACTTCGTACGTGCGGTGGCCGCGGCCTGGGAGCGCGAACAGTCGCCTGCGGCAAAGGACGCACTGGAACAGATCCTCACCAACTCGCGCATGAGCGCCGAGGGTCGCCGGCCGATCTGCCAGGACACCGGCGTGGTGGTGGTCTTCCTCAAGATCGGCATGAATGTGCGCTTCGACAGCAACCGCTCCCTGCAGGAGATGATCGACGAGGGCGTGCACCGCGCCTATACCGATCCGATCAACCCACTGCGTGCGTCCATGGTCGATCCACCGATCGGAGAGCGTCGCAACACCGGCGACAACACCCCGGCTATCGTCCACACCGAGCTGGTACCCGGCGACCGCTTCGAGATCGCCATCGCCGCCAAGGGAGGCGGCTCGGAGAACAAGGCCCGTTTTACCACCCTCAACCCCAGCGACGACCTGGTCGAGTGGGTCGTGCGCACCCTGCCGGGCATGGGAGCGGGCTGGTGCCCGCCGGGCGTCCTCGGCATCGGCATCGGAGGCACCCCCGAGAAGGCCCTGCTGATGGCCAAGGAGGCCCTGCTCTCGCCCATCGACATCCACGAGCTGCAACAGCGCGGCCCGTCCAATCCCATCGAAGAACTGCGCCTGAAGATCCACGAGCGGGTCAACACGCTGGGCATCGGCGCCCAGGGGCTGGGCGGCCTCACCACGGTGCTCGACGTCAAGATCCTCAGCTACCCCACCCATGCCGCCTCGCTACCTGTGGGCATGATCCCCAACTGCGCGGCCACCCGGCACCTCGAGTTCGAACTGGACGGCACCGGACCCGCCACCTTCGAACCGCCCTCGCTGGACGACTGGCCCGATATCCACTGGGCGCCCGGACCCGAGGCACGGCGGGTGAACCTCGACACCCTGACCCGCGAGGAGATCGCCTCCTGGCAAGTCGGCGATCGCCTGCTGCTGTCCGGCCGCCTGCTCACCGGGCGTGACGCCGCGCACAAACGCATCCAGCAACTGCTGGAATCGGGCCAGGGCCTGCCCGAGGGCGTGGACTTCACCAACCGACTGATCTACTACGTCGGCCCGGTCGATCCGGTCGGCGACGAGGTGGTGGGACCGGCCGGCCCCACCACGGCCACGCGCATGGACAAGTTCACCGAGTTGATGCTTGGCCAGACCGGCCTGCTGGGCATGATCGGCAAGGCCGAACGCGGCCCCGAGACGATCGAGTCCATCCGCCGCCACAAGGCCGCCTACCTGATCGCAGTCGGCGGCGCCGCCTACCTGGTCTCGCAGGCAGTCAAGAAGGCCCGGGTGGTCGCCTTCGAAGATCTGGGGATGGAGGCCATCTACGAGTTCGAGGTACAGGACATGCCGGTCACCGTGGCGGTGGACAGCCACGGCGAGTCGGTGCACCAGCGTGGGCCGGCCGAATGGTCGATGCGTATCGCCGAGCTCAGGCACACCCTGCACCAGAACCGCTGAGCGATCCAGCGGTTTCCCCAGGCCCGCCGGGTTGATGCGCGCGCCGGGCGGCTCCAGAATCGCCTTCCCGAATACCGACTGGAGCCGCCGCCATGCGCATGCAGGAGAGAATCGAACAGGCCCTGAAAGATGCCTTCGCGCCACTGCACCTCGAGGTGCTCGACGAGAGCCACATGCACAATGTGCCTGAAGATGCGCAATCGCACTTCAAGGTGACCCTGGTTGCCGAGGCCTTTGCCGGCCAGTCGCTGATCCAGCGTCACCGCGCGGTCAACCAGGTCCTTGCCGGAGAGATCATGGACGCCATCCACGCCCTGGCCCTGCACACCATGACGCCCGAGGAATGGTTTGCAAAAGGCGGACAGTTGTCCGATTCGCCCCCCTGTCTGGGAGGCGGAAAGTCATGATCCTGCGCGCGATCCGCTGGGTGCTCGGCCAGCTCATCCTGTTCGGCGACTGGCTCACCCGTCCGAAGCCACCTCAACGCACACCTGAAGAACAGGCCGCCATCGACGCACAGACCGCGAACCTGGCGCTCTACCAGTTCCGGCTCTGCCCCTTCTGCGTCAAGGTACGCCGCACCATCCACCGGCTCGGCCTGAACATCGCGTTGCGCGACGCCCTGAACGACCCGCAATACCAGGCAGAACTGATCGAACAGGGCGGCCAGCACAAGGTGCCCTGCCTGCGCATCGAGGAAGACGGCAAGACCCGCTGGCTGTATGAATCCAGCGATATCGTCGCCTGGCTGGAAGAACGGTTCGGCAAGGCCTGAGGCCGCCCGCAAGAACGGCGTTCCCGCCGCGAACCTTCGACCCGGGGACGGGCCTCCTACAGGGCAGGAGCGGCGCCCCCGCCGCAAACATTCGGCCCGGGGTGGGCCCTCTTCAGTGCTCCTCGCTACCGTCCACGCCGTGGGCATGGCCGTGCGCCAGCTCCTCTGCCGTGGCCTCGCGCACCGCGACCACCTTCAGTTCGAAACGCAGGTCCTTGCCGGCCAGTTCGTGATTGCCGTCGACAGTGACCCATTCGTCGTCCACTGCCGTGACAGTGACCACCATGGGCGTGCCATCCGGCAACTGGGTCTGGAAACGCATGCCAGGCTCGATGTGATCCACGCCCGGGAAATTGGCACGTGGCGCCTTGTCCACCAGGCCCGGATCATGCTCACCAAAGGCCTGCTCGGGGGTCAGTTCAACCATCAGCTCGTCGCCTATGGCATGGCCGTCCAGCGCGGCCTCGAGCGCCGGCAGCAGTTGTTCCGCACCGTGCAGATACACCAGGGGGCCGTTGCTGTCGGACGAATCGATCAGTTCACCAGCCTTGTCGAACAGCCGGAAATCGGCCGCTACCACGCAATTCTTCGCAATATTCACACAATGTTCCTCGAAGGGTTAAAGAAGGCCGGGAACAGGTCGCTATATCCGGCAGCCCCGATCACCTGTCTGGAGATGGAACCCAATGAAACGTCTGTTTGCCCCTGCCGAGGCCATTATCGGGCGTCTTTCTTACTCTGGCAAAATCCTTCTGACTGTGGTCATGTTTCTCATCCCGGTCGGTTACCTGTTGTGGCTGGATTTCTCCCATGCCCAGGAAGCCCTGCATCGCATGCATCGCGAGCAGCAGGGACTGCAATACCTGCAGGTGGCTCGCAAGGTGTTCGGTCTGATTCCGCAGCACCGGGGGCTCTCGCAGGGAGCCCTGCACGGCGACAAGGATTCCCGGGCAAGACAGAACGCCAAGCGACTCGCCATCGATTCGGCGATGAAGACCTGGCTGGCCCTGGATGCGCAGGCTGGCGCAACACTGGCAACTGGTGATCGCGCCCGACAGATCGCCCAGGCCTGGCGCGCCCTGCTCGAACAGCAGGCAAATGAAACACCGGCCCGGTCCTTCGAACGTCACACCGCGATCATCATGGATCTGCATGCCCTGATGATCCACGTCAACGACGAGTCGGGCCTGAGCACCGACCCGGCGCTGGGTTTCGCCCTGCTCACCCGGGGGATCGCCGAGGATCTGTTGCTGAGCACCGAATACGCGGGGCGCGTACGTGGCCTGGGTACCGGAGTGGCGGCCCGGGGGGGATTCACCCCCGAGACCTACACCCGCTTGAGCAACCAGGTCAGCACCCTGGAGCATCACCTCGACGTCCTGGAGCGCAAGCTCACACATGCCCGCGCCAAGAATCCTGCGCTGTACCAGTCGATCACGCGGCCCATGCAGTCCGCCACCGAGGCGCTTGCGGACTATGCCCGTTTCGTTCGTGAGCGCCTGCTGACCCCCGAGCAGGTGCAGACCGCGCCTGGCGAGGTCTTCGATACCGGCACTGCCGCCATCGAGAAGGCCTTTGCCGCCTTCGATCAGGCAGCACAGGTCCTGGTACAGGATCTGGCACAGCGGACCGTGGCAGCCGAACGCGAGATCCTCGGTGCCGCGGTCATCGCCGCCTTCTCCCTGTTGCTGATGGGCTGGTTCGGTGGCGGTTTCTACCTCAATATCATGCAGACCATCCGCCACATCCGCGAAGGCGCCAGCCAGGTCGCAGCAGGTGATCTCTCGGCCCGCGTGGCCATCCCCACCCGCGACGAAATGGTCGAGGTACAGGACGCCATCAACCACATGGCCGAGTCGGTCAACAGCCTCGTAGCCGGGATGGTACAGGCGGGCGATGCCGTTTCCGATGCCTCGGGACGCATCGCGGCGATCACCGAGCAGACGCGCGAGGCGATGAATCAGCAACAGTTGCAGGTCAGCCAGGTGGCCACCGCCATCAACGAAATGGCCGCCACGGTGCAGGAAATCGCCCGCAGCTCGGCACAGACCGCCGAGGCGACCAGCGAGGCTCACGAGCTGGTCGGCCGGGGACGTGAGATCGTGCTGCACAACGCCCAGGCCATCGAATCACTGGCCAACGAGGTGGAGCATGCCGCCGGCGTGGTAGGCGAGGTGGAGGCCGGCAGCGTGGAAATCGGCACCGTCCTGGAGGTCATTCGCTCGATCGCCGAGCAGACCAACCTGCTGGCACTGAACGCTGCCATCGAGGCTGCACGCGCCGGCGAACAGGGTCGCGGCTTCGCGGTCGTCGCCGACGAGGTACGCACCCTCGCCTCGCGCACCCAGCAATCGACCGAAGAGATCCACAACATGATCGAGCGCCTGCAGAACGGTACCCGTCAGGCGGTCGAAGTGATGCAGGCCAGCAAGGAAAAGGCCCGCGCCGGCGTGGCCGAGGCACACCGCACCAACGAGGCGCTGGACGCCATCAGCCAGGCCATCGAACGCATCAACGACATGAGCAGCCAGATCGCCACCGCTGCCGAGGAGCAGAGCGTGGCTACCGAAGAGATCAACCAGACCATGGTGCAGATCAACGATTCCTCGCACGCCACCTACCGGCTGGCCGAGGAGGTCTCGGCAGCCAGCGAGGGCCTGGACGAGTCGGCGGCACGCCTGCGCGAGGCCTCCTCGCGGTTCCGCCTGTACGGCTGACCCCGCACACCGGCGCGCCGCGCTGGGTTAGCGCTGGGTTACTGAGACAACCCGAAGTAAAGCGGCACTCAGCGGGTCTCAGGGCTTTCAGCCACAAGGCGCACAGGCAGCAGGCATGGCCATTCCATGTCAAGCCAGCGCAACACCGTGGATGGACGCCCTGAGGCCCGCCCACGGAGAGCGCTCTGAGCGTTGCTTTACTTCGGGTTGTCTCAGTAAGATCGGCGCCTCTCCCGCACTCGGAAGGCTGTCGCATGATTCCAGCCCAGACCCTCGGCGCGCTCGCCGGGATACACGAACGCCTCATCCAGCTCGTCGAGACCCTGCCCGCTCGCGATGTGAACCGTCGCTTCCACCCACGGCTGCCGGCCGCCGGCTGGCTGCTGGGACGCGCCGTGTACCTGGAGACCCACCTGCTGCGCGGACACCTGTTCGACGACCACGACCTGAGCGACCGGGTGCGCCATTTCTTTGCACACGACGTGGTGCCCGACGATGCCCTGTTCGCACAACTGCCGCCCCAGGATCACCTGCTCAACTGGGCGCTGGAGATCTTCGATCACCACATGACCCTGCTGGCCAACCCTCGCTTCCTGCCGGAACACCCCCTGCTCGAAGGCGGCTGGCTGCCCGCCTGGCTGGTACAGCGCCACGCCTTGATCTACGAAGCCCTGCTGGCAGTGACCCAGGCGCGCACCCTGCACGGGGAGCACGATGACCACGCAGTCACCCAGCCATTGCGGGCCCACCGACCGGCAGCGGACAGCCAGCGCGTCGACCAGGGCCATTACCGCATCGGCGCCCGCGAGGGCGTGATCACCGATTGCGAGCAGCCGGTGCAGGTGGTCGAACTGCACGCCTTCCGTATCCAGAAGCGGCCGGTGAGCAATGCCGAATTCCTGGCCTTCATCAAAGCGGGCGGCTACGAGAACACCGACTGGTGGGATGCCGCCGGACAGGACTGGCTGGCACGGCACGAACGCACCGCGCCCTGGCACTGGCGACGCGATGCCCAGGGACTCTGGTACGGCGTGGGCATCAAGGGACCGGCCGACCTGACACCGGATGAGCCGGTCACCGGCATCAACGTCCACGAGGCGCGCGCCTTCGCCGCCTGGGCCTCGGCGCAGATCGAAGAACTGGAGGGGGCGGTGCTGCAACACGAGTACCAGTGGGAGACCGCGGCCCGGCTGGGCCTGCTGGAAGACACCGGGCGGGCCCGCGAATGGTGCGCCAACCCCTTCGAGGCCTACGATGCCTACCAGGCGCCAGAAGACCCCGAACTGGCCACCCCGGGACTGGACGCGGGTTGGAACGTGCAGCGTGGCGCCTCGCTGCACAGCCAGCCGGCGGTGCGGCGCGCCAGCTTCCGCATCGGCGTGCCCGCCGACACAGAGACCGGCTTCGCCGGCCTGCGCCTGGTGCTGCCGCCGGGGCCGGCGTTCTGGGAATACTGAGGCAACCCTAAGTAAAGCGACACTCAGCGGGTCTCAGGGCGTTCACCCACAAGGCGCACAGGCAGCAGGCATGGCCATTCCATGTCAAGCCAGCGCAACACCGTGGATGGGCGCCCAGAGGCCCGCCCACGGAGAGCGCTCTGAGCGTTGCTTTACAGTAATCAGGTAAAGCGCATCGACAGATCGACCGCGTGCACGTCCTTGGTCAGGGCACCCACCGAGATGTCGTCCACCCCGGTCTCGGCGATGGCGCGCACAGTCTCCAGGTCGACCCCGCCCGAGGCCTCCAGGCGGGCACGCCCGGCATTCAGACGCACGGCCTCGCGCAGGGCAGGCAGGTCAAAGTTGTCGAGCAGCACCCGCTTCGCGCCCTGCGCCAGCGCCTCCTCGAGCTGCGCCAGGTCCTCGACCTCGATCTCGATCTCCACCGGCCGCCCCAGGTCCTCGCAAATGCGCTGCGCGGCGGCCAGCGCGCCCGCAATGGATCCGGCTGCCGCGATGTGGTTCTCCTTGATGAGAATGGCGTCGAACAGGCCGATGCGATGGTTGCTGGCACCACCGCAACGCACTGCGTATTTCTGGGCCAGACGTAATCCGGGAACCGTCTTTCGGGTATCCAGGATACGCGCGCCGGTGCCGGCCACGGCCTGCACATAGCGCGCCGCCAAGGTGGCTGTGCCCGACAGGGTCTGCAGAAAGTTGAGCGCGGTACGTTCGGCGGTGAGCAGGCTGCGCGCCGGCCCTTGCAGGCGACACAGGGGCCGATCGGGCGTCAACGCTTCGCCGTCCGCAACGGCCCATTCCGCACGGCAGGCAGGATCGACCTGGCGCAGCACCTCGTCCAGCCAGTCGCGGCCGCACAGCACCGCCGGCTCTCGTGCGATCACCGTGGCCTGCGCCTGCACCGTCGCGGGCACGAGCTGCGCCGTCAGGTCGCCCTCGCCCAGGTCCTCGCGCAAGGCCTGCCGCACCTGGCGGGCAATCTCCGCGGCATCCGGTTTCATCAGAGGATGTCGAGCAGTTCCACTTCGAATACCAGGGTGGCATTCGGCGGGATCACCCCGCCCGCCCCCTGCGGCCCATAGCCCAGGTGCGGCGGAATCACCAGCCGGCGCCTGCCGCCCACCTTCATCCCGGCCACGCCCTCGTCCCAGCCACGGATCACCATGCCGCGTCCCAGCGCGAACCGGAAAGGCCCGTTGCGATCGACACTGGAATCGAACTTGGTACCGTCTTCCAGCCAGCCGGTGTAATGCACCGAGACCCGCTGCCCCGGTTCGGCCACCGCGCCCTCACCCTCGACCAGATCTTCGTACTTCAGGCCACTGTCACTGATCTTCTCGCTCATGCGTATCTCCCACGAAAAAATGCCGACCAGGGTCCTGGTCGGCATTTACATTGTAACGAAGGCGCGGGATCAGTGGGTGGGTGGCACCGGTTCGGTGCGCTTGAGCACCTCGAGCATGGCATTGAGGGCACGATCCATCAGCGGCGTATTCAGGTCCTCGAGCTTGCGCGCCCGGCCCTCACGCAGCATCGCGGCCAGCTCCTCGCACCCCAGTTCCGCCAGCTTCATGCCACGGCGATCGACGAATACGCAATTGCCGGTGAGCTGGCTGCGCCAGGACAGCTTGCCGCGCAACTCGCGACCCGACTCATCGGTCCATTCCAGCCAGACGCCTGGCATCAACGCCTGGGCCATCCGCAGGAACTCGTCGGGCGGCGGGGACGGCGGTTCCTCGGCCATCACATCCTGCGGCGCCGGTTCAGTTTGGACAAGATCCCCGCTCCGCTCGTTGCTCGCGGTGGTCTTCCGTGCATCTTCCGGGGGGGCGACCGGCTTGCCGGCCTCTTCGCTGATCCAGTTTCCCCTCAGAGCAGCGATGTGGCAGGCCTGCAGCGCCTTGAACAGGCGTCCCGCCTTGTGCGGATCGAAGGAAATATTGTTCAGTCCCTCACGCAGGCCACTCAAGAGCTCGGGAATGGCCTTGAGCAGACGCTGGCGTTCGGTCGGTTCGTGCTTGGGCTGCACGCTCCAGACCAGTCGCCCGGCCAACTCCACGGCCTGTCGCCATTGCTCGCCGTCCTCCCCCTCGCGCAACAGCGCCAGCAACATGACATCACGCCAGCCCTCGGTGAGCAGGCGTTCGACCACCTCGGGCACACGGCATTCGGGGGGCGCACAATCATCGAGAAGTCGCCGGATCTCCTGGGCAACCCGCACGCGCGCCTGATGCAGCTGCTCCTGTCCTTCGCGGGCCTGGGTCAGGCGTTGCTCGGCGATCCGCGCGTGCTTCTGCTCGCGTTCGAGCCAGCCTTCGAATTCCTCGTTGACCTGCTCGAAGATGCCGATATCGTCATCGAAGTCACTGAGAATGCGCAACACCGCCGATTCGATGCGACCATAGGGGCTGGTCACCGAACGGTCCCCGTCATCGGTCCAGGCCAGACCGGCACGTGCCAGGTTGTTGAGCAATCGCCGGGCTGGATGCCGTGCATCACTGAAGAAACGACGGTCGCGCAATCCCACCTTGAGCAACGGGATCTGCAGA